>CAKZQY010000209.1 GCA_937142015.1 uncultured Halobacteria archaeon
CCGCCCGATACCGCGAAAGTCACGGAAAATCACTACGCACGACCGTATCACGCCAACTTGACACGACCTCCGTCCGTGGCCCTCGTCCGAAGCTCTTAGTCGGTCCAGTCCCTGGAACGTTCGTGAATCGCAGACGCCTCCTGACGCTTCTCTCGACGGGTGTAGCGACGACGTTCGCCGGCTGTGCTGGCGACAGCGGCGGCGACCAGACGGAGACCGAACCGGCCACGGCGACAGACACGCCGAGCGCGACACCGACAGCGCAGTCGAGTGTGACGGCAACGAATTCCCCGACGGATTCGGCGACTGCCACGGCAGCCGACTCGCAGACGGCGTCTCCGACAGGGACACCGACCGATCCGCAGACACCGACAGCGACCGCAACAGAGCAGTCGACCGAGATGCCGACGACACGTCCGACGACGACATCGTCTCAGACGCCGTCGGCGACGCCAACCCAAACGCCACCAGCGACACCCGCACAGACGCCACCAGCGACACCCGCACAGACGCCATCAGCGACACCCGCACAGACGCCGTCAGCGACGCCCTCGCCGACCGCGACGCCACAGCAGAACGCGACAGTCGTCGCAGAGGGGACGAGCTTCGAGCCGTTGCGTGTGTCGGTCGCTACGGGAGACACGGTGGTCTGGGACAACCAGTCGAGCGGCGTGTACGACAGCCACACGGTGACGAGCGCGCAGTTCCACGAGGCCGCGGCGTCGTGGTCGTTCGACGAGACGTTCGAGGGCGGGGAGACGCTGTCGCACACGTTCGACTCCGCCGGTGTGTACGAGTACATCTGTACGATCCACGGGAAGGGGTCGATGTGTGGCGCGGTGTTGGTCGGAGGAGCGACACTGGAGGCAGACCTGCCGTGTGGTGGCTCGGACTCCAGCGACGGACCGGGCGGGGGCTACTGAGACAGGTCGTCGGCAGCGCCGACACGCTCGTCGATCTCGCCTCGCAGCGCCGGCCCGTCGAAGTCGTGGTCCGGGCGGACGGCGACGAAGCCGAGGTACTCGCGGGCACCCAGCAGATCGGCGGGCGGGTACGCGCTCGCGGCGGCGTCGACGGCCGTGCGTGCGCCGACCAGTGGCTCTAGCGCGGACAGCGCACACGCCACGTCGTACTGGCGTGCAGCCTCGCGGGCGTCGGTGTGTGAGACGAACTCCGGGTCCGGCTCGCGTAGGCTGGTGGCGTCGACGAAGTACCGCTCGCCGTCGACGACGAGGACGTTCTCCGCTCGTAAGTCCCCGTGTGCCAACTCGTGTTCGTGGAGTGTCGCCAGATCGGCGAACAGTCCGGGTGCGAGGTCGGCGACCGTCTCGGCGTCGAGCGCGTCGATCGGCTCGAAGCCGTCGAGGTACTCCGTGACGAGGACGCCCAGCCCGTCGACTTCGATCACCTCGACCGGCTCTGGCGCGTTCACACCGACGGCGCGCATTCGCTCTGTCGCCTCGAACTCCCGCTGTGCCATCTCGTAGGGCGTGCTCACGTGTTCGAAGAACCCCTCCTCGCCCGAGGAGACTGCCCCGAGGTTCCGCCCGGTGGTGAGCACCGCGTGGACGACCGAGTTCTGGCGACTCACCACCTTCACGAACAGCTCCCCGTCGAGCACGAACGGTGTCGACAGCCAGTTGTCCGCCTCGATGAACCTGACGTGACCTGCCGCTCTGTCGTACCTGTCGAGGAGTTCGCGTACGACTGCCTCTAGCCGCGGCCACGCCACGCTCCCGCGTACGAGGCGTCTGAAGTCCATCCGTGGGCGTGTTGGGCTGTCGCGGGTATAAATCTCTGCTCGTCGTGGCTCGTGACGTTGAAGTGGGCTCACGCCACTACGTGACAGTATGACAGAGGACGACGACATCTCGGAGTATCTGGACCCAGAACTCGACGCCGCGATCGCCGGCACGGGCGAGTCGGACGCCGACCTTCCGGGACCGTTGACACTCCCTCGACTCGTCGTCGCCTTACACGTCGGCGCTGCTGCGGGACTGCTCCCGTTCGCCGTGCGGGCGGCACAGGACGGAGCGACGACGCAGATGGCGCTGTTCGGGTTCGTCGCCGTCGCTATCCTCGTCTCTGGCGTCGCTATCGCCCGAATCACTGCGCGACAGTACTGACGACCGCCCTCGAACGGCTGGCGTGGTGTGGCCGTCGAGACCCGTTCGTGTTTGCGGCGGCGCGCGGGTCACGAGCCGGACCACTCGTTGTGGACCGAGCTGTGCCTCTCGTTGTGAGCCGAGCTGGGCCTCTCGTCGTGTATCTCACCGCGCGTACAGCGGCTGTCCGACGAGTTGCGGGAGCGAGACGCCGTCGTCCGGCGAGACGGCGACGTACGGTCGGTCGACCGGGCCGAACACGTGGACGATCTCGCCCACCTCCGAGAGCGACTCGTCGATCACTCGTGTACCGACACTCGGGAGCTCCGCACGGTCGGGTGACTCCGCGGCGAGTCGCACCACCGCGAGCCGCTGTGCCGTCCGGACGACCTCACCCACGCGGCGCACGGTCACCCACCGCGGATGACCGCGAGGTACGCCCCGACCGCTCGGACGAGGTCGTTCTTCGTCGTGTCCGTCGTCCCCTGCGCGAGAACGCGCCCACGAGCGGTGTACTCCCGCGAGTACGTCTTGCCGCGCTCGACTGTCGCGTCGTACCCGACCTGCTGAACCGCCTGCGCGATCTCGTCGACTGTCGGCTCCGGCACTGCCTGATCGACCGGGAGCCGCCGCCCGTCCGACCGTGTCAACTCCGCGTCGAAGTAGGCGGGCCACAGGACGTTCTCTACCATGTCCGTCTGTCGGTGGTGCCACGTGCAAATGCGTTGCTATCGCCCGCCTCCCCAGACCGAAGACAATAACTGCTTGTCTAAGACAAATCCGTTTGTGTCCGTGCGTCGAGTGTGGCGAGAGACGGCAGCGTACTCCGTCGGCTTAGCGGCGCTGTTGGCAGTCGTCGTCACGACCAGCGCCGGTGTCGGGCCGGTGTCGATCCCCGCGAGCGACGTGGCGGCCGTGATCTTGAACGCCGTCGCGGTGCCGGTCGGCGTCGAGCTGTCCGGCGGCGGCGGTGGCCTGTTGCGCGTTCCGACCGTCCGTGTCCAGTTTCACCACCCGTTCGCGTTCCAGGTGTCCGAGACGAAGACAGTGATCGTTCGGACTATCAGACTCCCGCGCATCCTGCTGGCAGCGCTCGTCGGCACCGCGCTCGCGGCCGCCGGCACCGTGATGCAGGGGTTCTTCCGCAACCCGATGGCAGACCCCTCCATCGTCGGTGTCTCCTCCGGCGCAGCGGTGGGTGCCGTCGCCGCCATCGTCCTCCCGTTCGCGCTCCCGTTCGGTCTGGGACTCCAAGGCGCGGCGTTTCTCGGCGGTCTGATCGCCGGCTTCACGGTCTACCTGATCGCCACCCGCGACGGTCGGACGCCGACCGCGACACTGTTGTTGGTCGGTGTCGCCGTCCAGACGCTGTTGAGCGCCGCCGTCTCGTTCCTGTTGTTGTTCTCCGGGCGGTCGATGCGGCGCGTCGTCTTCTGGCTGATGGGTCACTTCCAGAACGCCGCGTGGGAGGAGGTGATCGTCGTGGGTGCCGTCGTTCCGCCGCTCGTCGTCGGCCTGTCCGCGTACGCGAGAGATCTCAACGTGCTCCTCCTCGGCGAGGTGGACGCGAGCGCGCTCGGTGTCGACGTCGAGCGGTCGAAGCGCGCGCTGTTGGCTGTCTCGGCGGTGTTGACCGGCGCGGCGGTCGCGGTTTCCGGCGTGATCGGCTTCGTCGGGCTGATCGTCCCCCACGGCGTCCGCCTGCTCGTCGGCCCGGACCACCGCGTGTTGTTGCCGACCAGTGCGCTCGCGGGTGGGAGTTTCCTCGTCGCCGCCGACACGGTCGCTCGCGCGGGCACCGTCGAACTCCCCGTGGGGATCGTCACCGCCGCCGCCGGCGCGCCGTTCTTCCTCTACCTCCTCCGCACTCGGGAGGTGTACGAGCTGTGAGCGGTCGTATCGAGGCCGAGGATCTGCGTGTCGCGCTCGGCGGCGAGACGGTGCTCGACGGCGTCTCGCTCTCGGTCGCCGCCGGCGAGTTCGTCGGTCTCGTCGGACCGAACGGCGCGGGTAAGACCACGCTGTTGCGGACGCTGAACGGCACACTCTCGCCCGACGCCGGCACGGTGCAGGTCGGCGGGGAGTCACTCGACACGCTTTCCAGTCGCGCCGTCGCGCGCCGCGTTGCGACCGTCCCACAGGAGACGAACCTCGCGTTCGAGTTCTCCGTCGCCGACGTGGTGGAGATGGGACGGACGCCGTACGTCTCCCGGTTCGGCCGGACCACGCCCGAGGATCACCGCGCGGTCGAGCGGGCGATGGCCCGCAGCGAGGTCACAGAGCTGGCCGACCGCTCCGTCACCAGCCTCTCCGGCGGGGAGCGTCAGCGCGTGCTGCTCGCTCGCGCGTTCGCACAGACGACGCCCGTCCTGCTGTTGGACGAACCGACTGCGAGTCTCGACATCAACCACCGTGTGCGGACGTTCGAGGTCGTCCGCGAGGCTGTCACAGGCGACGCGGACGATTCCCAGCGCAGCGACCGACCGGCCGACGGCGAGCAGGAGGAACCCACCGGCAAGGCGGTTCTCGCCGCGATTCACGACCTCGACGCGGCGGCACGCTACTGTGACCGACTCCTCCTGTTGGCGGACGGACAGATTCGCGCCGCCGGCGACCCGGCGGACGTGCTCGCGGACGACGCTCTCGCCGCGGCGTTCGGGATTCCGACGCGACTGAGCGAGGACCCGACGACCGGCAGTCCACGCGTGACTGCTGTCGTCGACGAGGAGTCCTCGTAGGGTCGTGCGTAGGGATTTTCGGTTGGGTGCGGAGTACTGGACGGTACCGCGCTGCTATACTGTCGGTCACAAGTGTTGATAGGTTGTTGCGTTTCACTCGGGGTTCCAACGCGTCTCGCCTCGGTTCTGTCGACCCCCGGGTTCGATGGCTTGTGACCGACAGTATACTGCACCTGTGAGTCGAGCCGGCGGTAACTATCTACGCACGATCCTATCACCCGAGCACGCAGGCGACGACCCACAGGCGGCGGACACGGAACTCGTCTCGCGTGTCGAGGACGGGTGACCCACTCTGCCCTTGGGAGTCGCTACCGCTCCACCTCCGCGCTTCCGACAGCTGGTACGCGGGATCGACACCGGTACGCACTCGGAGTACCGGCAAACTGTCGGCACTCCCAGAACTATTAACACACGACCGACGCAACTGTCAGGTCAACCCCCCGCTCGCGGCAGTCCAGTCGCGGCAGGCCCCCCCGCTCGCGGCGGTCCAGTCGCGGCAGGACCACCGCGAGGGAGAACCTTTAAATCTGGTACGGACAAGTTAACAAGTGCCATGATAGACCGACTGGAGAAAGAGGTCGACATGCTGGAGCGGCACCTGAAGGTTCTCCGGATGGTGATCGGGAACGAGCCAATCGGAATCGTGAAGATGTCGAACGAGACGGGATACCCGCACCACAAGGTACGCTACTCCCTGCGCGTGCTGGAAGAGGAGAACCTGATCGAGCCGTCGAGTCAGGGTGCGATCACGACGGACCGCACCGCGGAGTTCGTCGACGACCTCGACGGGAAGCTCGACGAGATCACGGACAAGATCGGCGAGATGCGGATCGAGGAGACTCCCGAGTTGGAGAACTGACGCCCGAACGCGCGACTGCGGGCCGTCGCTCCAGCGACGACGCTGTCTCTCTTTCGAGGTGTGTCGCCCGGGTCCCCGACACGACGGCCACTTCTTCGACACCGGATTCGCTGGCTCGTGACCGACAGTGTGGACTGGCCGGAACGAACGGAGATTTCAGGCGTTCGAGACGGTCGCCAGCACGTCGGGCGCGTCGGCCAGCGCGTCGTCCAGCGCGTCCACGTCCGGGCCGCCCCCCTGCGCGAAGTCCGGCGGACCGCCGCCGCCGCCGCCGACACGACCGGCGAGTTCGGAGACGACTTCACCCGCGTCCACGCCGACCGTCTCGGGGACGCCGACGACGAACGTCACGGAGCCGCCAGCACCGGACCCCAACACCGCGACAGTGCCCTCGTCGACGAGCGCGTTCGCCGTCGCGCGGAGTTCGTCGGCGTCGGCGTCGACGCGTCGCACGACCGCCTCCGCGCCGGCCACCTCGACGGTGTCGCCGGTCGACTCGGCGCGCGCCTCGGCGAGCTCCTCCTTCAGACGGTCGATCTCCTTGCCGCGCTCCTTCCACTCGCGGAAGAACCGCTCTGCGGTCTCTGGCACGTCGAGCGGGTCCACGTCTAACACGTCGGCCGCCTCGTACAGCGCGTTCTCCTCTTCGTGTGTCGCGTCGATGGCTGCCGCGCCGGCTGCGAACACGAGCCGCTCGACGCCGTCCTGAACTGGCTCCGTGTTCAGCAGCTTGATCGCGCCGATGTCACCCGTCCGCGAGACGTGGGTGCCGCCACACGCCTGTACGTCTTCGCCGACCTCGATGATCCGAATCTGCTCGCCCGGCGGAATGCCACCCTGGTACAGGTCGAACCCGTGTTCGGCCTCTGCCTCGTTGCGGTCGGGCCACGACTGTGAGACGGTCACGTTCTCTCGAACGAGCTCGTTTGCGACGTGTTCGATCTGTTCGGCCTCTGCCCGAGAGATGCGGTCGTAGTGTGTCACGTCGAGTCGGGCGGAGTCGGTGCCCTTCTGTGCGCCGGCCTGCCGGACGTGATCGCCCAACACCTCGCGTGCGGCGTGACCGATCACGTGTGTCGCCGTGTGGTGACGCATTAGTCGCCGGCGGCGCTCGCCGTCGATCTGCCCGCGAGCGAACTCTCCCTTCCCCGGGTCGCCGTCTGTGTGGTGGAGCACCACGCCGTCGTGGATCTGTACGTCGGTCACCTCGACGGTCGCCTCCTCGGTCGACAGCGTGCCGTGGTCCGGTGGCTGGCCACCACCCTCCGGGTAGAACATCGTCTGGTCCAAGGCCACGTCGTAGCCGTCCTCGCGCTCGAACACGTCGAGCACGACCGCCTCGAACTCCGTGCGCTCCTGATCGTCGTAGTACAGCCGGTCGGTCTCCGGCAGCTCGTCGACTCTGTCGTCTCGGTCAGCCGCCGCGGCAGACTCCGCTGTGGCGTCGTGTCGCTCCGCGACGAGTCGGTAGAAGTCGTCCGGCACGTCGACGGTCGCGCCCTCCTCCTCGGCGATGTCGGCCACCGTGTCCGGCTGGATGCCGTGTGAATCGTACAGTTCGACGAGCTCGTCGGTCGGCACTGGCTCTCCCGCCTCGGCGTACTCCGTGGCGAGCTGTCGGACGCGTCGCTGGCCGCGGTCCAGCGTCTCGCGGTACTTCCGCACCTCCGTCCGCACCACGTCACGGATCAGATCGCGGTTCTCGTACCCCAGCCGCTCGGCCTGCATGTCGACGAGTTCGTCCAGCGGCGCGTCGATACCGACGCGGTCGACCAGCCGCTTCGTCCGGCGCAACACCATCCGCGCGAGGTAGCCCGTCCCGACGTTGCTCGGGACGATCTCGTCGCCGAACATGTACGCCAGCGTCCGGCAGTGATCGGCGACGGCGTAGATGTCCTCCAGCGGTTCGAGCAGCCGCGACAGCCGCTCGTGGTCCACCCCGAGTTCGTCGGCGACCTCTCGCCGTGCGGTGTCGAAGTCGTCCACGTCGTCGATGTCGAGCTTCCCGGCGAGCTTCGAGGCGCGGTGGACGAGTGCAGCCTCCTCCTCCGTGTGGTCGATCCCGACGTTGTCCTTCAGGAACTTGATCGTCTCGGGGTAGACCGCCTCGTAGACGGTGGGTGTGCCGTGGCTCATCCACGTCCAGCGTTCCAGCCCGTAGCCGGTGTCGATGACCCGACGGTCCATCGGGCTGTAGCGATTGCCGTCCTTCATCTCGTACTCTCCGTCGGGGTCCTGCTCCATCGACATGAAGACGAGCGTCGCCAGCTCCGCACCGCGGTAGATCACCTCGAACGCCGGCCCGGCGTTGCCGCCACCGACCCACGGGTCTTCGATGAACGTGAGCTCTTCCAAGTCGACGCCGAACCGCTCGAAGAACCCCTCACAGTACTCCACACACTGGTCTTTCCAGTACACCTCTCCCTCGTAGGCGTAGTCGGTCCCCTCGTCGGCGTTGAACGCGTGGTGGCCCATCATCTCGAACGCCATCGTGTGCCGACCGGTCTTGCCGACGTTGTCGATGTCGCCCATCCGGATACACGGCTGGGAGACGGCGAGCGGGTTCGCCGGCGGCGGCGACTCCCCGCTCGTGACGTGCGGCTGGAAGTCGTAGATCGACGCCTGTGTCAGGAGTACGTCGTCGCGCCAGCGGTTGGCCGCGACCGGGTACGGCTCCACCCGCTCGTGGCCGTTCGCCTCGAAGTACGACAGGAACTCCTCGCGCATCTCCGCGAGACTGTACTCTCGGTCCAGCCCGGGGTCGTCGACGAACGAGTACTCCTCGCAGGGCGGCTCGCCACACAGCTCCCGGTCGTCGTCCCGCGTCCAGAACTGCGCGCCACAGGAGTCACACTGTTTCCGGGTGAACCCCTCCTCCGCGAAGTAGTCCAGTTGGTACGCCTCGGTGAGGTCACTCATTGCACTGTGGTTGGTCCGGCACTCCGCAAAAGGGTTCCGGGAACAACTTCCGTGAGAACCGTACTTTTTTTGAGTAGTGGTCTCTGAGTGGGGGTAGAGCGACGCAGAACTGTAGATCACGGACCTCCCGCTCACGGTCCATCTATACTCTACCTGCCATTTAATTATATTACTTATTATAATAAATGTATAATTAGATATGTATAGTATTTGGATCTGTCTTTGTGATTGATTTGCGGATTGATTCCTCTTCAGAACCACCACTCCATTCGAGAGTAAGGCCAAATTTAGCAGGCTCCGCATTAGCCGCTGTAGCTGTTATATGAATAGTATATTTTTTTCCTGAATCAAATTTGAATGGTCTAAATGAAGATAGGGTTCTCATTGATACTTCTTTTAGCTTTTTTCTATTATTAATTGTTTCTTTTGAGTATATAAGTCGAAGAAGGTCAATTATTACCTTATCATTTCGGTTCACTTGAAATGGGGCTGTGCGCTCATGTGCACTTTCTACAGGATTTTCATACAATATAGGTGGCTTCATACGATTCCCTAATCTAACCGAAATAGGGACTTTATGTCCCTCCTTATAAATATCAGCTTTGATTTGACATTCGCGAGCAGGTGACCTCCCGGTATTCTTGAGAGAAAGATGTATATCCCTAGTTCTAATCTGCTTTTCAATTTCTGGAATATTATCAATATTTGTTTTTTCAGTATTGATCTCTCGGGATACAATGGCCGGGGAGTTTGATTGACTATTGAGCCAGTCAAGAGTCAACTCTGGAGATCTGTATCGCTGAACTAACTCTCTTCCAATAAGAGTAACTATTCCACCTCCGATCCCACCTGCTAATGCTGCACCCGCCGTTTCTAATAATGACATTATATACGTATCAGTATAGGAACCACATAAATCTTTTCTCTTTTTGTTTTGACACACATCGGCTTCTCTATTTCACTTTCATCTATTGATAATTACTGTT
>CAKZQY010000210.1 GCA_937142015.1 uncultured Halobacteria archaeon
CGCCGTGGAGCGCGTAGCTGTGCATGTACGTGCCGATCTTCCCGGAACAGCCGATTCCGGCGACGACAAACGTGTTGTCGGGGTCGTTCCCCGTCTCGGCGAGCGCTTTCATCATCCCGTTCATCGTGCCGAAGTCGCCACACCCGGGACACCACGTCGGCTGTTCGTCTGACTTGAAGTCGGTGAATCGAACGTCTGAGCTCATTCTGCTTCGACCTCCCGTGAGTCGCCGGCCGTCGGAGCCGGCTCTGCGACCGTCTCTTCGATCCGCGCTGCGAGTTCGTCCGCCTTGAACCGGACGCCGTCGTACTTGTTGATCCGCTTCACCCGCTGGAGCGTGTCGTGTTCGAGCACGTCTGCGAACTGTCCGGTCGCGTTACACTCGACGACGATCACCTCCGACGCCGACTCGAACTCCGCGGTGAGATCCGGCCGTGGGAACACGTACGGCACGGAGATCACGTGAATCGGCTGGTCGATCAGCTCCAGCGCCTCCACGAGTGCGCCCTCGTTGGAGCCCCACGAGACGACGAGTGTCTCCGCGTCTGTGTCGCCGAACTCGCGGTAGTCGAACGACTCCCGCTCGCGTGCGGTCTCCACCTTCTGCTGGCGCTTGTCCACCTGCTCGACGCGCATCTCTTCTTCCTCCGTCCGCCGGCCGAGTTCGTCGTGCTCCAGCCCGGTGGTCATGTGTGCACCGCCGGTCGTGCCGGGGAAGGCCCGCGGACTGATCCCGTCGTCCGTGAGCTCGTGGGGCTTGAACTGCCCCTTCTCCGTCGTGTGGGCTGCCGCCTCCTCCGCGTCGACGACGTTGCCGCGGTCGACCTCCACGGCGTCCATGTCGAACGTCTCCGGCTCGAACGTCTGTTCTGTGACGGCCAACGAGAGGTCCGCCACGAGGTACACCGGGAGCTGGTACTTCTCTGCGAGGTTGAACGCCTCCACCGTCTTCCAGAAACACTCGTCGACGGTGGTCGGGGCGACAACGAACCGCGGCACCTCGCCGTGGCCGCCGTACAACAGCATGTCGAGGTCACCCTGCTCCTGTTTGGTCGGCATCCCGGTGGAGGGACCGGACCGCATCACGTCACAGATCACCAACGGCGTCTCGGAGGTGGCGACCAGTCCGAACGTCTCCGTCATCAGGTCGATTCCCGGTCCAGAGGTTGCCGTCATCGACCGTGCGCCGGCACGCGCCGCGCCCAGCGCGAGGTTGATCGCGGACAACTCGTCTTCTGCCTGGACGACGTGGCCGCCGAACGCCTCGATCCGGCCGGTGAGGTACTCCATCACGTCCGTCGCGGGGGTGATCGGGTAGCCCGCGTAGAACCGGCAGCCGGCCGCGATGGCACCCATTCCGATGGCCTCGTCTCCGTTCAACAGCACGTAGTCGTTGTCCGTCGTGTCCAGCGAGTAGTCCGTCTCCACGTCCGGGTACTCCTCGCGGACGTACTCCTGACCCTTCCGGGCGGCGTCCTCGTTGTTGGAGACGATGACACGCCCCTTGTCGCCGAATCGCTTCTCCAGTGCGGAATCGAGGTTCTCGATGGGGAACTCCGTGGCCTCACACGCCGCCCCTAAGGCGACGATGTTGGCCATGATCGCGCCGCCAGCCTCCTCGGCCAGCCGCTTGAGCGGCACGTCCAGTCCGATCATCCCGTCGGGGATCTCCACGTCCTGCATCGTGGTCCGCTCCCCGTCGTAGATGACGACCGACCCCTCGTGGAGCTCGTCTACGTTCTCGTCGATGGTTCGTGGGGTGAGTGCGATCAACACGTCGAGTCGGTCGACGACCGACTGGACCCGCTCGGTGCTGGTTCGCACCTTGTAGGCGGTGTAGCCGCCACGGATCCTGGACGCGAAGTCCTTCGACGTGAAGACGTGCCGCCCCGCCCGGGAGAGCGCCTGTGCGAATATCTTCCCGGTCGAGGCGATCCCATCGCCGGCCTCCCCGCCGATGGCCCAGTTGAAGTCCGCTGGCATGCTACCTGCCCTTTCTGTGGGGCGACGTTAAGACTTCTGAACGCTGACCCTGTGAGCACACGCACACGCCGTCTCCTGCCCGGATTTTCGGCACCTGTCGACTCCGAGGCTGGACGTTCGCCGTGAACTGTGACCGACTGTCCGGCCCCCACGGAGCGTGGCTGTGGCCGACACGACTCCTCGACACCTCCTGCGGTCTCGCCCGCGGTTCGAGAGTGTCGGTCACACGGGCAGCCTCACACGGTCGTGCGTAGATCGTTACCGCCGACTCGACTCATACGGTCGTGCGTAGTGATTTTCGGTGACTGTCGCGGTATCGGGCGGTATCACGTCGCTGCGGTGCTCTCTGTCGGTCGTCGGTGGTAACGATCTGGCACGACCGTATCACTCCGGTTCGGCGACGGTCAGAACTGGCACGGGTGCCGACCGGACAGTCGTCTCGGCGACACTGCCGAGCAGGATTCGGTCCGTCCCGCGTCTCCCGGTCGTTCCCATTCCGACGGCGTCGATCTCCTCCGACTCGATACACTCACGAATCGTCGGGGCGGGTTCCCCGTGTTCGACGTGGGTTACCGTGTCCGTGACACCGCGGTCGTCGGCCGCCGAGACGATCTCTTCGACGGCCTCGGTCGCCGCCTGCTCGCTGTCTTTGCCGGAGCCCGTCGCTCCGATGTCGATGCCGAGTGCCGTGTCGTCGACGACGGACAGCACGTGGACCGTCGCGTCGAGTGCGGCCGCGAGGTCGAGAACGTGGCGGGCGGCGTGTGTCGCGGCGCTGCTCCCGTCCGTCGGCACGAGGAGACGCTCGTAGGTGAACGCGAGCTCCTCGTCGGGCTGCATCCGGACGCTGAGTACCGGCACCGACGAGAGCCGGACGACCTTCTCGGAGACGCTCCCGGCGAGGTGTCGGGAGAGTCCCTCCCGGCCGTGTGTCGGCATCACGATCAGATCCTGCCCGTACTGCTCGGCGTAGTCGGCGATGGTGGGGGCGGGATTGCCCTGAACCACGTCTGTCTCGTGGGTGACGCCGAGTGTTTCCAGTGCGCGGGTCGCCTCCGCGACGACATCCTCACCGTGCCGGACGAGCGCGTCGACGGTCTGTCCCTCGACGACTGTGACACTGTCGCGTGTCGAGTCGGCGACGTACAGCACTCTGACAGTCGCGTCGGCCCAGTGGGCGATCTCGCTGGCGTGGTGGAGCACGTCTGCGGCACCCTCGCTCCCGTCGTACGGGAGCAGAATACTGTCGTACATGACTCGGTGGTGAGGCTACTACCGTTTCACGTCTAACCCTTGTGACTGTACGACTCCCGGCGCGTCTCACTGTGTGTTTTTCGAGTCGGTCTCCCCCACGTCGGGTTCGCCAGTCGTCTCAGTCGACTCGTTCTCCACGTCGGGTCTGCCAGTCGTCTCAGTCGACTCGTTCTCACCAGTCGATCCAGTCTCGCCCGCAGGTGACTCGGCTCGTGTCGCGTCCGGGGTCCCGCGGTCGACACTCACCCGAGCTTTCTGGATACGGGTGTTCTCGACCTGTTCGGCCCGTAATGTCACGTTCTCGTAGTCGAACTCCTCGCCCTGCTCGACGAGGCGGCCGGCGCGGTTGAACACGAAGCCGGCGATGGTCTCGAACTCCTCACCCTCCGGGAGGTCGATGTCCAGTGCGGCGTTGACCTCGTCGATGGTCACCTCGCCACGGACGAGGAGCTCGGTGTCGTCGACGAACTCCATCGGGTGGTCTTCGTCCCCGACGAGTATCTCGCCGACGATCTCCTCGGTCATGTCCTCCATCGTGATCAGCCCCTCCGTCGCGCCGAACTCGTCGATGACGATGACCATGTGGAGTCGGTTCTCCCGCATCTCGGTGAGGAGTTCGTCGACGTTCTTCGACTCCGGAACGTGGAGTGTCGGGTTCGAAACCTCCTCGACGGTGATGTCGTCGAAGGAGTTGTAGTCGGACTCGTGAAGCTCGCGGATGTCGAACACACCGGTCACGTTGTCGAGTGACCCGTCACACACCGGCAGGCGGGCGTGTCCCGACCGGATGCACGTCCGGATCGCCTCCTCGACAGTCGCGGTCTTCGGCACGACTTCGATGTCGAGGCGGGGAGTCATCACCTCCTTGGCAGTGGCCTCGGTGAATCGCAGGGTCCGGTGGAGAATCTCGCGTTCCTCCTCGTCGATGATCCCCTCGCGTTCGCCAGTCTCGATCATATTCCGGATCTCCTCGCGGGAGACGTACGACGACTCGATAGACGTCCCGCCGCCTGTCACCTTGTTCACGATACTCGTCAGGTAGTAGAACAGCGTGATCAGCGGCCACAACACCTTCCCGACGATCCGCAACACGGGGGCGACCGTCCGCGCCCACGAGTCAGTGTTCTCGACGGCGTACGACTTGGGCGCGCTCTCGCCGAACAACAACACCATCGAGGTGATACCGAACGAGGAGACGAGCACCGCCGTGCCGGCGTCGAAGTAGAACCCGACGATCGTCGTCGAGACGGACGACATCGTGATGTTCACGAGGTTGTTCCCGACGAGAATCGTCACGAGGAGGCGGTGAGGGTCCTCCTTGAGAGACTGGACGACGCGCGCGCCGTCTTCGCCTCGCTCGACCATCGCGTCGACCTGGTGGGCCGGGAGCGAGAACAGCGCGATCTCCGAGGAGGAGAAGAACCCGGACCCCATCAGGAGCAGCAGGATGATCGAGACACCGACGACGGTGAACGCCGTCTGTCCCAGTTCGATACCGACGACCGGCACGGTGTACAGCGGAGCGCTCGCTTCGGCGACTGCCGTGATCTCGGGGAGCATCCTCGACTCTGCCTGTTCGCCGACCGGACTCCTAACAGTTGCGTATCCGTCGCTGGCAATGTGATCTGGTTCTGTTCGAACCCCCGATTTCTGTGCTGACTTCCACTGATTCCGTCCTAGATCGCCACAGAGCTACAACGGGTGACGCACGACCCTACGAAGGCTCTTCTAGAGAGACTATATATCTGTGTCCGGAGTTCTCGATTTCGCTCTTTTAAATATCCAATCCGAGAAGGAATCGGACATCTGTCTCAACTCGTACGTGCCACCGGAGTCTTGTGGATCGAATTTCGTAAACAGGTATACTGGTGGGTCCTCTCCTTCCGTCGTTCTGAAACAATCGAACGCGTACCCCTGTAGACCGTGAAACACAAAAATATCGTCGGGGAGATCGAGGTCAGTCGCTCTATCTTCTGCAAGGTCCCTTGCGAACTCCGTCTGGCGTCTCACTCCCGGGTAGTTGAAGTGACTTCCTTCGAACAGTTTGTTAGACGACCTTCCGATATGCCGCATGCACGACCTGTATGCCTCTGGTAGTGTGATGTCGTATCGTCGCTCGAGTTCGTCGAGGTCCTCTTCAGTGCAGCCCTCGAGGCTGTCTCTTGGGCCGTAGCCATTTTGCACGAGTAATTCGACGACGCGTTCGCCGACTGTCGTTTCAGTCATGTCTCCACAAACGTATAGCTGATGTTCAGATCGACGTTACTGGACTCGTCACCAGTCGTGAAGTAGTTCTGAAATTCTCTTATAAACGATTGACAAGCCTCTTTGCACGGTTTTTGTTCGGTATACAGAAGGACTTCACCCTCGGCATCCCTGTCAAACTCGTTTGTTACGTGATCTAGTATTTTTGGTTCAGTACACCACATGCGAATGTTGTCCATGTACTCGTCGTCGTAGTCTCTGTGGTCGATCTCGCGTTCATTTTTGTACGGTCCTGGGAGCAGCGGATTGTCCTCGTCTGCCTCGTTGTACATCCGTTGGCCACTCGCGGCAGCCACCCAGAACGACGAGTCGTTTATATCTATCCTAGCGATAGCTACATTCACATTGATATCTTCCCAGTCGACATCCGAGCATCGCTCCGGAAGTTGATCAACTTCCTGTCTCAGTCCTCTCGTGAGTCGCTCTCCTACTTCGGGATCAATTTGCTGTTCGGCTTCTGCTGGGTCGACAGCTGTCACGTCTGGATTATCTTCGAGGTACTTTTCGATCAGCTCTTCGATGTCGAACCCTGCGGCCCACTCCTCCATCGAGTCGCTCGTCACGTGCTGCTCGTTCAACCGCTGAACGTGTATCGCCGTGTTTACCAGCCGCTGAATTCCCAGCTCCCCACCGTCCATCACTCGCTCGACAGTCTCCTCGGCCTCACGTTCCAACCCCGGATCGGGATCGATCTCCAGCGCCACCTCTTCCTGTGGCAACATCGACAACGCACCACTGGTCTGCTGGCGCACGTGTGCCAACTCGTGGATCAGGACGCGCTGGCCCTCGGGCGACTCCGGGTCGTACTCGCCGTGATTGAACACGATGTGGTTGCCCACCGTGAACGCCCGCG
>CAKZQY010000211.1 GCA_937142015.1 uncultured Halobacteria archaeon
TGGAACCCCGAGTGAGACGTAACAACCTATCAACACTTGTGACCGACAGTGTACCTCGGGGCACTCCCCCTGTTCCACCTGTAGACGCGTCTGTCCGTGTTCCACGTTCGGAGACGCCGCGGAGCGTTTGAAGTGTACGCTCCCGGTGTGTACACTCGTAATCGGCGTCCCGTTCCGTTCCGGAGCCACGACTCGGGACGCGAGCGAACAGCGATCGAGTATGAGTGAACAGGTGAACGCCACAGTGACCGAGGCTGCACAGAGCGGAGAGACAGCCGTCAGCGTCGACGGCCTCCAGAAGGAGTTCGGCGACGTACGCGCTCTCGACGGTGTCGATCTGACCATCGGCACGGGAGAGGTGTTCGGACTGGTCGGGCCGAACGGTGCGGGCAAGAGCACCACCCTGCGGACGCTCGCAACGCTTCTGACACCGACTGCGGGCACGGCCGAGGTGTTCGGCGTCTCCGTCGCGGAGGCACCAGAGACGGTCCGGCGACTGATCCGGTACCTCCCCGAGGAGGCGGGTGCGTACGACAGCCTGACCGGCCGCGACTACCTCCAGTTCGTCGCCAACGTCTACGTCGCTGGCGGCGCAGTCGGAGCCACCCCCACCGAGACGGAGCCGGCGAACGGTGCCGGTGAGGAGAGCGTCTCGGATGTCGTCGGCCGCGGTGTCGAGATCGCCGCGCTCGGGGACCGGATCGACGACGACATCGGAGAGTACAGCAAGGGGATGACGAGGAAGCTCCTCGTCGCCAGCGTGTTGATGACTCGGCCGCGACTGGCGATTCTCGACGAGCCGACGGACGGACTCGACGTACGGAACGCGCGAGCCGTCCGCGAGGAGATCGAGACGTACCCGGACGAGCGTCGCGCGCTTGTCGTCTCCTCACACGACCTGCTCGAGGTCGGCTACCTCTGTGACCGTGTCGCCCTGCTGAACGAGGGTCGCGTGGCTGCGGTCGGGACGCCCGACGAGCTCACCGCCGAGTTCGGCGGCGACAACCTCGAAGAGGCGTTCTTGGAGGCGACGGCGTGAGACGACACAAGACAACCGAGGTGACAGCATGAGACCACTCTGGCATCTGATACGGAAGGAAGTACGGCAGCTGTTTCAGGCGAAGTACGTGGTGCCGTTGCTGTTGGCACCGCTGTTGTTCGTGGCGATGGGACAGGGGATCAGCGGCGTCGAACAGCAACTCGCAGACCAGCCGGAGGTGGCGGTCGTCGACGCGGACGACTCCGAGCTCAGTGCGGTGGTGACAGAGACGCTCCGGGGGGAGACCGACGTCGTGTACACCGCCGACTCGACGGCAGAGGTCGAGACTGCGATCAACGAGGTTCGTGCCGCGGGCGGACAGGGCGTCGTCGTGATACCGGACGGGTTCGCCCAGCAGGTGCAGAACGGCGAGGCCGGGACAGTCCGCACGTACGCCGTGATCGACGAGGTGAGTCTGGTCGGCGTGAGTCCGGAGCTGCGCGAGCCGCTGGCAGTCGCCCGCTCGCGGCTCGCACTGGTGGTGACGGGTGCGACACCGACGGAGCTCAGTCCGGTCCGAGTCGAGGCGACGTCTGTCGTCGAAGGCGAGCAGGTCGACAGCGGCCCGCGTGCGCTCTCCTCGGTGTTCACCTCGCAGGTGTTGTTCGTCCCAATCGTGATCGCGGTCGTGGTGTTGTTTGCCGGACAGATGGTGATGAACTCGATGGGAATCGAGAAGGAGAGTCGGACGCTGGAGACACTGCTGACGATGCCGGTGTCCCGACGGACGCTGGTGATCGCCAAGATGGTCGGCAGTTCCTCGATCGGGCTGTTCGGCGCGGGACTGTACGTCGTCTCGCTGGCGTACTACCAGTCAGTGACGAGCGACGGCGGCGCGGCGACTGCGGCCGTCCAACTGGCGACGACGGACTACGTCCTGATCGGCGTCTCACTCGCGCTCACACTCGTCTGTGGGCTGGCGCTCGCGCTGTGTCTCGGGACGTTCGTCGACGACCAACAGGGCGCACAGACGTACCTCCTCCCGCTGAGTGCGCTGGCGTTCGTCCCCGCCGGCGTGACTGTGTTCACCGAGGTGGAGACGCTGTCGCTCCCGCTGCAGGCGCTGTTGTACCTCGTCCCGTTCACACACCCGATTGTCGCGCCGAAACGACTGCTGTTCGGCGACCCGACGATGGTGTACGCCGGGATCGGCTACCAACTCCTGTTCGCGGTCGGCGCGATCTGGCTGGCGGTCCGTATCTTCGACTCCGACCGGATCGTCACTGGCGGCACTGGTCGACTGAGTCGACTGCTGGGGTGACTCACGATGGGTCACGCAGACGACTCGACACGACAGATGTCGGCGCTTCGATCACGAACCCACCCCCGCCTACTGTATCCACGCTCGACAGATTTTGTCGCCGACTACCCGACTCGGTGCTGCTCAGGCTAGATCACGCGTGGTGACGCGAACGCACGGAGTGACCGAGTCTCCGGCATCGCACTACCGGTTCGGGATCACTGGATTCGTCGTGTTACCCGTGTCCGTGTGCCGTGGATCGGCTGTCTGCGGCTGGCCGTGACTGGCGATGCGTGCTAGTGAACGTCTGACCGTGCTGTCGATCACACGTTCGACACTGTGGGCGTGTCTTGGGCGATATGCCATATATTTAGTCATAATATTATTCACACTGCCACAGAGGTGTAGATTGTAGGTCTATTTACTATTCGAGTGATTATCAGCGTATTCGTTGAGTTTTTAAACTGAAGGAACGAACCCAAGCCCAAGAGGTATGTGCTCCCGCGACGAAGGACGCGTATGGCAGTCGACTCAGAAGACTCCCGGGAGGAGCCAGACGATCCGGAGGAAATTGTGCTTCCGGGGGGAGAGACGCTCTCGGAGCGATTGGAAGAAGTCGATCTCGAATCGGACGAGACGTGTAGCGCTGACGAGATGCGCGAACGACTCGGCTTGTGACCTGTTCTCGTCTGCTCTGCGGAGGAAGCCGTGATCGAATCTGTCGAGATTGTTGCCAGATACGTCCAGCATGACCTGAAGTTATCGTCGGTCAGTGAGGACGCAGCTGAGGAGGTGCTCGGAGATGTCGACGAACTAGAGCGCCAACTGACCGAGTGGGACAGACAACTGACCGACGCAGTGAACACGCTCACGGGCACCGCAGAGACAATCTACTACCGCCGGCAGGGAGAGTTCCGAATGTACTTCGTCCGGCGTGGAAGCACACTCTACTGTATCGCTGTCGGAAAGCGGAAGAAAACGTACGACCGGGATCTGTCGACAGTGATCGAGCGCGCACGGTCGCTGTCGGAGGATGAACCATGATCACTGTCCTCTGCCGTCAGTCACGAGACCATTACAGTGGTTCGAGGCGAAAGCCCACCCGTGAACGGCTGTCTCTTACCCACAACTGTTGGCAACCGTGATCGGTCGATAGAGCGCCTCTTAACGCTGATCTATCGAGGGTCGAGACCGCACACGGTCACAGGCGACAGCAGAGACG
>CAKZQY010000212.1 GCA_937142015.1 uncultured Halobacteria archaeon
CACACGCGGCCGCGTCCAGCGAGGATCTCTCGGAGTACGGCTGGGAGGCTCCCACGGGGAACCTGCCGAGCGCGTACCTGACGGGGTACCTCGCGGGACTGCGAGCCGTCGAGGCGGGGCTCGAAGAGGCGGTGCTCGACATCGGCCTCAACACCGCAACGCCCGGCAACAAGGTGTTCGCGGTGCAGGAGGGCGCAATCGACGCGGGGGTAGAGATCCCCCACAACGAGGCAGTCCTCGCAGACTGGTCGCGCAACCGCGGCGAGCACATCGCGGAGTACGCCGAGCAGTTGGACGAGCCGTTGTACAGCGGCGCGTTCGACGCGACCGACCTGCCCGAACACTTCGACGACGTACGAGCGACACTGACGGAGGCCTTCGAGTAACATGAGCGCCAACGACGACGGCTGGACGCCGCAGACGCGGCTCGGTCGACAGGTACAGGCAGGCGACGTGACGTCGATGGAGGAGGCGCTGGCGACGGGGCTCCCGCTGAAGGAGGCGGAGATCGTCGACCAGCTGCTGCCAGACTTGGAAGACGAGGTGTTGGACATCAACATGGTCCAGCGGATGACCGACTCCGGACGACGCGTGAAGTTCCGCGTCGCCGTCGCGGTCGGCAACCGGAGCGGCTACCTGGGCTACGCGGAGGCCCGCGACGATCAGGTCGGCGGTGCCATCGAGAAGGCGATCGACGTGGCGAAGCTACAGATCATCTCGGTGGACCGCGGCTCCGGCTCGTGGGAGGACTCCGCTGGCGGTCGCAACTCCCTCATGCGGACCGCAGAGGGGAAGGCCGGCTCCGTCGAGGTGGAGATCAAGCCCGCCCCGCAGGGGTTGGGACTGGCGGCAGCAGAGACCGTCCGCAACATCCTCGAGCTCGCCGGCATCGAGGACGCGTGGACCTCCTCGAACGGAACCACACGGACGACAGTGAACTTGGCGAAGGCGACGTTCAACGCCTTGGTCAACGCCTCGCAGGCCCGGACGCCGGAGCGCGCACGGCGCGTCCAGCGCGAGGCACGCGAGGGGGTGCGTGAGTGATGCAGGCAATCGTCCAACTCCGCGGCGAGGTCGACATGTCGGCGGCGGTGCGGGACACGCTGGCGATGTTGAACCTCCACGCGGTGAACCACGCCACGCTCGTTCCCGAGCGCGACACGTACCGCGGCATGATCACGAAGGTGAACGACTACGTCGCGTTCGGCGAGCCGTCGGCGGAGACGGTCGCCACCCTGCTCAGACGGCGCGGCCAGCCCGCGGAGGGGTCGGCCGACATCGACGACGAGTGGGTCGCGGCCAACACGGCCTACGACGACGTGGACGCGCTCGCCGAGGCGTTGCTCGCAGAGGAGACGACGCTACAGGAGAGTCCGCTCGCGCCCGTGCTCCGGCTCCACGCGCCGCGTGGCGGTCACGACGGCGTGAAACAGCCCGTGACGGACGGCGGCGAGCTCGGACGACACACCACCGAGGAGATCGACGCGCTCCTGGAGGCGATGCGATAATGACCAGCAAGAAGAAGCGCCAGCGTGGATCGCGCACGCACGGCGGTGGATCGCACAAGCACAACCGGAAGGCGGGCCACAGAGGCGGTCGTGGCGCTGCCGGTCGGGACAAACACGAGTACCACAACCACCCGCCGCTGGGGAAACACGGCTTCTCCCCGCCGGAGAAGACCCAAGACGTGGTGGCCGAGGTGTCCGTCCGCGAACTCGACGAGGACGCCGCGCTGCTGGCAGCCGAGGGACTCGCCGAGGAGGACGACGGCGCGTACCACCTCGACGCCCGCGACGTGGCCGAGGACGGCTACCGAGTGGACGTGGTGAAGGTGCTCGGCAACGGCGAGGCGCGACAGGAACTCCACGTGACGGCCGACGCGTTCACCGGCGCGGCCCGCGAGGAGATCGAGACTGCCGGCGGCTCCGTGGAACTGACGGAGCGTGCGGCCGAAGCCGAGTCGGACGACGACGAGTCCGACGAGTAGCGTCTCTGTCAGCCTCGATCCTGGCGGTCTCGTGTTCACAGGTCCGTGACCGACAGTAGCAGTTCGACTACCGAGATCACGGGAGCGGTCTCGTTTCTACGGAGAGAATAACCGAATTGTTAATGAGCGTTCGTGGAGCCGTTCCAGACGACGCTTGATCGACGAGTTGTCCGACTTCGACAGTCCGACCGCGTTCGCAGCCGGCGTCAACAGCGTCACGGCGAGTTTGAACAACAGGAAAGATCTCCTCGCGTCGTTAGGCGTGCTGAACAAGGTGGGGTTCAAGCAGGACGGCGTGAGCGTAGCCGACGGCACGTTGTGGGTGGGTGGCCGGCCGTTGGCAGAGATCGACGAGGCGTTACACGAGCACGGTCTCGGTGATCTCACGCTGATCCCGACGGCGGCGTTTCGTCGCAAACTCGGGCGCACGTACTCGGATCTGTCGGAGACTGGTGTCGAGCTGATCAACCCCGCGCCGGTTCCCAGACTCCTCGGGGACAAGGCGCTGCAGTACTTCGAGCTGTACGACTCGCGGCTGGCTGTCCCCCCGTTCCAGCCGCTGGACCACTACCTCGGTGACGGACGAGCGGAGGCGCGGAGACAGATCCGGCGCGACTTCCTCGCGGACGCACCGCTCGTGTTGAAGGCCCGCTCTGCGACGCAGGGACGCGGGATCTGGTTCTACCCGGGCGGTGTCGAGGCGTTCGTCGCCGACTGGCGACAGGGGAGCGCGCCGTCGTCGTTCACGGACGCTCCGAGGGAGTTCCTGTTGCAGTACGCGGTGCCACACGACTTCGACCGGCGGGTGATCGCCGCCGGGCCGACGCCCGTGTCGGGCGAAGACCGGTACGGCAGCCCGGAGACGGACAAGAGCAACCTGAATCTGGTCGACCTCGACGCCGACTCGCCCCGTGGTGTGGCCGCGGAGCTGTTGGAACTCGGTGCTGTCGACGCGTTGGATCTCTCCGATCCGGACCCCGCCGTCGAGCGGGCAGTGGCGGATCTCTACGACGCAGTCAGGGACCTAGCGACCGTGCCGGAGTCGGAGCTCCACACGTGGATCGGGTGGGACTTCCTCGTCGTCGATCCGGAAGACGAGCGGCTGCGGGCGCTCCCGCCGGAACTGCTGGCGGAACTGCTCGACGAACGCTACCGGACCCGGGAGGGGAACTACCTCGTGTTCGGCGAGGGGAACCTCTCACCCGGATCGAAGGAGCGGTACGTGAACTGGGTGGCACACGGCCGCGAGGGACTGACGTACGACTCCGCGGCGAATCTCTGTGCGTACGGACAGAGTATCGCCCGCGGTGAGTCGTTCGACCCGGGAGTGCCGACGGCTCTCGACCCGGAGGAACTCACGGCCCGGTACGAACGGTGAGTGAGTACTGAGAGGGAGATTCAAGACGCTCCCGGGCGGAGCACGCTCGTGAACCTCACAGAAGTCAGTTGGACGGACGTACGAGACACAGAGCCGGACGTGGCGCTGTGTCCGGTCGGGAGCACGGAACAGCACGGGCCACACGCGCCGCTGGGAACGGACGCGCTGAACGCCGTCGCGGTCGCAGAGGCCGCGGACGACCGACTCGCGGGCGACGAGGACGCCCCGACCGCCGTCGTCGCCCCGCCGGTCCACGTCGGCGTCGCGGAGGAACACCGCGCGTTCGACGGCACGCTCTGGGTGTCACCAGACACGTTCCGGGCGTACGTCCGCGAGACGCTGGAGAGTCTGGCGTTCCACGGCATCGACCGCGCCGTGCTGGTCAACGGCCACGGCGGCAACGTCGCCGCGCTCGCGGAGGTCGCTCGACGTGTCTCGCGGCGCGCTGGCACGGACGCCTCTGCCGTGTCGGCGGGTGAGACTGTATCTGGCGAATCCACGACCGAGCCCGACCCGTACGCGGTCGCGTTCACGTGGTTCGAGGCGGTCGGCGACCACTCGGGCGACATGGGTCACGCCGGTCCGCTGGAGACCGCGCTGGTGAGACACGTCCACCCGGAGTTGATCCACGAGGATCGTGTCGAGACCGCGGCAGAGGGGGCGGCGAGCGGCTGGGGTGACTGGGTTCGCGGCGTGAACTTGGCACACGACAGCCACGAGTTCACGGAGAACGGTGTCGTCGGCGATCCGCGTGCCGGCAACGCAGAACGTGGCGGTAAACTGCTCGATCTGGCGACGGCAGCACTGTGTGAGGTCGTCGAAGCGGTCGTGACGCGAGAGCGGTGACCGAGGTCGTCGAAGCGGTCGTGACGCGAGAGCGGTGACCGAGGTCGTCGAAGCAGTCGTGGCGCGAGGGCGGTGATTTGGACCGTCAGGTCGAGCAGTGATCGACGTTGTCGTGAGAGAGGTACCGGTCAGTCGTCCCCAGCGGCGTCGATGCCGCCCTCGGTCACGTCGATCCCGCTCAGCTCGGCTGTCAGCGTCGTCGCCTCCGGCTTCGACAGCGGGTCGTTCGCGTTGCCGCAGTGGGGCGACTGTACGCACGCCGGACACCCCTCCGCACAGTCGCAGCCGGCGATCAGTCGCGCCGTGCGGGCGAGCAGGTCCTCGACGAACTCGTAGGCCGCCGCGGTGATCCCGACGCCGCCGGGGTGACCGTCGTACACGAACACGGTCGGCGCACCGGTGTGCGGGTGGTACGGCGTCGACAACCCCCCCACGTCGGCGCGGTCACACAGCAACGACAGCGGGAGCAGCGAGATCGTCCCGTGCTCGGCGGCGTGGATACCGCCGTTGAAGCCGTACTCCCCGCCGTGTGCCCGCATCCGAGTCTCTAGGTCCTCCGGCACGGTGTAGTAGAACGCCTCCGTCCGGAGCGTCGTCTCCGGGAGATCCAGCGGCTGGCGACCGAGTGTCTCGCCCGTCTTCGAGTCTTTTCGCTCGAATCCGGTGATCTGCTCGCGGACGGTCACCTCACCGAACCTGACCGTGGTCTCCGGGCGCGCGCCGAACGGCTTCTCGCGGCGTGGCTGTTCCACTGTCACGTCTTTGTCCGTCAACACCTCCGTGTAGTAGTCTGCCCACGTGGGCTGGAGAATCGCCGTGTCGCGGTCCAGATCCAGATCCGCCACCTCGTAGTCTGTCCCCTGGTGGTGGTAGATTGCGCCCGGGTGGGCGTCACGCAGGGCGTCACCGAACGCGAGCGAGGCGATCCGGTCGTTCGAGCGCCCGTCCAACAGGTCTACCTCCCGATCCTCGATAGTACGGAGGTTCATCGAGTAGTGTGGGCTCTCTCCGCCCGCGTGAGTCCAGCGTGTCCCCTGTGCGGTCGTCCGGCGGTCGAGCACACCGTCACTCTCTAAGTCGGCGACGATTCCGGGGAACTGGTCGCCGAAGTACTGTTCGTCGGCCCGCGACAGCCAGTTCTCGTCCGCCGCGGCGGCGACGTGATCGGGAAGGAGCGTGTCGTTCTCGGGGTCGGACATCGCGTCCTCCGGCTCGCCCGCGAAGAAGTCGTCCGGGTTCGACAGCATGTACTGGTCGAGCTGATCCTCGCCGCCGATCATCACCACGAGCGCCGGGTCGTCACCCCGGCCGGCTCTGCCGGCCTGCTGGAACGCGGACATCCGCGTGCCGGGGTAGCCGTCGAGCAACACCGCGTCGAGCCCACCCACGTCGACGCCGAGCTCCAGCGCGTTCGTCGACCAGACGCCGCGGACGTCGCCCGCGTGGAGCCCGTCTTCGATCTCGCGGCGACGCTCGTGTGTCAGGGCCGCTTGGTACGCTTCGACTTGTCCGGCGAGGTCGGCGTGCCCCCGGTCGCGGAGGTCGTCCGCGGAGTCGGTGGCGTACCGTTCGGCGGACTGCCGCGCTCTGGTGAACGCGAGCGTCTGCCGTCCCCGGGCCACGAGGTCGACGAACAAGCGCTCGGTCTCCGTGTGGCTCGACTTCCGACGGCCGCTGTGACGCTCCTGCTGGCGGTCCGTGTACTCCGGCGGGTTCCACAACACCCAGTGGCGTGGGCCGCGCCCGGACGTGTCCCGGTCGACGAGCGTGAACGTCGACTCCGACACGCCGACCGTCCGCGCCGCGTGGGCAGTCGGATTGCCGATTGTCGCGGAACAACAGACGAACTGCGGGTCCGCGTCGTACCGTTCACACAGCCGACGGAGTCGCCGCAGCGTGAGCGCGACCTGACTCCCGAACACCCCGCGGTAGCTGTGAACCTCGTCGATCACGACGAGCTCCAGCGAGGAGAAGAACCACTCCCACAGCCGGTAGGCGTGGGGCAACAGCGCGTAGTGGACCATGTCCGGGTTCGACAGGACGACTGTGGGCTGCCGACTCCGCACGTCGCGCTTCTCGCTGTCGCTCATCCGACCGGTGTACTGCGCGACGGAGACCCGCGAGCCGAACCCCAGCCCGCCGGCGAGATCCGACAGCGTCTCGGCTTGGTCTTGGATCAGCGCGTTCTGTGGCCCGAGGTACAGCGTCCGCCCGCCGTGGTCCATCGCACGCTCGAACGCCGGCACGGTGTACGCGAGACTCTTGCCGCTGGCGGTCCGGGTTGCCAACACCACGTTGTCGCCGTCTCTGACTGCCTCGACGGCCGCAGCTTGGTGGTCGTACAGCGCGTCGATCCCGCGGTCGGCGAGCGCGCTCTCTAAGCGCGGCTCGAGCTCGATCTCCGTGTACGAGGGGTCACGCCCGGGCAGCACGCGGCTGTCCGTGATCTGACCCCGGTAGTACGGCCGGTCGCGTAACCACTCGACGGTCTCTTCCACAGACGTGCCACGTGGTGTGTCCACTTAACTGGTGGCAGGCCAGCGCGACGAGCTACTCGGCGTCGTGGTGGGTCGTGGTGCTCTCGCCGTCCGGGGAGGCACGGACGAGTGCGACGACGTTCCCGACACCGAACGCGACGGAGAGAACCGCCGCTGCGGTGCCTACTCCGAACTGGCGGACGAGCAGGACACTCGCCGCGAGTCCGCCGACGAGCCCGCAGACGACGACGAACCCGGCGACGAGGTCGGCCTTCTGCTCGGTCGACAGGCTGTGTGCCGTGATCGCCCGCGTCGGCTGGCGCGGCTGTCGACTGTCGCGCCGCTGGACGAGGCCGCGGAGTCTGTGCCACGCGGCGATGGACGCCCCGTTCGCGGCGAGTGCGAACGCGCCGACGAGGAGCACCGACCCGACGCTCTGTACACCGACTGCCAACAGCAGCCACCCGACGACGAGACAGGCGAGACTCCCGACCCCGTGCCCGAGTGCGCCCTGGAGGTACCTGACTGCCGCGACTCTCGTCACCTCGCCGGCGATCTCGACCCGCTCGTCTCGGGGTGTGTTCTCACGCGACACGCTCTCCACTCTCGTCTGCGCAGAGTGTGTGCCACGGTCATAAACCCGGCGAGTGGTGTGTCGTCACACGGCTGGCGTGTGATGCTCTGGTGGGACTAGTTGTCTTCGCCGTCCCACTCGTCCCGGCGTCGCCGTTTCACGTGGCGGTCCATCTCCTCGGCCACTTGGCGGCGCTTCTGCTCGGCGTGACGAATCCTCGGTTTCGCTCACACTGCGTGGTTTGCTCGTATCGTACCTCAACTTTCTCCTCGGGTCCCTGCTGTCGCGGTCGCTGTGCGGTCGCGGACAGTTTTCGTCGTCTCACGTGCGGTGTGCCATTTGAAGCTCGTCACTTCTCGTCTGTGACGTGGTCGTAGTCGTCGAGGTCGAGCCGGTTCACGACCACGGACACGTCGCTCCCGACTCGAAGCTGTGCAGTCTCTGGAGTCTCAGTCAGCGTGCTGGCGAGTTCGATCTCGACTTCGAGACCATCGACATCGATCACGTACGCGTGACCGTCGTGGTCGGCGACGACGGTCCCGTAGACACGGTGAGCCCACTCTCCGAGGTGTTCACCGTCGACAGGCTGGACTCTCGACGGCTGTGTCTCGATATCTCTCCGCTCGACTTCGACCGCCTGCCCAGCGAGTCTGACACGCTCGATCTTTACCCCTGCAGAGAGCGACGCGACCCCGTCGAACACCGTGACGGTTGTCCCGTTCGAGAGCGTCAGCTTGACGCTCTGTGTGTACACGTCGCCTCTGTACTCCGATACCGGTGTGACAGACGACACGTTTGCTGCTATCATTCTACGTACTCTTTTTCTTACCAGGATACGCAGTCACGACGAATCCGTTGCTCCCAACGAGGACACTGATCCAGTCACCTGCCTTCTGGTACTGATAAAAAATACTTCCATTGATAACGACCCGTTCTCCGTTTTCGATGGCTTCTACAATCATTTCTTCGACCCCAACAGACAGGTCGCTGGTAGTGAGGTACGCCTGATCTCCGAATTCCGGGTGTCTAGTCAGGATGTGCTGTAACCCTGCGTCCTTGTTGCCACTTTCGAGCCAGATTGGACCATTCTTTGTCCGCACAACGCGTTTCACGTTTTTTATTGTAGCCTTTTCAGTAATATCCAGAAGATCATTAACATCTGCACCACCGGAGAGCCTCCCCGAGTGTCGGAGCTCGATTATTTCGGCTGCTGTCTCTGGATTTACTGTTTCTGCGTCGACTGCCCCAACCAGCCGTTCTCGCTCCTGTTTCGTGAGGGAATCGGACCTGTCGTTTATTTTTGATATAGCATCCTTTTTCTTCATTCTTTGTATAACAATTCTGTTATCTATGATGTAGCTTGATTGGCCAGTCCAATTTTTCACTTTATTCGTATCTTCGGTGACTCTCTGGATCGAGGGGCTCAGCCGTTCGCCATCAGTCCGTTGGACGTGTATGTCGGTGTCTAGTAGCCGACAAACTACAGATACGTCGCTACTGCGCGTCTTCTCGTTCACCTCTGTTGTCCTGCCGTAATCTACCTCTCTCTGTGAGTTCCGCCCAGAAGTGAGTTCGACAGCGATAGATTCGTTCGGCAGCATCGAAATCTGGCCGAGCGTCTGCTGGCGCACGTGCGCTAACTCGTGGGCCAGTACATGCTGGCCCTCCACCGACCCGGGGTCGTACTCACCGTAATTGAACGCGATGTGATTCCCGACGGCGAACGCACGGGCGTCAATCGCCTCTGCTGCCTCGGCAGCTTTCGGTCCGGCGTGAATCCGCACGTCCTCAAAAGAGCCGCCGATCCGATCCTCCATGGCGCGCCGAACCGAGTCGTCCAGTGACTGCCCGGGCGAACTGATCACTTTCCGAACGCTGTCGGGAACCCGTGTTTCTCCATCGGGCTCCTTCCGACGCATCCGGTTCAAGTACTCCATATTCCGACGTTCAGACTTCCGATTGAATTTGTCGATATTTTTGGGGATTGGAGTACCCTTCTGTAGTCGGAACGCCTCTCGTGCGTCTTGATTCTTCATCGCACGTAGCGGCATGCCCTCGTCCGCCCAGTCCTTGATATGTGACCCGTAGCTCTGTTCCATCTGGTGAATCCGTCTGAGTTCGTCAATCGTGTAGTCGTCGCCATACCGGTCTCTCGCCCGGCGAACAGAGAAATCGTCAGTCTGAGTGCTCCTCCGGCTTGAGGGTCCAATTGAGCCGTCGTCTCTCCCTTGACGATCGTCGTCCCCCCCGTCGTCCGACCGATCAGATGGCTTTCGACTCATCCTACCGATACGACGCGATTCGCGTGCCAGCATCATAATTGTCCCCTATTTCTAGACAACAAATCTGCGTGGATCGAATGTGACGAGCGCTTGATGCGACACAGGAGTGACCTTCGACCGGCTGAACCGTCTCCCGAGTGGAACAGTCCCCGCGAGCGGGGTGCAGACGGACGACCACAGGTAGGCGCACCGACAGTGCCAGTCGAGTGCAGCCCCCGTGTCAGTCGAGTGCCGCTAGCAGGTCGTCGAGTTCCTCGACCGCCGCCCGCGCGTCGGGAAGCGTCTCTGGCTCGTCGTGACCGGCGGCGATCTCGGCGGCGAGATCCGACACTGTCGCTGCGACCTGCGTGCTCTGGTCTTCGACGACCTGTGCGTACTCCTCCGAAGAACTGTCTCCCGGACCTCGTTCGTGAACGGTACCGCTTTCTGTGTTCGAGTTC
>CAKZQY010000213.1 GCA_937142015.1 uncultured Halobacteria archaeon
AGACTCGTGTCCGAATCGGTCCACCCAACCCTCCGTGGTCGCCTCGACACGGGGATCGAACTGTTCCGTGATGTCGACGCCGAATACCTCCTGTTCAGTGGCGCACAGACCAACGAAGAGGTGCCGGCGGCGGAGTGTGAGGTCATGCGAGACTACGCTGTCAGAGAGGGTGTTCCCGAAGAGCAGATTCTCCTCGATCGTGACGCTCGTGACACCGTGGGCAACGGGTACTTCAGCCGACGACTCGTCGACGGCCTCGACGAGTCGGTCGAGACGGTCTACGTGGTGAGTTCCTGTTACCACATGGACCGGGCCACGTTCGTCTTCGAGCAGTGTTTCGAACCCGACTACGAGGTCGTCGGTGATCGGTGTTACGACGATCCGGCAGCCCCCGACCCCGAAGACGAAGAAGCGAGTTTCGACCAAGCACGCCGGTTCTTCGACCCGATCTCTCCCGGCGACGTAGAGGCGATTCGCCGCCGATTCGACGAGGCACACGTCTACTACGAGTGGCTCAACGACTGATCGGCGCTCATAGTTCCTCTGTTCGTTTGATGTATTGGGCATTCAGAGTATCGAACTGGGTCTCACTGCTCGACTCCTCCGATTCTTGACTCGTGGTGTTGTACGGTATCTCCCAGTGGTTCAGTGACCCCATTTTGTTATCAATTACTTTTTGCGGTTCGTGAATTTTGACTTCCATATTTTCTTCTTTTTTTGAGAATCTCATTATGCGACCCATACCATCGACTACCGGATTAAAATATGCAACAAATGAGAATGCTAACTCACCCAACTTCTGGATCTGAGCCGAATCAGACTCGAATAAATTTACATTAATATCTTCTTTGCTTCTTTTATTATGCCTTTTGACTAGTTTTTTTCTATTGTCTTCTCTGCTTTTAAATGTATTTATTTTTCTTCTTTTTCCTTGATTACTGTGTCTGTAATAGTTAGATAGTTCATCGATTCGGCTTTCAACTCTATCGAGAGTAACATCTTCTTGCGGTGAAACAGAAAAGATCGATCTTAAATCGTTCTCCTCGTCGTGGAACCAGAACTCTCGGGCAGGCTCAGAGTCCAGTATCGCCCGGACCTGTCTTGTGGCAGCCGTCGCAGCGTTACTTATATAGCTTCTGACAGCGTGAAGCGAGTATCTACTGTACTCGTAGGTCGGCTTCATGCCCATGTCTGTATTGCCAGAGAAGTCGCAGTAGTACGCTGGTGTCCCGTGTTGGTTCCAGTTATAATACACATAATTTATAAACTCTTCTTGATTCTCCTCGCTCCAATTCTCTGCCATCGTATGGATTGTACCGTAGATGTCGTCGACGGCGACATCGTCCAGGGCATCACTGATGAGACGTAGCTTCTGTGCTCGCTCTGTCACGTACTCTCGTAGAGATGGGTGAGTGACCCCATAATTGTTCTCTATTTTGTCTGTTGGGAGTGTTTTCCACGGACTTTCTGTTTCCATTGCTTCGACTGTGTCGTCTATATTCACGTACTCTCCTCGGGTAGACCTGTCAGTTTCGTAACTATCTAACGTATCCTCGTCTCGGAGCAACATCGCGCCGAGTGCAGTGTCGACGAGATTCACGTATCTCGGGACAGGTGTGAACTCTGCCCTCTCTTTGTCGACTTCTCTGAACAACTCTGTTATTTCGCTCTTCGACCACTCCGGGTACTCGTGCCGAAGCTCGAGGAGTGGAAGTATCCAGCCGTCTGCGATCATCTTGACGAAGGTATCCCTGTCGCATCCGAATTCTAAGCGGATGTACTCGTCGAGATCGCTCTCGTTCTGTAGGTGCCACGGGTTGATGAACACCATCACGCGCCGGTACAGTAGTGGGTAGTCACTCGCCCACGCACACGCCTTCGTGTAGTACGACAACGGGATCGGGTCGTCACCCTCGCCGTGTGAGTCCTCGAACAGCGTCTCGAAGTACCCGTCTGGTCCGTGGTCGAAGCCGTCCTCGAACCCGGACCTGTCCGACGGCGGGTCGTCGATTGCCTTCTGGTACTGATAAGCGATCTCGTACCACGGGTTGATTGCCATACTCGCTAGTAATCCACCTGTGTGAAAATACTATTGTAAGCTTTTGTAGTATTCAAGAATTATTTGATATGGGCATTTGAACAGTACAATTTCTAGTTGCCGTTCGACGGTCGACCGGATTCGTGGACACAGACGAGATCCCCGCCTGCAACCGGCAGTATCAGCGTCGAGGAATCGTCACGCCACAGTCGTCGTACACTGTCTCGACGGCGGCTTGGTACGGGAGTGTATCACTGATCGGACAGAACAGATCGGTCACATCCGTCGCGTCACAGAGGTTCTGGAACACGTTCACGAGCGGAGCCTCGCCGTACTGTGGCTCACCGTCCGTCCACGCTCGGGCCGGAACGTGGTCGTTCATCTCGTCACGGAGCACCGTCGCGCCGAACTCGTCGAGGAGTTCTCTCACGTCTTCGTCGTCGAACACGGGATCGGTCTGCAGTCGCTCGAACAGCGCGGTGACGCGCTGGGTTCCCTCGACGACCGCGGCGACGGGTTCGATGTGATCTCTGGACAGTGTCGTTCCGAAGACTGCGTAGTCGTCGTCACCGACGACGAAGTACCGGCGCTCGCGTTCGGCAAAACTACCCCCGATGTCGGCCACGAACCCGTCGGCACACCGCAGCTCGAAGGAGGCCGCGACGTCAGTTGCCGAGGGAATCGGATTCGGGAGATCTCGCCACCGTGTCACGGACGCCGACGAGACGGTCCAGTCGGACGCCGCCAACCCAGTTGCCCGGCGCTGGCGGAACTCGTCGACCTCGGAGAGGTCGTGGACGAGGTCGCCGAGTGTGAACAGTGGTGCCGTGTCGAGGTCACCAGCAGCGAGCAACTGCTCGACGGGATCTCTGATATCTTTGCTCCGACGGTGGACCGAGCGAGTCGGCGACACGCCAGCAGCGTCGAGTGCGTCACCAGCGGCGCGGACGACCGGGTGAGCCCGCTCTACGTAGTTCACTCCGACGGGCCCTGTCGTCTGCTGTTCTACGACGTACTGGAGCCGATCAACGTCGCGCGTGGGTGGCTTCTCGACCAGAAGACGGCGGTCGTGAGCCACACCCGCTAGGAGGAGTTCGAAGTGCGTGTGGCTCGGTGTTGCGATGTCCCACACCTGCGTTTCGAGGAGTTGATCGTCCGAAGGGAGCCGATCACACGTGTACGGCTCGTTTGGCGCGGGAATTTCTGGGGGGTCGACACGACTCGTGAGATCACGGTGGAGCGTCTCGACACCCTCGCTGTCCACAGAAACTGTCTCGTCTGTGTCGACAACGGAGTGCAGAAGTCCCAGCCGGTCAAGTTCTTCTGCGTGGATACGGCCGAAACGTCCGATGCCGAACACCGTCCAACGACTGGTCACGAGTGTCTGTATCGCCCTCTACGGTCTTGGCTTCTCTGGCTTTACAACTCTCGTCCGACAGATCGGACACCGGTCCAGTCGTGTTGACTGCCTCCGCTGTGAAGGAGTGGGATTCCTCCGTGGTTGACTTCCTCCACACGACTGAAGTCGTGGGATTCCCACGGTGGGATATTGTGGTTTGTACCCGACGAGTGCTGGCTGAGCCAAGCCGTTACTCCTCTCCGCCGGTGGGTTCGAGTGGTTCTGCCCCGGTGACCACTGACCGCGTGACCGACAGTCTTAGTGGACCACTACCGAACCTGTGGTGCATGGACGGCAGTGACGAGAACGGGAGCACAACTGGCGAACGGGGAGCAGGTGACGATGTTACTACAAAAGAGAAAACACCGAGTGTAGATACCGAGAGCGGTGACGGCGCAGATCCGACACCGGCGGCGTTGGCAGAGCGCGTCAGGGCCGGCGACCTGCGACTGTACGAACTCGAATCACACGCCGACGCGGACACGGCGACGGCCGCCAGACGGCGACTCGTCGGGAGTCACGAACACTCGGCGTTCGACGGGCCAGCGTCGGCGTTGGAGACGGTCGGGGACTACTCGTTCCCAGCATCCGCAGCGGAGCCGAACATCGAGAACATGACCGGCGCGGTCCAGATTCCGGCTGGCGTCGTCGGCCCCGTGGAGATCCACGGCGACCAGTTGACCGGCGAGCGGTACGTCCCGATGGCGACGACCGAAGGAGCGCTGTTGGCGTCCGTCAACCGCGGGTGTGCGACGATCGACCGCGCGGGTGGGGCGACGGCGCGCGTCCTCGACGCTGGGATGTCGCGTGCGCCAGTGTTCCGGGTCGACGGCGTCGCCGAGGCGAAAGCGCTCGTCGCGTGGGCCAGCGACAACGAGGACCGCCTCCGGAGTGCGGCGGAGTCGACGACGAGTCACGGCGAACTGGAGTCGATCACGCCGTACGTCGTCGGCAACAACGTCTTCCTCCGGTTCACCTACGACACGAAGGACGCGATGGGAATGAACATGGCCACCATCGCCACGGGCGAGGCGTGTGACGTGGTGGAGGCGGAGACGGACGCCGACCTGATCGCGCTGTCGGGCAACCTCTGTACCGACAAGAAGCCGGCGGCAATCGACGCAATCGAGGGTCGTGGCCGGACGGTCGCCGCGGACGTGACACTCCCGCGAGCAGTGGTGACGGAGACGCTCGACACCACGCCGGAGGCGGTCGCGGAGATCAACACCCGGAAGAACCACGTGGGCAGCGCGAAAGCCGGGAGCTTGGGGTTCAACGCACACGTCGCCAACACCGTGGCGGCGATCTTCCTCGCCACGGGACAGGACGCTGCGCAGGTCGTCGAGGGCGCGAACGCGATCACCACCGCCGAAGTCGTCGACGGCGACCTCTACACCTCCGTCACGCTCGCGTCACTGGAGGTGGGCACCGTCGGCGGCGGGACGAAGCTCCCGACACAGTCGGAGGGGCTGGACGTGCTGGGTGTCCGTGGCGGCGGTGACCCGCCGGGGGCGAACGCCGACGCGCTCGCCGAAGCGACTGCCGTCGCCGCGCTCGCCGGCGAGCTGTCGCTGCTGTCGGCACTCGCCTCGCGGAACCTCTCGGACGCACACGCACAGCTCGGACGGTAGCTCGCGGTCTCGACAGATCGAGTGGAAGTTCGCGGTCTCGACAGACGAGTGGAAGCTCGCGGTCTCGACAGACGAGTGGAAGCTCGCGGTCTCGACGAGTGGCGTTCGCCGAGTCCCACAACCGGGCGGACGCTACAGCAGGTCGCCGATCCGTCGAGGCTCCGCCGAGAACTGTGGACTCTCTTCGACCAGCTTGAGCACTTCGTGGTCGGTGACGTCGACGTACGACTTCTGTGTCGCCTCCTCGACGAGATCCTTCTCCAACCGGAACTCCGTGCCGTTGTACTCGACATCGACACCGTCTTCGTCGAACGAGAGAACTGTCATATCCAGTCTCTACTGGGCGCGACGACAAGTATCACTCGCTGACGAGGAACAGTGCCGCGAGTACCAGCAGTGTTCCGACGACGATGGGGGCGATCACGAACAGCGGGTGCCACGGCGCAGCACCGTCGGCGTGTTCGAGGTCGCGGACGGAGAGGTGCGCCTGCACGCCGTACCAGACACCGAAGACGCCAGACGCGAGTGCAGCAGTTCTCACGCGTCCGACTCGCCCAGTGAACGACTCCCTGTCGACGGTGGCGATTCGCACGAACGCGCGTTTCGCCTCTCGTCTCAAATTTCTTCCGGTGAACAGAACTGTCACTGCACCGGCAAGTCGTTCCCCGTCGCCGCGGTCGAGGGCCGTCGGGTTGGTCGGCGCACACGCCGAGCACAGTAGCAGCACCAGCGGTGTGGTTCGGTCACGGAGGCAGGGTCGATTTCGCTGATCTCGACCGCGCCAGCGAGGTGTCCACAGTCGGAGTCGAGGTGGACAGAGCCGTCCTCGACGTGGTAGTCTGCGACGTACGCGACGTCGGCGGGTGGTTCAGTCTCGTCGGTCCCGCTCTCGGTGTTGGTACGCTCGCGGTGGTCACGGCCGTAGTGTTCGAGCAGCTGGTGGCCGGTGGCACACGACTCGCCGCAGGCCGGACATGTGAAGCTCACGCGCACACCTCCGCAGTTCTGGGCAGGTCGACGAGACGGGAGACGGGGAGCCAGTGACCGCAGGGAGCGGCGTGCCGTTCGTCGGGACCCGCGATCTGGATCGCCGTGACGAGACTGCCACAGACCGGACAGCAGCGGTCGAGTGTCGGTGCCTCGGAGTCGTGTCTGGCGGGGTCAGACTGTCCACCTGTGTCTCGCATACGTCTGTGAGCGACCGTGTCCGAGCCGTCTGGGGTCGACTCGACGGACGGTGAGTGCCCCGTGTCGGGCTCCTCGGTCGAGAGCTCTGGCGTTGTCACGTGTATCGAGGGTCGACGGATGTCGCCGTGGCCGGGTTCGGCAGTGATCTGTTCGCGCGGTTTGCAGTGCGAAGTCGTTTGATTTGCATCTTCTAGACATGTGACCACTCATCACGCAGCGATAAAATATAGACGGAGGCGTGAAGCGCGAGAGAAACTAAAAAAGTCGTGAACAACTTCGTCGGGTGACCGACAGCGAGCCTCCGGCAGCGGCGACTGGCAGTGAGCCTCCGGCAGCGGCGGGCGGTGAGTGTCCAGCGGCGACTGGCAGTGAGCGTCCGGCGGCGACAGTGGCACCGCGCGACCGAGCGGCACCACGAGAGACAGCGTCGGGGCGAGAACAGTCAGACGGCGAACCGCAGCAGGTCGTCGAGAGAGGCATCGGCGTACTCGTCGACGAGTTGGAGTCGTTTCGGCGGGCGGCCGAACTCGGTGTCGAACGTGCCTTCGTCGAGCACGCCGTCGAGCGCGTCGGAGTTCACACGTCGAGACAGCGTGTTCGCAGAGGAGATGTTCAGTTCCTCGGCGACGAGACTGAGATCACGCAGCGGGATGTCGTGGCGCGCGGCGATCAGCGCGAGCACAGACGCGGGGTCGACAGACTGGCCGGTTCGTGTCGTGGCCTCTTCGAGCGCGTACTGGAGGTCGTCCGTCGCGTCGGTCCCGAACTCGTCGGTGAACCGCGCGACGAGCTCCGACCTGCCGGGCGCGTACACGCTGACGAGACTCGCCTCGCGGACGTGTTGGAGCAGGTGCCTCCGGAGGTCCGGCGACAGCGTCGACCGGACGGCCGTCGTGTCGAAGCCCGTTTCGAGAGTGATCCCAGCCTCCGTGTCGCCGACGACCTCTGGGAGACGGGGTGAGACCTGCGTCTCGCCGAGTCGGAGCGACCCCTCGTCGACCAACTCCTGCGTGCGAGTCGCCAGTTCGAACTTCCGACCGTGGGTGCCGAGAATCGAGGTGATGTCTGTGTCGAGCACTGCGACGACCTGCGGATGGTCGCCCTCCCCTTCGAGTGTGCGGAGCAACGACCGGAACGCCGTCTCGTCACAACAGAACGCGAGCAGCCTGCCGTCGATGGGCAACGGGTCTGTCGACGCTCCCCAGTCTGTCACTGGACGCAACTCCCGAAACAACTCCCGCAGTCCGCTGTCTCCGTCGCCGTTTGGGTCGGTCATGTTCTGTAAGATTAGATTTTTCTCGTCCTTAATAGTTTGCCTTTCAGGACGCCGGGGTCTGTTTCGTGGATAGTTCCATGAAGACTCAAGACACCGCAGAAAGTCCTAAATTTGGCGCGAGGTAGGCTCGCACATGCGCGAGGCAATCCTCGACAGCGCATGTACCGTGTTCGAACGACCGCGACTGCTGCTGGCACTGGTGTTCCTGTGCCTGCTGGCTGTGGACCCAGCGATGGCGGGTAACGGGGCGATTGACAAGGGACCGTAGAGTCACTCAGATCCAGTCTCTGGATCCGGGCCAGCAGATTTCATTTTCATCGTCACGCTTCACTAGAATTGGAGCATCGAGTGTGTCAAGAAGCAAATTCAATTCGTTTTTTGTTAGTGTATATGAAGCTCCTACCCCAGCAAGACGTGGACGCTCTGAGGCGACTTCAAAAGTGTCTCTCATTTCACCGCCTGCGAATCTTGGTCCTGAAAATACAGACTCAACATGATAAGTATTATTAATCAAATTAACAAACGTTATCGGTGGAGATCCGGAGTCAGCCTGTGTGATAATACGCGTACCGTCACCGACAGCTCGGTAGTCTCGGCCCGGTCCGTCCGCAGCCAGTCGCGCCAGTCGGACAGCCACCACGACAGAGTAGCCGACGGCGAGCAGTCGGGCGAACTGTTGGCCGACCTCGACGGCGGACTGGTTGAGAACGAGATCGCCGGTGACGACACCGGCAGTGGCACCACGTTCCACGAGTGCGCGGCCCTGTTCGTAGGAGCCACAGGCGTTCAGGAAGAACGTCTCGGCGCGGACGTTGAGTTCGCCCTCGCGGAGGTCCAGCCGGGAGTCGTTGCGGCAGACGAGTCCGTCCTCGTCGCAGTGGCCGATGAAGTGGACCAGATCGTAGCTGTCGACGAGGACCTGTCGGAGTCCGTTGGGCGCGACGGCGACGCGGCGGTCGACGTCGATCCCGAGTTCGTCCGCGCGACGGCCGTAGTGTGCCGCACTCGACTCGAACTCCGCCCGCATCTCGGGGTCGTTGAGCACGACGGCGATGCTGAGCTGGTCCGGCACGGTGTCGTCCGTCGGTCGGTACGCCTCCGGCAGCGACTTGAACCCGCGGAGCGGCAGGTTCGGCCCCAGCCACCCGGTCCACCGTGCGTCGACCTCGTCCGGGTCGACCCACGTCGCCCGCTCGACGCCGCCGCGGTGCTGGTCCGACAGCATCCGCTTGCGTGCCTCCGCCCGCGAGACTGTCGTCCCCGACGCCTCGCGGACGACCGGCAGTTCGTCCAACTGCGAGACGACTGCGGGAACGTGCCGCCACTCCGGTGCGACTGAGAGCCCGAGGTGCCACTCCGGAAAGCGATCCCGCACCTCCGCGAACGACGCGTCGAGGTACGTGCCGAGCCGGTCGGGAATCGACGCGTCGTACAGCCTCTCGGCGTCGAGTCCCAGCGTGTCGAACGTGTCTGCCACGCCGAGTCCACCGCCGTGCGGCCCGGCCCCGCGAGCGACGCAGTCGAGTGAGAAGACGCGCCGGAGCACGTCGCCGGGCGTGTGGTCGTCTGTGCGACCGAGTGACCACTCCCGCGTGGGCGTCTGCAGCGTCGTCGACTCGGTGCTGCCGTCGACCCGAACACGTGCCCCGAGGTAGTAGGCCAGCGGCGCGACGGGGAGGAGTGCCGAGAGCTCCGGCTCGACGGCGATCTCGACACCCGTGTCCGGACGCGCGTCTGTCAACTCGTCGGGAATCGACTGCTCACCCCACTCCACTGTCGGCGGCGGCGAGCGCACCGAGGGCCACGACCGGTCGGGCGTCGTGTCTGTCGTCTGCGCGCCGGCGTACGTCAACGCCGTCGCAACCCCATCGAGCGTCTGTGGCACGGTGAGTGTCGGCGGAGACGTGGCCGACTGCTCTACTCCGAGCCAGACGCGGAGCCGGCTGTCGGCCGTCACGACGATCTCCTCGCGCGCTGGGTCGATCGTGATCCGATCCGGTGAGTGAACGACGACGTGGACGCGAATCGCGCCGTTCGAGAGCAGCCTCACGGGCGTCGCTACCGTCGTCGCCGTGTCCGCCGTGGTGACCGACTCGATCACCTCGTTGTCGCGGGAGACAGAGACGAACACGTCCGGCAGAGTGAGGCTGGCCAGCGACCCCCGGAACTCCGCCGCCCACTCGTGGTCCGTCTGCGGAGCCGAAATCTCCGGGTGCTCGCCGTCTCTCCAGTCCGTGATCTCGATGTGAGCCACGTTGTTCTCGTGGTCTCGTGCGACGAGGTCGTCGTCGAGCGAGCACTCCATCAGGAACTACCAGTGGGTTCCGAGTAGCTAATTCTTTCCCTCCTGTCGTCGACTGTGGCCGCTCGGCGTCGACGCACCGCGACCGAACGCTGCCGACAACGGGTTTGTGTGCCGTCGGTCATCCCGTCCATCCGCCGGACGTTCCGCTCGCTGTGTCATACGGTCGTGCGTAGATCGTTACCACCGACGACTGACAGAGAGCACCGC
>CAKZQY010000214.1 GCA_937142015.1 uncultured Halobacteria archaeon
GCGACTGTCGCGGTATCGGGCGGTAGCACGTCGCTGCGGTGCTCTCTGTCAGTCGCCGGTGGTAACGATCCACGCACGACCGTATGACGGGCAGCGAGCGGCCACGGTCACTGTGAGTGGAATCCCAGCCAGTCACCCATGGGAGGCGGTCAACGACAAACACCTCACTCTGGCACACGAATGCCGGGCATGACACTCCGGCCGTTGCTCTCGCTGCGCGCACCCGCAGACTTCGCCGACTGGTTCCGTGCCGGCGGCGAGTACACGATCAGAGTCGCACGCTCACTCGACATCGACACTGGCGGCTTGTCGGCGGACGTGGAGGCCGGAGTCGCCGCGATGCGGGCCGACGAGACCGACGTGGAGCCGGCGGTGGCGAGAGTCGTTGCGGCGACGCTTCTCGGCGACGCTGCGTTCGGACACCCGTTCCTGCAGTGGACACCACGGTGGTACCGGGCGGCGATGACGCTGCCCATCGAGCTCGCCGACCGTCGACTCTCTCGTGTTGCCGCGGTGTACGCCGAGCGAGCACGACGGCGAGACGGGACCAGCGGGCGCGTGACGGACGACACGGCCACCGAAGACGACTCACAGTCGAACGGTAGTAGCCCCGTCGACCGCCCGACGTTCTCGACACCCTCGTCCGTTCGGGTCGACGGGAGACCGCTGTCGGCGCACCTGTCGGAGCTGGGATTCGCCGAGCGGTTCCTGTTGGCGGACGCCGTGCTCCACGTCGAGTGGTTCTGTGACGTGGCGCGAGCGTGCGGGCTGTCCGTTCCCGAGTCGTCGTTCGAGCGCACGCTCACGGAGTCGGCCAGCTACTACGCCGGACTGCGGGCGTCGCTGTCACCCGAAACACGGCGCATCCAGCGCGCGCTGTTCGGCGACGACGCGTGGGTCAGAGACGTGAACACGACGTACCGGCTCAACTCGACGCTGTTGTCCGTCTGGGAGGGGATTCTCCGGCGCGAACGACGGCGACTCGCGCGCGTCTCCGAGTCCGACTCGCCTCTCCGGAGGTGAGTGGCCGTCTCGACGGAGATGACTGGACGGGAACGGCCGGGCGTCTCGACAGGGATGGTCTGGGGTCTCGACGGGAACAGCCAGCGTTCGTGAGTGAGACGCCACATCGACCGAAACCCACACGTCATTCTCGCCGGTAGCGGGTGGTATGATCTCGGTTGCGCTCGCGGGCAAGCCGAACGCGGGCAAGTCGACGTTCTACGAGGCCGCCACGGACGCGGAGGTGGACGTGGGCAACTACCCGTTCACGACCATCGACCCGAACCGCGGTGTGAGTCACGTGCGGACGGACTGTCCCTGTCTCGACAGAGACCAGCGGTGTGGCAACGAGAACTGCAGCGACGGGACACGCTACGTCCCGATCCAACTGCTCGACGTTGCCGGACTCGTCCCGGGCGCACACGAGGGGCGTGGGCTGGGCAACCAGTTTCTGGACGCCTTGACGGACGCGGACGTGATCCTCCAAGTGGTCGACGCTGCCGGCGAGACGAACGCGGAGGGCGAGCCTGTCGAGGTGGGTGAGTACGACCCCGTCGAGGAGGTCGACTTCGTGGAACGAGAGATGGACCAGTGGCTCGCCGGCATCGTCGACCGCAACTGGGAGACCGTCGAGCGGAAGAGTCGGTCTCCGGAGTTCGACATCGACGAGGCGCTGGTGGAGTTGCTCACGGGGTTCGGGGCGACGGAACACGACGTGGCGTACGTCCTCCGAGAGCTGTCGTACCCCGAGGACCCGGGCCACTGGGACGACGACGACCGTGCGGCGCTGGCGCGCCACCTCCGAGAGCGCACGAAGCCCATCGTCGTCGTCGCCAACAAGGCCGACATCGCGCCGCCGGAGAATCTCCGACGGCTGGCGGACAGCGAGAAGCCGGTGGTGCCGGCGACGGCGGACGGCGAACTCGCGTTGCGGCGCGCTTCGGCGGCTGGTGTCGTCGACTACGACCCCGGCGACGACGACTTCTCGATCACGGGCGAGGTGAGCGACTCACAGACGGCCGGCCTCGAACGCATCCGCGACGTAATCGACGACCACGGCGGGACTGGTGTGCAGGCGGCGCTGAACACGGCGGTGTACGACCTGCTGGACCAAATCACCGCCTATCCCGTCGAGGACGCGACACACTGGACCGACGGACAGGGGCGGATGCTGCCGGACGCACACCTGCTCGACCGCGGGAGTACGCCGCTGGATCTGGCGTACGCGGTCCACAGCGACATCGGCGACGGCTACCTCCACGCTGTCGACGCACGCTCCGACCGCCGGATCGGGGAGGATCACGAACTGTCCGAGGGTGACGTGATACGGATCGTCTCGACGGCGTGAACACCGACGAGCCGGCTCTCGGTGGGTTTATCATTCTGAGTCGTGACGGAGTCGGATGGTTGCGACCCTGGAGTCAGCATGAGTGAGACACACCGAGACGAGTTCGTCGACAGCGTCCTCGAAGAGTACGCAGCCCTCTACGAAGAGATTGAGGAGGGAGATCGCCACGAAATCGACCTGCGCCCGCGCCTCGTCAGACGGCTGTTCTGTAACGTGCTCGGCTGGGAACACTCGGAGTACGAACAGGAGGACGAGTGGAACGACGTGCGATTCTACGACGAGAACAGATCGCCAGTCGTCGTCGTCGAGGGCAAACGGCGTGGAGTCGACATCGACGAGGGAGTTCCACAGGTGTTCCGGTACGCGTCGGAGACACCGTACGCAGACTACCTCGTATCGACGAACGTCGACGCCCTGCGGCTCTACCGGCGGTGCGATCCTTCACATCCGGAGGCGGTCAGCCACCACGGCGTGACTGCGCGTCCCGTCGTCGACGTAGATTTTAAATCGGTTGCCGGGGCCAACAGCCGCGTGACGAGTGACGACCTGTCTCCCGAGCGACGTCAGTCGTTGCAGAAGCTCAGATCGCTCCGCCGTTCGGAGGTGCTGAACCCCGACCGATACGACGAGTTCGACGTTCGGCGTCCAGCCGACATCAGCGACGACGCCGGGTTCCGCGAACTGATTCGGGTCCTGGGTGTCTGCCTCGACGAGTACTTTCTGCCGTACGCGGTAGACACGTTCGATCAACTGTGGAGCCGCTACGACGAGTACGATCGCCAGCGAACGGAGCTCACCGACCAGATCGAGCGTCTCGAACAGAGTGGACACGACGAGACGGAAGTCGCACAGCTCCAGACACAACTGCGTCAGCTGAACGAGGAGTACGAGGAGTACGCACAGTTTCACGACGATTTCGAGACGTGGGTGCGGCTCAGCGGTCGCCGAGACGAGTCGTTCGAGGACAACAAGCGCGTGTTCTGCCGAGAGAGCGTCTACGTCCAACTGAACAAGATGCTCCTGATCCGCATCGCGGAGGATCAGGGCCTCACCAACCGGATGATCAGCAACGGAGGTGTCGACGACTACTTCCAGTTCTGGGACGACTACACGCGATACGTCGAACAGACGTACGTCGACCTGTTCGAGTTGGCCTCGCGGGAAGTGAGTGAGATCTACGAACGACTGTTCAGCCGGGGGATATTCGACTGGGAGATCAGAGACGATTCGGCACTCGACAGCGTGATCCAGCGCACGTTGTGGCACCTCAACCGGTTCGACTTCAGCGATGTCGACCGGGACATTCTCGGGCACCTGTACGAAGAACACCTCTCGCCGGCGGAACGGAAGCGACTCGGTGAGTTCTACACCCCGACAGGTGTCGTCGATCTGATACTAGACAGTGTCGGCTACACGGTGGATCAGCCGCTCGAACGCGACGACTACGACCTACTCGACCCTGCGTGTGGGAGCGGCGGCTTCCTCGTCCGTGCAGCCAGCCGACTCATCGAGCGCCTCGACCGGAAGGGAGTCCCACCAGCGGAGGCGGTAGAGATTGTGCGGCGGCGGCTCCACGGCTTCGACATCAACCCGTTCGCGTGTCACATCGCGGAGATCAACCTGTTGTTCCAGATTGTCGACAAGTACCGGGCTGCGAAAGAACGCGATCCGGAGTTCACACTCGACGGCTTCAAAATCTACCAGACGAACTCGTTACAGACTGACAACCAGGAGTCGCTGACCGCACTCCACAGTACCGAGGTACAGCGTCGGTACCGCGAGGATCGGTACGAAGCGAACAAACACAAGACACGAGCGGACTACCGATTCGTCGTCGGAAACCCTCCGTACGTGCGGATTCAGAACATCCCGGACGGGCCGGCACGCTCCGAGTACGACGAGTACGACGTATCAGTCTGGAACTACGATCTGAGTGTACTCTTCTTCAGGCGAGCCGGCGACTGGCTCCGGGAGGGCGGACGACTCGGATTCATCAGTTCCAACAAGTTCATTCCGAACAGGTACGGGAAGCGGCTCAGGCCGTATCTCGCACAGAACTTCAGATTCGAGTATCTGATCGACTTCGGGGATTACGACGTGTTCGAGACGCCACAGGCGTACCCACTCGTGTTCACCGGGAAGCGGATCAACAGAGACGAGCGTGCGCGGACGGTCGAGGAGTTCCAGCCAGACGACTACGTGTTCACGTTCGCAGAGGCGACCGAAGCCCTCCCGGAGATCACACAGACCGCGACTCGTGCCGTGACCGAGGTGAACGCGGACGCACGCCCGAGCGCGGAGTCTGAGGCACACACTGTGAACGGCGAGGCACACACCGTGAACGCCGAACTGACACACCCGGGCCGAAGCGTCGGCGAAGACGCACCCGAGGGACGTGTCGCCGACATTATCGGTGCATGTCTCCCAGACAGTCCCGACGGGGACCCGCCGTCGTGGGAGACAGTCGAGAGTCGTCTCGACAGTCTGGTGTCACAGACCGAGTTCGACGAGCCACCACTCCGGGCGTTTCCCGTGCCGGCCTCGATGATTGCGGGCGAGGAGTGGCGGTTCGTGCCCGCAGACGAGGAGGCGTGTCTCTCCGAGATCGAAGCCGGTGGGACCCCACTCAGTGCGTACGCAAACGGGGCACAGCTGTGTCAAAACGGGGTGCAGACGGGAGCCAACTCTGTGTTCCAACTCACAGCAGACGTGACCGACGAGTACGACTTCGATCCGTCGGTAGTCAAAGATCTCGTGCGAGGGGAACACGTTCACCGATGGCACACAGACGTGCCGGAGTACCCGAAACTGCTGTACATCGACAGCGACGACTACCTCGACGACTACCCAGAGGCGAGAGCGTACCTCACAGAGCACAGAGAGCGCCTCGAAGACCGCTACTGCGTGACAGACGAACAGAGACGGTGGTTCGACCTCGCCCGGAACCGTCCCGGCACGTTCGGCGACGAACTAATTTTCACTCCAGACGTGAGCTACTACAGCAACTTCTGGTACGAGCCGACTGGCGAGGTGTACGGCCTGAACTCGGTGTACGTGTTGTCCGTACTCGAGGGGGTTGACCCGTACTATCAGCTGGGAATTCTGAACAGCGACGTAGCACAGTTCTACATCCGGCGAGTCGCATCCAGCTACGGGAGCGACTATCTCAGGTACCAGTGGGACTATCTGAAACAACTGCCCATCCCCGACCCCGAGACAGTCCCGGCGGCACTCGTCGAGCGTGTCACAGACGCCGCCGAGCGCCTCTCGGATCTCCGAGCCGAGTACGTCCGTGCGAAGCGTCTCAGGTTGGACCCGGATCGGCTGCTGGCGCGGGTCGACACCGAGTCGCTGTCGTACGCTGGCTACGTCGACCGGCTCGACTACCAGAACGTGAGCGGCGACCACGAGCCAGTGCTCGACGGTGACACTGTTCGGTTCGGCGTGACCGACGCGCGCATCGAGTTCGTCGACACGCGTGTCGCCGAGATGGTCTGTGATCTCCTGAGCGCACTCGGAATCACGACGGAGCAGGAACTCGACAGTCTGGAACTCCCGCCGCGCAGAGACGCGCTCCGTGAACTGTTCGAGCAGTACGAAGCGGCAGGCCAGACTGTCGAGGAGGCACCCGAGCGCGCCGCAGAGATCGAGCGAGCGTACAACGACGCAGTGTACGACGTGTACGGCCTCAGTGACGATGTCGAGTCACTGATCCGAGAGCGTGTGGTCAAACCTGCGAACCCGTTGGAGCCACGGGAGACCGACGGAGACTGATTCGGGAACACGGCAGTTCGAGAGCGTAACGAGCGTCGAGAGAACGGGAGTGCGCCGGCCGGGATTTGAACCCGGGTTGCGACCATGGCAAGGTCGCGTGATACCACTACACTACCAGCGCGCAGACACAATTTCTCGCGGTCGATACTTAACCCTGTCGAAAACGAAGAACCGCCAGACGGCAGTGTGGTGTGTCGTCACGATCCACCCGCAGTGCCCGCACGCTCGCTGTCTCGGGCCGTCGGGACAGACACTCGGCTGCGAGTCGTCGAATCCGAGACCGACAGTGCGACCGCCCGGGAGCCGCGCCGAGTTTAGTGCTCGTAGTATAGAGGTAAAAAGATTGGTATCGTGACTCGCGAGCGGCGACCGACCCGCTGGCGTCTGCCGATCGTCGGCCTCGAATATCTCGTCGGAGACCCGATACGAAGAACGAGGTAAAGTTAGTTCACGATACAAAGTTAAAATTTGGTTTTCAATAGCCAATTATTCCGCAGAACAGAAAATCACAACTGAACATAAGCTATATGTTTACACGCACTGTAGTAAGAGTCGCAATGTCGGACGAGGACACCACCCTAGAACTGGACGAGACGAGGCGTAACGTCGTGAAGGGACTCGCGGTGGGCGCTGGCGGGCTGGCGCTCCCGAGTCTCTCGGCAGACACCGCGGCGGCAGGCGACTTGGTGCTGAAAGACGTCGGTCCGTACGCGAGCGACAAGATCCGGTACACGGACCCGAAGAGAAACAGCAGGGATGTCGACTTCTCCAACTTCGTGGGGTACACGCCGACAGACACGTCACAGCGGGTCAACCAGAGTGTCGTCGCCCACACCGGTCCCCGGCGGAAACCGTCGATGGACGGCGTGGTCGAGTACACTATCATCGTCAAGACGACAGGATCGTGTCTGTGGGTGGATTCGAGCGGCAACTACCACAGCCCTCACCACAATCTCCGCCAGGTCGAACACGTGGTCGACTACGAGGACGACGACGCGGTGACGGTGGACTTCCCAGACCGGACCAGCGAACGCTGGGCAGGGAGTCTCAACATCAAGACCGGTCAGGGAGACCCGCTGGAGGACCTCATGGACAACGACACCGTCCGTGGCGTCCTGCTCAACTTCGCAGTCGGCGAGCTGACGGGTATGGCCAAAGACTACATCCCCTTCCTCGATGAAGGAATCAAGTACTACACTCTCCTCAGCGACATCGTCAACGCGGCGCAGGACAACACGAAACGGACCATCGAGTTCGACTACACCGGCATGACCCTGCCGTACGCGGTCAGTACCTATCGGAAGTTCGTCGTCCGCATGAACGAGACGGACACCACCGACCTCTCGTTCAAGACCCGCATCCGGCACTCACGTAAGGACTACCAGCTCAACGAGCACACACACACGCTCACGCTCGATCCGTCGACGTTCCTCAAGGACGTCGGGACGCATCCGTTCGAGCAGGAGACCAGGAGCCTGACAGCCCAGACGGGGGTCTCTGGCTACCCGAACGATCCGGATGCCGTCTTCGCCGGGAGGCAGTTCAACCCCGAAGGAGAGATCACGCGTGCGCAGTTCGCCTCGATGATCGACGACGCGTTCGGGCCGAACCCGGCGTCGACGGAGACGTTCTCGGACATCGCCGGCCACTGGGCCGAGGAGAAGATCGAACGAGTCGCTGGCGCGGGCTACATCAGCGGCTACCCGGACGGCACGTTCAGACCGGATCAAAATATCACCAAACACGAGGTGTGGCTCGCGCTCCACGCCGGCCGAAACTACGGGTCCAAGTACAACGGCACTGTGACCGACCTCTGGGAGGAGTTCGTCGACGTCAACGAGCTCCCGACGTGGGACGGAGCGCGGGAGGCCGTTGCGAACGTGCTCGCAGCGTGGGGTGACATCGAGAACTACCCCGACCAGCAGAAGCTGGAACCGAACAAGAACGCGACGCGTGCCGAGGCCGCCAAGTACATCTACGAAGCGGCGTACCTCGCAGGCGAAGTGTACTGAAATCGATACCTCGTGCTGTTTTTTTGCCGATAGAGCCGTACGTAGATAGTTGCCACCGACTCGACCCACAGGTCCAGTACACTGTCGGTCACGAGTGTCGATGGGTTGTTGCGTTTCACTCGGGGTTCCACCGCGTCTCGCTGTCGGCCCCGGATTCGATGGCTCGTGACCGACAGTATCAGCGACGGGTGTGACACGATTTCTCGCGGGCGTGGTCGATCCGGTGTCCTTTTAGGGGCCGAACAGCCACGTTCACAGTACACTCCGGTGAAGCGACGATGAACGGGACGGCACTCGATCTGCTCGTGCCGTCGTCGCTCGTCCGGGAGGCCGAGGACGGCCGCGAGGCCACGCGGAAACTCGGGTACGTCGCCCGCGCGGCGACGGTGTTCCGGGCGGACCGGTTGGTCGTCTTCCCCGACAGGGAGGGCGAATCAGACAGGGGCGGTGGGTTCGTCCACACGGTGTTGGCGTACGCCGCGACACCCCCCTCCTTGCGACAGGAGGTGTGGGACCGTCGCGCGGAACTCCAACACGTGGGTGTGCTCCCGCCGTTGTTGCCAGACACCTCCGGCCCAGACGGGGCGGAGCTTCGAGACGGAATCGTGACCGAGGTCGGACCTGAAGGCCGCGTCCGGGTCAATTGCGGACTGCAACACCCGATCTCCCTCCGGGCACCACCCGACGAGGTGCCCGCCGAGGGGGAGCGCGTCACCGTCAGGGTCTCTTCGCGAGAGCCGGTTCGCGCGAAGCTCGTCGACGACACGGCGTTGTCGGTCGAGCGCGCGGACCTGGGGAGCGTTACGGCCGACGCCGACGTGTCGATTGCCGCCTCCCGCCACGGGGACACACTCTCCGTGTCGGCGTTGGAAGCGGTGACGACCCGACTGCGCGACGCAGACCGCGTCGCCGTCGCCTTTGGCGCGCCGGCACGAGGGCTCCCCGCCATCCTCGGCAACGAGGGTGAGCCGGTCGACACGCACACGCCGTTCGACCGGTGGCTGAACACGGTTCCGGACCAAGGCAGCGAGGTGGTGCGCACGGAGGAGGCGATGTTCGTCTCGCTTGGCGCGCTCTCGTTGCCGTCGTAACGAACGCACGAACCGAACGAACCACAACAACATGCCACAACCAAGCAGACCACGCAAGGGCTCGATGGGATTCGGCCCGCGCACACGCTCGGCAAGCGAGGTTCCACGCCTCAGCTCGTGGCCCGAAGACGACGGTGCAGCCGGCGTCCAGGGGTTCGCGGGGTACAAAGCGGGGATGACCCACGTCGTGATGGTGAACGACGAGGACGACTCCCCGCGACAGGGGATGGAGGAGTCCGTCCCCGTGACGGTCGTGGAGGTGCCGGAGATGCGCGCGGTCGCCGTTCGAGCCTACGAGGAGACGTCGTACGGAACGAGACCGCTGACGGAGGCCTGGACCGGGGAGTTCCACGAGGAGCTCGACCGTGCGCTGGACCTCCCGAACGAGAACAGCTTCGAGCCGGCCGCAGACGAACTGCGCACGCTCGTCAACGACGGCACGGTCGACGACGTGCGGCTGATCACCCACACACAGCCGGCGACACTCCAGAACGTCCCGAAGAAGGAGCCGGACGTGATGGAGACGCGCGTCGGCGGCGGCAGCATCGAGGACCGGTTGGAGTACGCCCTCGAACTGGTCGAGGGTGGCGGCAGCCACACCTTCGGTGACGTGTTCCGCGCGGGGGAGTACCTCGACACCGCGGGCATCACGAAGGGGAAGGGAACCCAGGGCCCGGTCAAACGCTGGGGCGTCCAGAAACGGAAAGGGAAACACGCCCGCCAGGGGTGGCGCCGACGGATCGGCAACCTCGGGCCGTGGAACCCCTCGCGGGTCCGGTCGACCGTTCCCCAGCAGGGGCAGACCGGCTACCACCAACGGACGGAACTGAACAAACGACTGCTGGACTTCGGCGAGGGCGACGACGCCTCCGTCGACGGCGGCTTCGTCAACTACGGCGAGGTCGACGGGGAGTACGCCCTGGTGAAGGGGTCACTGCCCGGCCCGGAGAAACGGCTGCTCCGGTTCCGCCCGGCGGTCAGACCGAACGACCAACCGCGTCTCGATCCCGAGGTGCGGTACGTGTCCACGGAGTCTAACCAAGGATGACGACGACAGTGTACGACCTCGACGGCGAGCCAGCCGGGGAGATCGACCTCCCGGACGTGTTCGACACGCCGTACCGACCGGACGTGATCCGGCGTGCGGTGCTCGCCAGTCAGGCAAACCGGAAACAGGCGTACGGCGCAGACGAGTACGCCGGTATGCGAACCCCGGCGGAGTCGCAGGGATCGGGCCGCGGGATGGCTCACGTCCCCCGAGAGAACGGACAGGGACGGCGCGTCCCGCAGACGGTCTCCGGCCGCAAGGCGCACCCGCCGAAAGCCGACAAAGACCAGGGGAAACAGATCAACGACAAAGAACGGAAACTCGCCGTTCGGTCGGCGCTGGCGGCGACGACCGACGCCGAGCTGGTGGCCGAGCGCGGCCACGAGTTCGAGACCGAGGACGTGCCGGTCGTTCTCGCCGACGAGTTCGAGTCGCTGGTGAAGACGAAGGCGGTCGTCTCGACGCTCGAAGCGCTGGGTCTCCACGCGGACGTGGAGCGCGCAGACGAGGGCCGCGAGATCAAGGCCGGTCGCGGATCGACGCGGGGCCGGAAGTACCGCGAGCCGAGCTCGATCCTGTTCGTCACCAGCGAGGAGCCGTCGACGGCGGCCCGCAACCTGGCGGGCGTCGACGTGACGACCGCCGCCGAGGTGAACGCCGAGGACCTCGCACCCGGCACCCACCCCGGGCGACTGACAGTGTTCACGGAGTCTGCAGTCGAGGAGGTCGCAGACAGATGATCGCCGCTCGCTCAGCTCGCGGCGACATCGTAGCCACCGGAGGTGCTACCAGATGATCATCAAACACCCGCTCGTCACGGAGAAGGCGATGGACGAGATGGACTTCGCAAACAAGCTCCAGTTCGTCGTCGACACGGACGCGAGCAAACACGAGGTCCGCGAGGCAGTCGAGACGCAGTTCGACGTGACAGTCACGAGCGTGAACACGCTGGTGACGCCACGCGGCGAGAAGAAGGCCACAGTAGAGCTCTCCGAAGAGGACGACGCACAGGACGTCGCCTCTCGTATCGGGGTGTTCTGATCGAGGTGACAACAGATGGGCGCACGAATCCAAGGACAACGACGCGGACGAGGCGGCTCGACGTTCAGAGCGCCGTCACACCGCTACAAGTCGGACAAACAGCACAAGACGACGGAAGACGACGACACGGTCTCCGGCGAGATCGTCGACATCGAACACGATCCGGCACGCTCCGCTCCGCTGGCGGACGTGGAGTTCGAGGACGGCGACCGCCGGCTCGTGCTCGCCCCCGAGGGCGTTCGGGTCGGACAGGAGATCCAGGTCGGCGTCTCCGCCGAGATCGAGCCGGGCAACACGCTCCCACTCGCAGAGATTCCGGAGGGAATTCCGGTCTGCAACGTGGAGTCGAAGCCGGGCGACGGCGGCAAGTTCGCCCGCGCGTCGGGCGTGTCGGCGACACTGCTGACACACGACCGCGACGTGACGGTCGTCCAGCTGCCGTCGGACGAAGTGAAGCGGCTGAACCCGGACTGCCGGGCCACAATCGGCGTGGTCGCAGGCGGCGGGCGGACGGAGAAGCCGTTCGTGAAAGCCGGCAACAAACACCACAAGATGAAGTCACGCGGGACGAAGTACCCCAGCGTTCGGGGCGTCGCAATGAACGCCATCGACCACCCGTTCGGCGGTGGCGGTCGCCAGCACCCCGGCAAGCCGAAGTCGATCTCGCGGGACGCGCCGCCGGGGCGGAAGGTCGGCGACATCGCGTCGAAGCGAACGGGAACCGGGAGGGACACCTGACATGAGCAGCAGCGACTACCGAACTGGCCGACAGGGTGAGTTCACCTACCGCGGCCACACGCTCGACGAGCTGACCGAGATGGACTTAGACGAGGTGTCGGAACTGCTACCCGCACGCACGCGGCGCACTATCCAGCGGGGACTGGACACGGAACAACAGAAGCTGCTCGAACAGGCACGCGAGGCCGGCGAGCAGGAGACAGCGAACGACCCGATCCGGACACACCTCCGGGACATGCCGATCCTCCCGGAGTTCGTCGGGCTGACGTTCGCCGTCTACACCGGCCAGTCGTTCGAGCGTGTCGAGGTGGAGCCGGAGATGATCGGCCACTACCTCGGCGAGTTCCAGTTGACCCGCACGTCCGTCGAACACGGGCAGGCCGGCATCGGCGCGACCCGGTCCTCGAAGTTCGTGCCGCTGAAGTGACACATGGGAATCAGCTACAGCGTCGAGGCGGACCCGGACACGACCGCGAAGGGAATGTTACGGGACCGCAACGTGAGTCTGAAGCACAGCAAGGCCATCGCACGAGAGATCACGGGAGAGACGGTCGCAGACGCGAGAGCGTACCTCGAGGCCGTGATCGCCGAGGAGCAGTCAGTGCCGTTCAGGCAGCACAACTCCGGCGTCGGCCACCGGTCGGACATCGACGGCTGGGACGCGGGGCGGTACCCTCAGAAGGCCGCCGAGGAGTTCCTGAAGCTGCTCACGAACGTCGAGAACAACGCCGACAGGCAGGGGTTCGACGCGGAGTCGATGGAGATCGCACACACAGCGCCCCACAAGGTCGGCGAGCAGACCAGTCAGCAGCCACGAGCGATGGGACGTGCGAGCCCGCACAACACACCAGAGGTAGACATCGAGATGATCGTCGAGGAGGTCGAGTGAGATGGCAGACGAACAGGCGTTCATCGAGGACGGACTCCAGCGCACCCAGATCGACGAGTTCTTCGAGGACGAGCTCGGTCGCGCCGGCTACGGCGGGATGGACGTCGCGAAGACCCCGATGGGGACACAGATCGTCCTGAAGGCAGAGAAGCCCGGGATGGTGATCGGCAAGGGTGGGAAGAACATCCGGAAGATCACCTCCGAGCTGGAAGACCGGTTCGACATGGACGACCCGCAGGTGGACGTTCAGGAGGTCGACGAGCCGGACCTCAACGCTCGCGTCGTCGCCGACAAGCTGGCCAACGCCTTAGAGCGCGGCTGGTACTTCCGGCGTGCGGGTCACACCACAATCGACCGGATCATGGAGGCGGGCGCGCTCGGCGCGGAGATCGTCCTGAGCGGGAAGGTCACCGGCGCACGCTCCCGCGTCGAGAAGTTCAACCGCGGCTACATCAAGCACAACGGTGAGCCGGCGGACGACGTGGTCGACGAGGGGCAAGGCGTCGCAGTGATGCAACTCGGCACAATCGGCGTGACGGTGAAGATCATCCCGCCGAACGCGGAGTTGCCGGACGACTTCGCAGTCGCGGAGGGCGCAGACGCCCCCGAGGTGGAACAGCAGGTCGAAGAGGAGGGCGTCGAGTCCCTGCTCGCAGAGGAGCCAGACGAGGTTCCCGACGTGGCAGAGGCAGTCGGCGAGACAGAGGCGGCCGACGCCGCGGCTGCCGACAGCGACAGCGAGCCAGTCGAGGAGGAGGTCGTCGAAGAGGTCGCAGACGAGGCCACAGACCTGCCAGACGAGGAGCCAGTCGAGGTGCCCGGCGGCGACGACGACGTCGAGGGCGAACTCGACGACCTCGACGAGGAGGTCGAGAGCGAGGCAGCGGACCTCGTCGGCGAGATGGAAGCCGCAGCAGACGAGGAGGAGGGATCGTAGATGGCGATCCTCCACCCCGCAGAGATCCGCGACATGACACCCGCAGAGCGGCAGGCAGAACTGGAGGAGCTGGAGACGGAGCTCCTCAACGCCAAAGCCGTGCAGGCCGCCGGGGGAGCACCCGAGAACCCCGGTCGCTACAGCGAGCTCAAGCGGACCATCGCGCGGCTCAAGACGATCCAGCGCGAGGAAGGCGACCTCGACGAGGACGAGTGACAGCAGTACCGACAGCACAGCACCCGATCCGTCGGCGTCGACTCGGCCGACCCGATCCGACGGAGTCGACTCGACTGACCCGATCCGAGGGGGTCGGCCCGAGATCCGACGGAGACGAGACGAACGACCTAAACCGGCGGGACACCGCCAGACAGACAGATGCCACTCACACCACAGACACTCACGCGGCACGAGATCGTCGGCCTCCCAGTGCGGGTCGTCGACGCGCCCAACCCCGACCTCGTCGGGATCGAGGGTCGTGTTCGCAGTGAGAGTCGGCAGACGCTCGTGATCCGCGGGCCACGGGGCCAGCGGATCGAGCGCGACGCTGTCCGCGACGACCCGCGGGCGACGGGCGGCGCTGCCCGCGACACGCGGACGACGAGTGGCGCTGCCGACAGCGACAGCGTGAGTGGTCGAGACGAGGCGGACGAGAGAGCGACAAGCAACGCTGACGACACACGAACATCCGTCGACACCGGCGAGCGTGACGCGCAGGAACACGTCGACACCAACGAGCGTGACGCGCAGGGACACGTCGGCACCGACGACACACAGACACTCGTCGACAGACGCGTTCCCAAGCGCGACACGACGTTCGCGTTCGCGCTCCGCGAAGTCGACGGGCAGATCGACCGCAGAGTCGATCCGCTCGACGACGAGACCGTCGGCTCTGCCGACGGGGTCGTCGGTACCACAGGTGGAGTCGCCGGCAGAACAGATACGGATGCTGGCGGCGGCAGCGCCGCCGGCAGCACAGACGCGGACGCTGGCGGCGGCAGCGCCGCCACCAGCACAGATGAAGCCGCCGACCGCCGCGAGGGGTCGGGGTCCACGTTCGAACTTCCGTGGGAAACTCCCGGCACGGGGACAGCCCGGCCAGCCGGGAAGTCCGGCGGTTGCGAGGACGTGGTCTACGTTACGGTGGATGGCACACGACTGCTCTCACGACCCGCCGACCGCACTGAACGTGCAGGTGATTCGACATGGCAATCGGACTGAACGTACCAGAACCGGAGACGACGTGTGCAGACGAGAACTGTCCGTTCCACGGCACGCTGAGCGTGCGCGGACAGAGCCTCGAAGGCACAGTCGCCTCCACAGAGATGACGAAGACCGTAGTGGTCGAGCGGGAGTACGACGTGTACGTCCCGAAGTACG
>CAKZQY010000215.1 GCA_937142015.1 uncultured Halobacteria archaeon
TACCGTCCAGTACTCCGTACCCAATCGAAAATCCCTACGCACGACCCTATCAGTCGTCGGTTAACGATCTACGCACGACCGTACGAAGCCGACAGGATCAGTCACGCCTTGCCAGTCCAGCGAGGTGACCAGCTTCGGCGGTGATGATCTCTCTGGCACCGAGTCGCGCGGCGTTCTCGCTGCCGGGGAGACAGAACACCGGCACCCCGTCGACGATACCCGCCGTCGCCCGCGTCGCGATCACCATCGTTCCGATCTCCTCACGCGAGAGATCGCGGAACAGTTCCCCGAACCCGGGGAGCTCCGCGTCGAACAGTCCGCGAACTGCCTCGACCGTCACGTCGTCGGGGGTGACGCCCGTCCCGCCGGTCGTCACCACGCAGTCTACGTCGTCGCGGTCGACGAGGCTGTCCACGCGGCCTTGGACCCCGTCGAAGTCGTCGGCGACGAGTTCGCGTAACACGACTTCGTCGCCCGCGTCCTCGACTGCTGTTTCGATTGCGTCTCCCGCTGGGTCGTCGTCCAACGTCCGCGATGTCGACACTGTCACCACCGCGTAGCCGACTGTCGATAGGTCGTGTGCGTGGTGGCCGTCTCCGTCGTCGTGTGAGTGGTCGTGATCGTGTGAGTGGGCGTGACCGCGGCTGTCCCCGCCGTGTGAGTGGCTGTCTCCGTCGTCGTGTGAGTGGTCGTGACTGTGGTCGTCCCCGTCGTCGCGTGAGTGGTCGTGACTGTGGTCGTCTCTGCCGCCGTGCGAGTGGTCGTCAGTCATACCCTCACGTTCGTCGCAGGGGGGTAAAAGACAACGTGGTGTGTCGGGTCAGTCCTGTCGTTCCCAGTCGATCCACTCCTGTTCCCAGCCAGTCCGTGCGAAGTAGCCCTGTCGTTCGAACTCGCGGTCCTCGCGTTCGGTCCGGTTCCGAACCGGCGCGTCGGGTTGTTCACCGTCGACCAGCAGCGGCCGGAGGGCAACGTCCCCGAACGTCCCGACAGTCTCCCAGCCGGTCGGCCCGTCGGCCTCGACCGCGACGATCTCCTGACCGCCGGGTTGGCCACGCGGCATCACCAGTCGACCGTCGTCTGCGAGCTGGTCCAACAGCGCACGGGGCGGGGAGACGGCGGCAGCTTCGACGAGAACGCGGTCGAACGGCGCGTACTGCGGGAGCCCGTTCGAGCCGTCCCGACGGTCGACGAGCACCGCGTCGTAGCCTGCAGCGGCGAGGTTCTGTCTCGCCTCGTACACCATACTCCGCGTGATGTCGACCGCGTGGACCCGGCGCGCCCCGACGATCTCCGCGACGACGGCAGCCGTGTAGCCGACACCCGCGCCGACGACGAGCACTTCGTCGCCGGGCTCTGCTGCGAGCGCGTCGAGAAACTGCACGACGGTCGCCGGCGCGAGGACACGCGTGCCGCCCTGTTCGCCCGTCCGGTTGGCGTACGGAGCCTCGGCGACGAACTCGTGTCTCGGCACCGCGCCCATCGCGTCGCTCACTGCTGCCGACGGCGCACGACTCAGTGCGTGTTCCACGCCGTCGAGCATGTCCTCCCGGAGCAGTTCCGGGTCCGGTCCGTCCATACTGTGTGGTTCGCCTGCGTGAGTATTCAACTGCTCGGTCGTGGCTCTCGTTGCTCGCCCAAATCGTGTCATAGTGATTACTGCGAGTCTTTACCGCC
>CAKZQY010000216.1 GCA_937142015.1 uncultured Halobacteria archaeon
CTGTGCTACTTGCCTGTGCGTCTGCCGAGGCACCTCCACCCGACTGCGCTGGGAAATTGTCGCTCATCGTCTCGTCTCGCGCCGGCCCACCAACGTATCGCTGAACGTGAACGTCGGCGTAGCGCAGCGGTAACCGCTGAATGTCCAACTCGCCGCCCGACATCACACGCTCTGCGGTCTCCTCGGCTTCACGCTCTAACTCCGGATCGGGATCGATTTCCAGCTGTAGATCCTCCTGTGGCAACATCGACAACGCTCCACCAGTCTGTTGACGCACGTGAGCCAACTCGTGGGCGATCACACGCTGCCCTTCTGCCGACGATGGATCGTACTCGCCGTGATTAAATGCGATGTGATTCCCAACAGTGAACGCGCGGGCGTTGATCTGCTCGGCTGCCTCTGCGGCCTTCGGCCCAGCGTGAATCTGCACGTCGCCGAAAGAGTCGCCCATCCGTTCTTCCATTGCGCGTTGAATCGGCTCGTCCAGCGGCCGCCCGGGAGAGCTGAGCACGTCCCTCACGCTGTCGGTGACACGCGCGTACCCGTCGGGCGTCTCGCGCTTCCGTCGAGCGACGCGACCCTTGTTCCGACGCTCTGAGTCTTGATTCTCCTGTTCGACGTTCCACGGAATTGGGGTGCCTTTGTGCTCTCGATACGCCTCCATCTTGTCGGGATCTCCCATCGCGCCGATGGGCATGCCCTCCTCGATCCAGTCGTGGACATCCTCGCCGTGATTCTTCTCCAGACGACGGACCCTCGTGATGTTTCTGTGATCGTCGAACTCCCGCCCGTAGTACTCCTCGGCCCGCTCGAACCCACCCCGGACGCTCGGATTTGGACCGGGGAGGTCTTCGTCGCTCGACCGACCAGACAAGAGGTCGTCTTGATCCCACACACCCGTGTCATTCTCAGTTTCGGTTGACTGAGACGAATCGCGTGACCGTCGCCTATCGAATCCCATCTCTCTCGACAGCCCGATTCACAACGCACACTCAAAATAGCTTCGCCCGGCATTCTGATAGTTTGTCGGAGTTCGTACTTTCACTGTCTCTGTCACACTCTCAATCTACGACGAATCTTTCGAGTCTCATTGTTCTCGACACGACTTTGCGTTGCGAGATCTAGATTACTATTTTGAACAAAACACTATTTCTATTGTGAAGATCAACAGGATATAGAAGACGACGGATACCACAGGAAGACGGGACAGCGATGAGCTACAAGACGACGCAAGCCCACCTCGCAGCCGAACTGGACCGTATCGAACAACTGCTGAAGGCGTACGCAGAGACGAACGGCGGACAGGGAGAGCACTCCCAGAGGGAGTCCACAGACGCGGCGACACTCACCGCCAATCACGCCGAGCTCCCGGTCGCGTTACCGCGTGCCGCGCGCCAACACATCGACGACATGCGCGCCGAAATCGACCGTCGGTGTGAGCAGACCCCCTCCGACGTACGACTACGCCTCCGAGTGCTCGCCGACCGCTTCGACCTCTCCCGGCGAGAACTCGACGTACTCCTCCTCGCGGCAGCCCCGACTCTCGACAGCCACTTCGGGCCGCTGTTCGAGGCCGCTCACGACTCAGGCGGTACGACCACCGCGACCGTCGGACTCGTCGAGGATCTCTTCTCACACACGCGCCAGCAGCGGTACGCTGCAGGAACGCTACTCTCGGCCGACTCCGCGCTCCGTCGCCACGGGCTCGTCACAGTCGGCGACGAGCCAGACGACGGAACGCCACACGACCGAGAACTCTCCATCCCCGAACGCCTGCGTTCGTACCTCCAAGGCGACCGGAACCTCGACTCGACGCTCGCCACCGCCGCTAGCCTCACCACCGCCGACGCGACGCTCGCGGATCTCCGACTCGACCAC
>CAKZQY010000217.1 GCA_937142015.1 uncultured Halobacteria archaeon
TCCCACGACCGTGTCGGTCGACGACAGTTGTCCCACGGCAGGCTAGACCCGACGAACAGCGGCTCTGCTCGGGACCGTGAACCTCCGGAAACTCCTCCGTGTGGCTCGGTGGGAGGCGAGCGAGACCACCGGTACGCTCGACCGTCGAGCCGTCCTCTTGGGACTCGCGGCGCTCGTCGTCGCCGGGGTCGCGGCGGGCGGCGCGGTCGCCGGGTTCGGAACGCCGCCCAACGAAGGGCTGTACCGCGTCGCCGTCTCCGAGGAGAGCCCGTTCTACCAGCCGGTCGACGACGCGACTGCGCTGGACCCCGTCCCGCCCGGCACGGAGTCGGCTGTGCTCGTCGTCGCGGACGGGAACCCTCGTGACCGTCGTGCGGTCGTCACTCACGACCGCAGTCAGAAAGGACGCGCGGCACTGTCCGTCTACCGCGACGCCGTCCAACGGTACAACACGCGACTGATGCGTGCAGAACCGAACGAGACCGCCGCGTTCCCGGTGTTGGTCACTGTCGAGTACGTGCCGCAGGCGGCGGAGAGACCGGCCGGTGCCGGCACGCCGGTCGGTGGCGGTATCGGCGGCACGGCAGACGGCGGAACGACGGGAGCCGGTGGCGACGACACTGGCGGTGCCGCCGGCGACGACGCGGGTGGTGGCGGTGACACACAGTCCAGTGGGACCGGCGACGACGAAGGATCGACCGGCGGCGAAGAGACGACCGGCGGCGAAGGGACGACTGGCGACAAGGGAACGACCCCCGACACCGTCTCGCTGGGTACAGCCGACGGTGAGACAGCGACACCGCCGGGTGCGGAGGACGAGCAGTCTGGCGACGACGACTCGGTGCCGACCACACCCGGCGGTGACGGGTCCGCGGGCGGTGACGGTGATGGCGACGGAGCAGCCGAGAGTGGTAACGGAACTGGCGACGGCCCGTTCGGACTCGGCTTCGGACTTCCAGACCTCGGTGGCGGCGGCAGCGGCGGCAGCAGCGCAGCGTCGAGTCTGTTCACCGGTCAGTCGAGCGGGTCGCCCGCGAGCATCGCGCCGCCGTTCCCGTTCGGCTCGCTGATCCTCGCGTTCGTCTTCCTCGTCCCGATGAACTTCGTCGTGCAGGCGTACGGCTCCACCGTGCTCGACGAGCGGATCGACCGTCGTGGCGAACTGCTGTTGGTCGCGCCGCTCTCGCGGCTCGACATCGTCGCCGGGAAGACGCTCCCGTACCTCCTCGCACTCGTCGCGGCGACGGTTCTCATCTCCGTCGGCGTCGGCGGCGGCGTGATCTCCGTGCTCGCCGTGCTCCCGGTCGCGCTGGTCTACCTGAGCGCGACGTTCCTCGGCGCGATGTTCGCCCGGTCGTTCAAGGAACTCACGTTCGTCACTGTGACGATCACGGTGTTCGTGACGACGTACGTGTTCGTCCCGGCAATCTTCACCACGGTGATCCCGGTCGCGCTGATCTCGCCGTTGACCATCGTCGTCCGTGACCTCCAGCCCGGCGGGCCGGTGACGACGCTCGGCGAGTACCTGTTCTCGACCGGACCGTTCTACGTCGCTGCCGGCATGTTGTTCCTCCTCGGCGCGGGGATCTACCGCGAGGAGGACATGTTCACGCAGCGACCGGTGCCGCTGAAGTTCCTCGACGCGCTCGACGCGCAGCTCCGTGGCCGGCTCTCGGTGGCCGTGCTCTCGGCGGCGCTGATCCCGTTCGTCCTCGTCGCCGAGCTGCTGGGGATCGCGCTGTTGGTCGCGTTCCCGGAGGAACTCGCGGTGCCGGTGCTGCTCGTGATCGTCGCGGTCGTGGAAGAGACCGCCAAGAGTATCGGGCTGTACGCGGCGTTCCGGAAGGGTCGCTTCGAGCGGACGACGCGCGTCGCAGTGCTGTTGGGTGTGCTCTCCGGCGTCGGGTTCTTCGTCGGCGAGAAGGCGACCGCCATCGCCCAACTCGTCGGCCTCGACAGGCTCCCGCTGGGACGGGCGGCGTTCGACACCGCGGGTGTCGGAGCCGGCGAGACGGCACTGCTGTTGTTGGCTCCGCTGGTGCTCCACACCGTGGCGACCGCGGTCGCGTCCGTCGGCGCTGCACGCAGCTGGCGGGGCTACCTCGCCGGGCTGTTCGGCGCGGCGGTGATTCACTACGTGTACGACTTCGCTGTGGTGGTGGTGTTCCTTGGTTGATACAATCCGGCAGACAGGCGGAGGTGACGGGTCGTGACAATCCGACAGACAGGCGGAGGTGACGAGTCGTGAGTGACAGCGACGCGACCGTCGGGCGAGTACGCGCGGCGCTCACAGACCCACGGTCGGTCATCGCGCGGCGGGAGGTGCAGTCGCTGGTCTCGGAGAAGACGATCGTGTTGGCGCTCCTGATTCAGCTGTTCATCGCGGCGTTCTCCTCGTTCCTCGTCGTCGGGCTGGTGTCGCTGTACAGCCCGGATCAGGGACCGCGTGCAGTCGTGCAGACCGGGGTCGCGGGCGACGACGTGGACGATCTGAGCGCGGCAGTGGAGAACACACCCGGACTGGTCGTCAGAGCGTACGACTCGAAGCGTGACGCGCGTCTGGCGTTCGAGGGGAACATCGTCGACACGGCGCTGCTGGCCACGAAGACGGAGACCGGAACGATACAGGTCGAAGTGCTCGCGCCAGACTCCAACATCAAGACCACGGTCGTCGTCACACAGGTCCGGAAAGCGCTGCGGACGTACGAGCGCACACAGCGAGACGAGCGAGCCGCGTACCTCCAGAGGGCGACGCTCCAGCCGCCGCCCGGCACCTCGACCAGCACGTACTTCGGATTCACCTACACCGTGCTGGTGCCGTTGTTGTTGTTCCTCCCAGTGTTCATCGGCGGGTCGATCACCGTCGACTCGCTCACGGAGGAGGTCGACCGCGGAACGCTGGAGCTGCTCCGCGTCGCGCCGGTGTCCGTGACCGAGATCGTCGAGGGGAAGCTGCTCGCCGCCCTCGTGATCACCCCCGTTCAGGCGCTGGCGTGGATGCTGCTGTTGGAGTTCAACGGGACACCGATCAGCAATCTCCCAGTGTTGCTCGCGCTGGTGGTCGGCGCGACGATGATCGCCGTCGTCGGCGGCGCAGCACTGGCCGTCGTGACTCCGGATCGGCGTGTGGCACAGACGCTGTACTCGCTGCTCACGCTGGGGCTGTTCGGCGTGACTGGCCTGACGGTGCTGTCGCCGCTCAACGCCGCAGCACGACTCGCTATCGACAGTCCGACCGCCGTGACGTACGCCGCCGTCGCCGTCGTGGTTGCCGTCGGACTCGGGGCGCTCGTGACGGTCCGGCGCGTCGTTCCGTGGGAGGCTGTCGTAACCGAGTGACAGCGTGGAGTCGACGGTGGTGAACGAACGGTGAGAGTGACAGATCGAACCCGGGAACGGTGACCAGACGATGGACGTGACCGAGAGAACAGAGAGGCCGACAGAGCAGGAATCCGACCCGTCGGGAGACTCTACTGTGTCGTCGGAGACGACGATAGGCTCGCCGAGAGCGACAGCCGAGTCGCCGAGGACGGCGGCCGAGTCGTCGAAGGCGACAACCGAGTCGTCGAATCACGCGCTCCGACCAGTCGCGGAGGAGGTCGACGTACCGGACTCCGTGCAGTTCGTGCTCGGTGTTCTCGCGCTCCTCGCAGTCGTCGGGGTCCTGTTCGGAGTCCACGAACTTCTCACGGCCGAGACGCGGGCGTCACTCGTGCTCGTCCACAGCGATCCGTCGACAGCCACGCTGTGGACGACACACTACGTTCACGTCAGCCGCGGTCACCTGCTGAACAACGCGCTCGGGTTCCTGCTGGCTGCGGTACCGGCGCTGGCAGTCGCACACCGGATCGACAGCCGGCAGGTGTTCTGGACCACGCTGGTGACGCTCGTGACCGTCGTGCCCGTGCCGCTGTCCGTGGCGACGATTCTCTGGTTCCGCCACCGGACCGCGCTGTCCGTCGGCTCCTCGCTCGGCTTCTCCGGAGTGGTCGGCGCGACCGTCGGACTGCTCGTCGTTCTCGTCGCCGACGGCTGGAGGAGGCTCGCCGATGCACACGACTCCGGCGCGCAGACGGTGAACGGTGCGGTCGGTACACAGACCGCGAGCACTGCAACCGACACACGGACCGCGAGCGGTGTGGAGACGACAGGGACGGTGTACACCACGACTGCGGGAGGTCTCGGCGTGGTCTCGGCGGTCGTCGTCGCTGGCGTCGCGGTGTGGTTCGGTGTCGACACACGACAGCTGGCACTCGTCGCGGCCGTCGCTGCGGCTGTCGTCAGTGTCGGCTACGCAGTCCTGATCGACGATACGAGCGTCACCGGCGACGCGGACGCCGACGCCAGAAGCGTCACCGGCGACGCAGGCTGGCAGCCTCGCGTGCGTGGGCGACCGCTCACAGTCGCGGTGCTCGCCGTGGGGACGGCCGCTACGGCGGTGTCCCTCCGGGCGTTGTTCCCAGGGTCGCCAGTCGAGGGGGCTGGGTTCCCGCCGGGGGTCGCCACACACGGCCTCGGGCTCGTGCTCGGTGTCGCGTGGAGTAGCCTCGTCGCGGGCGTACTCTGTCGACTCGACGAACGATCGAACGGAGCCGACGGGACGAGGGACAGCTCCGACGACACTGACGAGGACGACCTCGCCGACGAGAGTGAGACGAGTCGACCAACTGGCGTTGTCACGGTTCGCGTGTGGCCGTGGTTCTCGTTGCACTCCGACGAGAGAGGCCTCCTGCGAGAGCTCGATCCAGTCGTCGGGTACCGACCGACTCGGGCTGGGTGGCCTCTCCGCCGGTCAGTTTGGGTCGGGCAGCCTCACCGACATCGAAGGGTACCCGAGACGACACCGCGTCGCTCGGTTCCACCTGTGCGACCGGGGAACACTGTCGAGACACCCGCTCGACGGGTGTCGCGTGGTACCGCTTCTCGTACCCTCGTTATCAATTCTAATGATGGCGACGTAGCCTATTTATGCTGCATCCACAGAACGGGTAATGCGAAGCACCACTGCAGGTGCTCACCACACAACGATGATCCGCGAAACACTACACGAAGCGGGAGACGCCATCAGAGATCGTCTCCCCGACACGGAGCGGGGGCAGGTCGGAATCGGGACACTGATCGTGTTCATCGCCATGGTACTCGTGGCGGCGATCGCGGCGGGTGTCCTCATCAACAC
>CAKZQY010000218.1 GCA_937142015.1 uncultured Halobacteria archaeon
CCTCGACCGTCGCTCACGTCGGGTCCCCGTCTGCCCTCGACCGTCGCTCACGTCGGGTCCCCGTCTGCCCTCGACCGTCGCTCACGTCGATTCTGTGCCTGACGAATCCGATTCGTTCTCGGCCGTGAGTACACTCTCTCGCGGCACGTGTGGGAGGCGGATCGTCCGTTCTGCCTGCTCGACCACAACCGTCTCCGTGTCGAACAGGCGGTCGATCCGGCCGCGTGTTCGCTCGCCGTCGGCGAGACGAGCCGCTGTCACCCGCCACTGTGGTTGGCGGAACAGTCGATCGTACCCGACAACGTCGCCGTTCACACGGTACGTCATCGTCCCGTACCGAACAACCCGGTCGAGGATACCGACAGCCGCAGACGCGAGAACAGCGACCACGGTGGCACGTCCGACGAGTGCGACCAGCTCCGGATCGTTCGTGGCGACACCGAGAAGTCCGAACAGGAGTCCGGGGGAGACGAGGAACACACACAGTCGGGAGGACGCGCCACGGACGACGCCGTCGAGCAGGAGCGCCGTCTTCCGCGGTCGAACGGTCACGACCGGTTGTGGAAGCGTCTCGTCGAACGACGGCCACGCTGGGGGCTCGCTGGTGATCCACAGGTCGAACCGACTCTCCTCGACGGCTGCGGTGATCCGATCCGTGTACAGTTCGCCGAGATCGAACACGCCCTTCGTCACGACGATGGCGACGAGCGCGACGACCGGTGGGGTGCCGGCGACGACGGTGAGCCCACTCGCTATCATCGCCCCGCCAGTCACGAAGAACGGCCACGCGGCCGACAGTAGCGCCCGCTGGACAGACACCTCCGCGTACCGTCCGCGGCCGACGTACTCCACCAGCGTCTCGACACCGCGGCCGACCACCACGCCGAGTATCCCGACGGCGACTGACGAGGCGACCCGATCACTCACCGTCCCGCCGGCTGTCGTCTCCACGACACCGCCGACAGCGATCCCGCCGACGAACAGCCAGACGAGACTCAGAACGGGGAGCGTGACGAGCAGAACCGGCAGGTTCGCCACCTGTATCGACGGAGGGAGGAACGGCACCGGAATACCGCCACGCTTGTGACTGAGCGCTCCGATCAACAGCGCCTCCGACTCGTACTCCGGCGGTCGCTGTGCGAGCGCGCCGCGGACCGTCGCGAAGCCGAGACTCGCGCCGAGATCGATCCAGTAGACGGTCAACAGCGCGATCACCGACCAGTCGAGCGCCACGACGCCGACGAGCGGAGCGGCGTTGGTCGACACTGCCGCGAGCAGCGCGACCCGCCTGCGGTCGAGACCGGATACCATCTCGTTCACGAGTCGCTGTCGATCTCGTTCACGAGTCACTGTCGATCTCGTTCACGAATCGCTGTCGACGATCTCCACGTCGAGCGTGTCGTGCCAGCGGTAGCGACGACCGCCCCAGACGAACGTCCGCCGGGCGAACGCGTACACCGTCAACACCGGACTGCACAGCAGTGCCGGAACGCCCAGCAGCGCCGACGGACGACGGACACCGAACGCCGCGTAGACGGCGAGCGTGGTGAGCGTCACGAGCGCCGCGAACAGCGGGTACAGCAGTGTCCCGGCAGCCAACGGAACCAGTAACAGCGACCCGACAGCGATCCCGGCGGTGTCGTAGCTCGCTGCGATCTTCGTGAACCGGACGTGACGCTCCAGCGTCGTGCGTGTGTCACCGCCGATAGGGACCTCGTGTGTCCGCCGAACGGCGCTCACGTCGAGGTGTTCCCCGAGGTGGCCGTCGTCGCTGATCGTCCGTGTCAGCTCGTCGAGAAACGCTTCCACGTCGAGATCCGACCGGTCGAAGACCACTGCACCGCCCCACGCGTGGTCGCCGAGGTACGTTCCGAGCGTCCCGCCGAGCACGTAGACCGGTTCCAGCAACACCGCGAGCGGGTCCTGCCCGACGAACACCGGCAGTTCCGTCGTCGGTCCCTGTCGTTCGTAGTCCGCGAGAAGCTGGTCGAGCCACCCCGACGGGTGCGTGAAGTCGTCGTCTGTCCAGACGATGCGGTCGTGGCTGGCTGCACGCATCCCAGCGGCGATTGCGTTCGCTTTCCCCGAACAGCCTGCCGGCTCTCCCGCCCGGACGAGTTCGACGCCGTCCGGGAGAGTCTCGCGGTCGGCTACCGGGTCCGCGGCAGTGTCGTGGACGATCAGGAGTTCGTCCTCGGGAGCGAGCTGGGCTGCGACCTCTCCACAGGCGTCTGTCCACGCCGTCGTCGGCAACAGAACGCTCGTTGGCGGTCGGTCGGTCACAACCCGACTTCTCGTCGGCGAAGCGAAGAACCCTCTGGGAGGACTGCAGGCCCTGAAACAGACACGGCACTCCCGCCGCCGAACACCAAGTTATTCCCTCCCAGACGCCAAATGAAAGTCACGTGTCGGATCACCGTCTCGGTGACGACGACACGCGAGAGGATGACAGCCAGCGTGACCAGTCGAGAGCGGGAGACAGCCAGCGCGATCAGTCGAGAGCGGGTACGTCTCGCCAGTGTCGTGTTCGCCGTTCTGTTCGCACAGCTGTTGGTGTACCCCGGAATCGACACGCTCGTGACGGCACTCGGTGCCTCGAGCGTCCTCGGGGCGAGCACGTGGTTCCTCGCGGTCGAACTCTGTGCGTCGATTCTGTTCGTGTGGGTCTGGGGACTCGTGAGTGACGCCACGGGCGAGCGTGTCAGGCTGCTCCGGGCGGGCGGGCTGCTCGCGGCTGCGAGCTACGGGTGTCTCGCGGCCCTCCCGCAGGTGACGACACTCCCCTTCGCGGGGACGCTCACGGTTCGCGCCGTGCAGGGGGCGGCGACAATCGGCGTCCTCTCGCTCGCAATGACGATGTTGATGGACTTGCCGGGGGGACACGGACGCAACATGGGAGCCGCCGGAATCGCAATCGGGTCCGGAACGGCACTGGGTGCTCCCGTCGGCGGACTCCTGTACGAACTCGGACCGTTCGTCCCACTGTGGCTCGCAGCGCTGCTCGGAGGTACCACGGCGGCGCTCTCTGTCGGTCTCAGCGACCGGTCACCAGCGGCGACCGGCGAGAGTGACGCCACCGCGGCGACGGTCGAGGACGACACCACCGCAGGAGCCAGCAGGAACGGCGGTCCTCGCGCAGTGCTCGTGCGCGTCCGTCGAACTCCCGCGTTGGCCGTTCCGTACGCGTTCGGATTCATCGACCGCCTGTCGGCCGGGGTGTTCGCGCTGGCGGGAACGCTGTACTTTCGGACGGAGTTCGAACTGTCGCCGTCCGCCACGGGAGCGATGTTGTTTCTGTTCTTCGCGCCGTTCGCGCTGTTCCAGTACCCGTTCGGTGCGCTGTCGGACCGGATCGGCCGAGCGACGCCCGTCGTCGCCGGGTCTGTCGGCTACGGTCTCGGGGTCGCCACCGTCGGCGTCGCCCCCACGGTCACCGTCGTCGGTGTCGCCATGGTCGCAGTGGGTGTCGTCGGGGCGTTCATGTCGCCCGCGACGATGGCACTCGTGACTGACCTCGCCGACGAGGCGGACCGCGGGGTGGCGATGGCTGGGTTCAACGCGACCGGCAGCGTCGGATTCCTCGCTGGCGTCGTCCTGACCGGGAGTGTCGCCGGCAGTGCCGGGTTCACGACGGTGTTCCTCGTCGCTGGCGGCGTCGAAATTCTCCTCGCAGCTGTCGCTGCACCTGCCGTCGTCCGGCTCGCGTCGGACACCGCCGAGGAGACGAGTGCGTGACTCCCTCGCGTCGGACACCGCCGAGCAGACGAGTGCGTGACGTGTGCCGCGTTATTTAGGTGAGCCTAAAATCCGACAGGCTCTTGTGTCTTTAGGCCGGCCGAAAAGTGAGGAGAGACGGAGCGTGGTGGCGCGCCCGCGGAGACGCGAGCAGTCGGAGAACGGACAGCAACGGCGGAGTACACGACACACACGGGACGCGCGCCACGAACCAGTACGAGACGCGCGCCACGACACAGCACGGGACGCGTGACGCGACACAGCACGAGACGCGTGACGCGACACAGCACGGGACGCGTGACGCGACACAGTACGAGACACACGACACACAGAACCCGACCACGACACATGACAGTGAGAACGTACGTCGACGACGCACGCAGTCGAGTCAGCGCACAGCGGGAGGCAGCAGCGGCGAGGCGAGACGGCTACGAGGCGTTTCTCGACAGTCTCGAAGCGGTGCAGACGGTCCAGCAGGCGGCACAGCCGGGGGGATTGGCCGCAGACGGCGGCGCACCGACAGCCCACGGAGCGACGACGGGACAGGCCGGAGCTCCCCCGACCGCTCGCGCGGCGACGAGCGCCGGAGGAGTCTCGGAGAGAGACACGACGACAGACGGCTGTGCGGCAGTCCGTTCTGCGTTCGCCGAGACAGTGGGCCCTCACGCCGACACCGACGCGGAGTCAGTTCTCGAAACGCTCCAGACGGAGTTGAGCGAGTCCGTCGCGCTGGCACTCGCGCCCACGACGGAGGTGTCGTACACGCCGGCTGTCGAGCGGGCCGTGGTTTCGGCTGCGACGCGGCGGCAGTCGGAGACGGCGGCTCTCTGTCGCGCACTCGACCGCGAGTCGGATCGACTGGCTGCGGCCGCCGAGACCGTCACGGCGGTCATCGACTGGCTCACCGACGCGGACCAGACGCGACTTCCGGATCTCGGGTTCGACGCGCTCCGCCGTCACCACGAGACGCTCGGCGACCACCGAGAGCAGTGTTCGGAACTCGCCCGAACGCGACAGTCGTTCCTCCGTGACACGACGAGCGCCGGGGTCGACGCCGGTGTTCGACACCGAGACCTCGTCGAGTCGCTGTACGACGACTTCGCTGTCGACTACCCGGTGCTCGCTACGGCCGCGACGCTCGACGACACCTGTCGAGACTGCCGACGGACTGTCCGTCGACACCTCGTCCGACGAGTCTGACTCGCTGTGAGGCGTGTGGCGTCGTTCGAGAATCTGTTCGTCGCTGTGGTTCGACGACTGTCGATTGTGCTGCCGAGGAGCTACTGTGGCGACCCGCAGATCCCAGTGTCTCGTCGCTCCCTGCTGTCTTACCAGCTTGCTACACTACTAGTATTTCTTATATATTTGTTGTCGACGTTTTTTTCTACCGTTCGCAGTTGGGCGCGCACGGCGGATCTACGAGCCGAAAACAGGCTCAAACGGGACTACAGCCAGCCAGAGATTCTGCAGTCTGATTAGCACCGGCGAAAACTGTTTGATCGCGGTATTAGGACTTTGAACCGCTAAGAAGCCTCATTTTCGACTCTATCGATCTCGAAGATCTCACAGCGTTGAACATATCGACAAAGCGGAAGAAGTCAGCTACTTTCATTTTGATTATATGAACGGCGGGTAGCAGACGCCACGGAACGAGTTCCTCACTCACTCTTCGAGACGGAGAACTCGTCGTCGACGGGTCAATCGCTCGTCGGTGAGCGAGGTATCGCTGGGTGGCTACTGTTTCGGTTTGGCGAGGCTGTAGATTCGCCACTCACCGTTTTCCGGGCGGAGTTCGTACTCCAGCGGGCGTCGTTCCTCGCCGATCACCTGCGTGAACCGGACGACCACTCGCTCCGGTGACTCCGTGATACGTCGGAAGTCCTCCGCCTCGGTGCTGCGTTGTTCGAGCGCGATCAGTTCGCGCCTCGAGAACTTCTCGACCATCCCGTCCGTGTGGTACAGTCGGTGGGCGGCATCACCGTCGCCACGGTCTAAGTAGTCGAAGAAGTCGCGGACGACCCGTTCTGGGTCTGTGCCGACGAGTGAGGCTCCTCCTGCCTCGGCAGTCTCCTCGTCTGTGCTCGTTGTGTCCTCGTCGCTACTCGTGGTCTCCTCGTCGCTACTCGTGGTCTCTCCGCCGGTTCTCGTCGTCTCCTCGTCGGTGATCGGAGCTTCCCCATCGCTGCTCGGGGCTTTCCCATCGCTGCTCGGGGCTTCCCCGTCACCGCTCGAAGCTTCCCCGACACCGCTCGGGTTCCGTTCGCCCGGCTCTGACTGGTTTCCTGTCGTCCGGCTTCCGTGCTCTCGACTCCCTTCGCCCTCTGTGCTCTCTTCGGGCCGTGTCTCCGCGTGTGTGCTGTCGAGTACCGCGGCTGGCGGCGTGTTGTCTGGCACGTCCGGCGTCGTCTCCGACTCGACACCGCTCGGCTGGGTGCCTGTCGCTTCCGACTCCGACTGGGAGCCGCCCGACGATGCCGACTGAGCGTCGCTCGTCGACGCCGACTGAGCGTCACCAGACGACGGTGTCGACCCGGAGTCGGCTCTCTCTGTCGTCTCGGTCGTCGCTGCGTCGGGGTCTCGACGCGACTCGTCGCGGTCGACCCGGATGAGGTCGCTGTACTCGCCGAAGTCGCTCGTGTCGATCAGTCCGCCCTGTCGTTCGAGCTCGCGGCGGCAGGCTTCGACGACGTGGCTCATCTGGACGGGCTCGTCGTCGTCGGCCGCCGCGACGGCAGCACTACGGACGGCAGATTCGATCTGTCCGCGTCCGAGCTCCAGTCCGCCGAGGAACTCGTAGTCCAACGACGCGGTCGGTGTCGCGTCCGGAACGGCACGTCGCCAGACTGTCTCCCGAGTCGCCTCGTCCAGTCGGCCGAACGTCACGTGGTACTCCCCCCCAGCCGGGAGCACGGACTCGACGCTCGACGTGTCGGTCTCGGTCACGAACACGACTGCGTCACGCCGGCGGAGCGACGCTCGAACCGCGGGGAGAACGGCTCTCTCACCGCTCTCGGCGCTGTCGACGCCAGCCGAACCGCCGCCGTCACCGCCGTGTCCGACGACCGTCTCCGTCGGGTGCTCGAACAGGAGCACACAGCCGGCTCTCTCGGCCGCTGTGACCGTTCTCGTGACGCGACGGCGGGTCTCCGTCGCCGTCTCCGCCACGAGACGCGTCGGATCGACGCGGTACAGCGTCGTGTCCGCTTCGGCTGCGACGACTGCGGCCGACTGCCGTGTCGGTGCGTCCCGCGGTGCGACGAATCCGGCTGTGACGCCGGCACCGCGGCTTCGAGGGTGACTCCCGTGACTCGCCTCGGTGCCGCCGAATCCCCACTCGTCGGCGAGCGTCCCGCGGTGGCGAACCGCCGCGGCGACCGACCGGAGCTGTCGCTCCGTGTCACTCCCGACGACGAGGTCCTCGTAGCCACCCGGCGGCGTGACCTGCTCCGCGTACCGCTCGACTGGCTCGCCCGCCACGGTCACGCAGCCACGACGGATCTCGTCGTACTCCAACGCGACTGTCGCTGTCGCCTCTCTATCCGCGCTCGCTCCCGATTCGCTGCTCGCAGTGGCTCCCCCCTCCGTGGCCCGTTCGACCGCCGCGCTCACCGCCGCGTCGATCTGTCGCTGTGTCAACTCGGTCGTGCGGGCCAGCGTCGCCGCCGTGACTCCCTCCGCGAACAGGTCGGCGTGTGCCGCCCAACACTCCTGCTGGAGGTCGACACTCGGCGCGGGAAAGCCGACGGTCGTGACGGGAGACTCCCAGCTTGTCGCCGCGTGTAACTCTCTGCGTCCGGTGAGGTACACGTCGACCTGCGCGTCTGTGACGGTCTCGACGACGTGCCGGACTCGCTCGGTCGTCTGTGTTCCCCCGTCCGAGGAAGGTGTCTGCTCGGTGGCGTCTGCTCCGTGGAGTTCGTCGATACCGGTCAGGTGAATCGCTCGGCCGGTGAGTCGGGCCTCCCGACAGAGTCGGTCGAGGTGACCCTCGGCGACGATCTCGCTCGCCCGCCCGCGGAGCACGCGACCGTCGACGAGCGCGGTGACTGCCCTGTGCTTTCCGGCCCCCTCGGGCCCGTAGCAGTAGACGACTCGCGGTGAGCGCTCGTCGTCGCTAGTCTCTTCGGTCGCGTCTGTGTCTCGACTCTCTTCGGTCTCGTCTGTGTCTCGGCTCTCCTCAGTCTCGTCTGTGTCTCGACTCTCTTCGGTCGCGTCTGTGTCACCGTGCCGTGTCGCTCGGGCCAGTTCGTCGAGTCGGTCTCGCGTCGCTGGATCGAGTGGCACGCCCGGGAGCAGTTCGTCCCCGTCTGTGAGGGCTCCGTCCACATCCGAGAGCACACCGGCCGTGTCGACCAGCGAGACGGTCTCGGACAGCGTCGGATCGAGACCGTCGTGCCCGAGGAGGTAGTCGACGACACGCTCGTCCGGCAGGAGCCGTCGTCGTCGCCGCGAACTGCTCGTCCCCGAGGGCTCTCCGAGTTCGACCAGTCCGTAACGGCGCAGTGGGGAGTCGGGATCGAGGAGTCGCGCCGCGGAGAACGGCTCGGACTCGGGTGTGCGGAACAGGTCTTCCACCAGCCCGACTGTGGCCTCGGTCACGACGGCGTCGTCGTGGAGCCGGCGGAACTGCTCCTCGAACGCGTCGTCGACGTGTGGCGCGAGCGCGAGCAACAACACGTCGCGGTGGACCCGCGAGAGGTCGAACGCCGAGGCGAGCGCGTGGAGCCGGAGCCGCGTCCCCGTCGTCGCTGCCGCGCGACGCTCGATTTCTGCCGCCTGCGAAGCGAGTCGCTCGTGGACTGCTGGCGGTACGGCGTACTCCAACCGAGCGACGTGTGCTGCCGTGCTGTCCTCGTGTTCGCCTCCGCCGCTCTCGTCGTCTGTCTCCCCGGTGTCGGCCGTTCTGCCGGCGCTGCCCGTCTCGTCAGTGCCGCTCGTTCCGTCGGTGTTGTTCGCCCCGGCGACGCTCCCCGTCTCGTCGGTGCTGCCTGTGCCACTCTCGCCGTTCGTCTCGTCTCTGGTCGTCGTGTGACTCGTCGCTGTCGTGTCGGCCGACTGGCGTCCACCGGTCGTCGTGCGACCGGCGTCGAGGTGGGCGTCGAGGAGCGCCTCGATACGCGCTAGTTCGGCCTGGAGGTGTGCCTGTGGCGTCGCGTACGTCATCTGTCGTCTCCGAGTGGTTGCTCGGTCGCGCTCGTGACGTAAAGTGGTTTACCAACGACGTGTCAACTGCTCGTACCGTTGCACGTCGTCGACGACGTGAATCGAGCCAGTTCCCGGTGCGGGGGAAGATACTTGTTCGACTGGTAGCACGTAGCTAGTGTGCCAGAGCGCCCGTCACTCTCGCTCCCGTCGCTGGAATCGGTCGTGAATCTCGTCCGACGAGGAGTGTCGGAACACGGCGACACTGTCGCCAGCGGGTCGCTCGCAACCGCAGCGGGTGCCGCGCCGGTGACGGTCGTGCTCACGCTGCTCGCCAAGGCGCTCGTCCAACAGAAGGGTGTCGAGCTGTCGGCGAAGGGTAGGGAGAAGATCGAGCAGGTCGCCGACGAGATGGACGACGAGACGCCGGTGAGAGAGGGTCTCGCGGCGGTGTTGCGCGCCGTCGCGGTTGCGCTCCCCGAGTCCGACCGCCACCCGGAGTTCGACCGCCTCTCGGAGTCCGACCGCCACTCGGGTGTGTCACTCCAGACGGCGGAGGCGACTCCGGAGGAACTCGCTGCCGTGTTCGAGGCGTACGCCACCGATTCCGAGCGACGCGCGGCGTTCGAGGAGACGGTCGAGCGAGTGCTCGCCGGGGAGATCGACGCGGAGCGACTCGACTCCCACGAGGACTTCGCCGACTTCCTCCAGTCGGCGTTCGGAACGGAGACACGCGAGGGCGCGCTCGAACAGTTCGTCGCGTTCCGCGACCTAGTCGAAACGCGAGAGGTTCACCAGACGCTCACGGAAGTCACCGATCTCGACGAGGAGCTCACCGACCTGCACGAGACGCTGGAGACGACGCGGGAGAGCCTGACCGCGAGACTGGACCGGTGGTTCGAAGTCGACACTGCGAACGAGGGTGTCCGCCGACTCGGCCCACACTACTTCGCGGGTGAGCCACGCGAAGAGCCGGCCAACTGCTGGCGAGCGGGGTTCGAGCCGGTTGACGTGCGCGCTGGCTACGCGCTCGAACGTCGACACCCACCCGCGGCAGAGGACGAGGAGACAGACGGAGCGTCGACGACCGCGGACGAGGAGACAGACGCACAGCGGGAGAGTGCCACGGAGCGACTGATCGAGCGGCTGCGCGACGGTCGTGACACGATTGTCCTCGGGCCGCCGGGGTCGGGAAAGAGCACGATCCTCCAGTCGGTCGCGTGTCAGTGGTACGAGCGCCAGCACGGGACGGTGTTCTACAGACGGAGCGGAGACACACAGCAGTCGTTCGAGAGCACCGGGACGCTCGCCGCGCAGATCGACGCCGCGGAGGGGCACGTCCTCGTCGTCGTGGAGGACGCCGTCCGCGAGAGCGCCAACGCCGTCTTCGAGACGCTCGACGACTACGAGCGCGCGCCGAACGTGAGTTTCCTCTTCGACGCGCGTGTCGGCGAGTGGCGCGAGTCGGACGCGGGTGTGACGGACTCGCTGCACGCCCTCCAGCGTGACAAGCTCGAACCGTATCCCGTGCCACAGTTCGACACGACGGAGTGTCGCCGCGCGGTGGAGCTGTTCCGAGAGACGACAGGGTACGACATCGACGTGTCGCCCGCGGGACTCTTCGAGCGGATCGAGACGGAGATGGGCGCTGGCGAGATGTACCTCCTCGGCCACAGACTCTCGCTGTACGCCGTCGGCGAGGCCTCTGCAGACAGTCCCACTGGACTCCGTGCCCACGTCCGTGAGGTGTACGAGGATCTCACCGCGGAGCGGCGAGGCGACGACGACCTCCCGCTGCAACTCGGGCTGTTGGTGAGTGTGCTGACCGCGGCGGAGGTTCCAGTGTGGCCGAGCTACGTCTTCACCCTCGCCGAAACCGAGGCGGAGTACGAGCGCATTCTCACGCTGCTCGACGAGATGCAGGGACGACTGGTGTTCGGAACCGACGACTACGGGAGCTACCGGACGAACCACCCCACGTGGGGTCTGCTGTTCTTGGAACACGGCGTCCACAGCGGGAGCGACGAACGACGCGAGCGAACGGTGCGACGGTTCGAAGACGCCGTGAACGCGCTGTTCGATCTGTTCGACGACGGTGATCGGCGTGAGCGGGTCGCCGAGTTGGCGAGTCGTGAGACTCCGGAGCTCGACCGTATCGAATCCTCCACAGAGAGCGTAGCGTACCGTCTCGTCTCGGCGCTGTTTTCCATCGGTGTCGACCGACCGAAGCTCGCCCCCCTGTTCCAGACGACGGCGGAGTCGAGAATCGAGATTCTAGATGTCTGCTCGACTGAGACTCGGCTCGGGTGTCGTAATGCGCGAGGGCTGATGTTTCGGAAACGGGGTGGAACCGGTGAGACCGGACTCAAAACAGAGTCGGCGTCGGACCCGTGGGAGCAGTTCAGTCGGGACAACAGTGGACAGCGTAGTGAGCGTGTAACTGACTCTGATTTCGAGCGAGCGGAGACCGAGTACAGTCAACTGCAGGAAGCCATTGCGGACGCAACCGAGTTGGACGATGAGAAGCGGTCGTCTCTGAGCTCGACTTGTCTACTGAATCTCGGCGGGGTGGCTCGAGGGCGAGGCGAGTACGAGCGGGCGGAAGAGCGATTGAGACAGGCACGAGAGCAGTTCGAGGCCATCGGTGACGATCACAGCGCGACAACGTGTCTACTGAATCTCGGCGTGGTGGCTCAAGCGCGAGGCGAGTACGAGCGGGCGGAAGAGCGATTGAGACAGGCACGAGAGCA
>CAKZQY010000219.1 GCA_937142015.1 uncultured Halobacteria archaeon
TACCGCCCGATACCGCAGAAGTCACCGAAAATCACTACGCACGACCGTATGAGGCTGTCGGCCACACGTTCGTGAACGCGGCGTGGACAGTCGTCCGGAGCTACTTACACTGCCACGAGAGACTGTCTGGACGATGCGTGGTAACAATCAACACGGCCGGAGGGTGGAGTCGAGTGCTCGTGACACCGTCGTCTCCGGCGTCGTCGGACTCGGAGCCGCCGCCATCGTGTTCGTCGTCGTCGCGGGCGTGGTCGTCTTCGAGTTCGGCCGGTCTACGGACGCGAGCGGGTTGACAGCGTTGCCCGTGTTGTTCCTCGGAGACGTGTTCTGGTTGTTCACTGCGGCTCACCTCGGAGCGAGTTCACCGCCGTTCGTCCTCTTCGAGCCCGGCGTCCTGCGCCGCGTGCCGCCGACACTCGTCGTTCTCGTACCGTCAGGCACGCTTCTCGCCGCCGGGGGTGTTCAGCATCGGCTCCGTGCGGCGAACGCGCCGAGGGAGTCAGCACAGGCGACAGCCACTCGGGGCACGAGCGTCGCGTTCGGCGGGTTGGGTGGCTTCGTCGGTCACACGCTCCACAGTCGCCAGAGTGAGTCGACGGGGAGGCGGTCGAGATGGCAGCAACGTGTGAGGAGTGTGGGAGTCAGTTCGAGACGGGGTTCGAAGGAGATCACGTTGTCGTCGCCTGCAGCGACTGCGAGGTAGTGTACACGGAGCCCGACGTCCCGCCGGGATTGTTCGACGACTGGGATCAGTTGCCGGAACTCCGTTCGGACGCCGTGAGGTCGTCGTCGCCGTTCAGTCGCGGGTCAGTCACGAACAGTGAGAACGCCAGCGTAGCGAACCCGGCCAGCAACAGCAGACTGCTGAGCAGGACGCCAGTCTCCAGCTCGAGACCGAGCGCCCGGTCGAGTCCGCCGCCGACCGCCGTACTCAGCGTGATCACGCCCGATCCGACTGCGAGGAGCCGCAGAGCCAGCGAGCCAGTCCGTCGGGAGGCTCTGACGGCCGCGAGCGTGACGACGAGTCCGACGCCGAAGGCGAGCACTCTCGCCGCGACGATGAGTGGTGTGAAGTCTATCATAATCCTGTCACGCGGGGGTCTGTCACCGCCCGCCCTCTCTCGTAACGCTACAACCCAGTGAGTCATAACCCCGCACGCTGGTTCCCACTGTGGAGGAACCGTGACAGACTCTTGGGTACGCGTCGAGAGCGGTGACAGTCCACAGTCTCGTGTCGAGAGCGGCTACTACTGCGGACGGGTAACCGTTTAAGTAGGAGCCTCGACACGAGAGAGACGATGACGTACACAGTGTTGATGTTAGGGTGGGGGTTCCCACCGAACGTCACCGGGGGACTAGACACGGCAGTCGGCGAGCTGTACGAGCAGCTCGACCCGCGGGACGGCGTGAACATCGAACTCGTCTTGCCGGCGGAGTACGCCCCAGAGGGGCGCGACGGCATCCACGGCGTCGAAACTGGTGACGGCGACATCGTCACACGGATCGGTCGGCTGTCGTCGGCGTTCGTCGACCACGCGGCAGACGCGGATCTCATCCACACGAACGACTGGTTCGGCTACAACCCCGGCTCACGCGCGCAGTCGGAACACGAAGTGCCGTGGATCACCACCTTCCACTCGCTGTCGTCGGACCGCAACGCAGACCCCCCGGATCGAGAGGTTCGGACGGAACAGCGTGTCACCAACCGCTCGGACCACCTGATCGCAGTGAGTCACTACACCGCGCGTAAACTCCGCCGCGAGTACGGCGGCGAGGCTGGCGTGATTCACAACGGGTTCCCGTCTGTCGAGCCGACCGGGCGAGACCTGAAAGCCGAACTCGGCATCGACGGGAAGATGCTGTTCTTCGTCGGCCGCCACACCGACCAGAAGGGGATCGAGTACCTGCTGTACGCGCTGTCACACCTCCGCCGTGACGACGTGACGCTCGTCGTGGGCGGCACCGGCCACCTCACCGACCAACTCGAGAAGTTCACCGAACTGGCGGGTGTCGAGGACAGCACGCAGTACGTCGGCTACATCGAAGAGGAAGAGCTGGCAGACTACTACGCCAGCGCCGACCTGTTCGTCTCTCCCTCTCGCTCGGAACCGTTCGGTATCACCGTCGTCGAGGCGCTGTCTGCGGGCACTCGTGTCGTCTCGACGGAGTGTGGTGCGGCGGAGGTTCTCCCGGACGACTGTCTGATCCAAGTTGGGCGTGACTCACAGTCCATCGCGGCGGGGATCGAACGCGGACTCGCACTCGACGGGCCAATCGAGTACGAAGAACGCACGTGGGCGGACGTAGCCGACGACCACGAGGCGTTCTACGAGGCGGTGCTCGACGGCGAAGACCCCGCTGCGGCTGTCGATTGACCGTACTGTTATCACGCCACACTCTCACGACTGTGTATGAGCGCGAGTGTCACAGTCGCGGTCCACTTCTCCAGTGGCGACGCGGCCGACTGGGAGCAGGCGATCAACAACGTCTCGAACCTCTATCGGGACGACACGGTCCCGACAGGGGAGGGCGACCTCTCGCTCGTCGTCAACGGATACGCGATCAGGTTCCTCCGTCGCGCTGCGCTGGAGTCGGATCGTGTCCGTGGCATGTCTCAGGCGGGCGTTCGTGTCGTCGCCTGCCGGAACTCGATGCGGCGGTTCGACGTTCCGACGGACGAACTGGTCGAGGGTACTGTTATCGTCGACAGCGGCGTCGCCGAACTCACTCGACTCCAAGCGAGCGGAGCCGCGTACTTGAAGGTGCCGTGACCCCGAGGTGACGTGACCCGAGGGTGTAGCGGAGAGAGCGAGGCACCTCCCAGTGGTGAACCGCCTCGGGCCACTCGCCTTGTTCCCCGCTCGTAGAGTCGAGAGACCGACACGTTCACCAGCGTAGCGGCATCGATAGTAGAGCAGATACCGCACGTCTCGTATGCACGGAGAGACAGTCCACCGATTCGGCCAGCGGCGGAGCCTCGCTTTATCGGAGGCAGCTGACGGTGTGGCTCTCGTTGGGTGAGTGGCCGGCAGGCCAGAACACCTCGACACGACGGAACACGCGCCGACACACCACGAGTGACTCCCGCGCGACGTCCCGACAGCGGGGCGCTCTCGCTCCTCGTCTGCCGCGTGGACGGCAACCGGACGCGGCTCGTCGCTCGCTCACAGCCGTTCAACGGCGACGCCGTCCGAGCGCGAGCTTGGTACCGACAGTTCCGTGAAATCACTCTCGCCGCCGCAGTCTACAACGTCGAACGAGCCGTGAAACACTGAATCCCGATGCTCTCTACGGATTCAATAGAGCCGCAAGAGCCACACAGTGAACGACCAGAGTACACTGGCCGCTCGTCTGCGCGGGAGTACGATCCAGTGTCGCACGAGTGGAAAACATATTTGATCTAGCTGGATTTTTCATACACTCGTTTCTTCACACATCTAGAGCAGCTATCAGTTCCGTTAGTATCAAACGAGACTCGTCGTGTGATCGTTAATTGTTTACCAAGTCACGAGTACCCGTGAGTAAGATGCGCGACACACAGCCCACCCCGACCACGACCGACGAAGCGACGACCGAAGAGATCGTAACCGACGGCGGCAGCCGGCGCGAGCCGCTCAATCCGGCGAAGGCGTTGCTGGAAGACGCCGCGTACCTCTGACCGACCCTCACGGTCTCGGCCTCCCGTCGACCCCTCAGTCTGTCGATATTCGCTCTCTCCCACTGTTCTCGCGTGTGATTTGCACACCCGGGAGGACACGGTGAACAGTGTATTCCCGGTGTGTACTCACGTGAACGGCTCGAATTCACCGCCACGCTCAGTATTTCTCACAGATCCGAGTTAGCCTCTCATACCGCTTCAATGCTGAACCGCTAGATATAACCGATAGACGGCCTGTTCCGAGTGTCTAGCAGTCACGACTGAAGACCCACTAGTTAAAGTATAAATACACGGTGTCACCTTTACCTCTGATTTTCGGGCATTCAGAGAGAGCGTGATTGGTGAGAAACAACTTCAGTCTCGTCAGACAGTCGACTCTATAACGCTCTATCATATCCATTTGAGTATCGCTTAATAATCCGGTGGGTTATGAGAAGAGAGATGTGTATCAATGTCCCTAATAGGATTAGAGCGGCATAGACTTTCGAATTGTTATTTGACAGAAAATTGAAAATCTCGATACTGATATGAGATAGCAGGACGAAGTGTAGAATGAGGGATAGAGTGGATGCACCCTTTATCAACTTCTTCGTTTCGTCTGGATTTCCTATCGAATAATTATAAATGAATGAAGAAATAACAGTTGAAAAAATCACGAAAAATAAGTAATTCCCACCAATGAATTTGGTCAATATTATTGGCGGAGCGCCGTTTAGAAACAGATACGAATAACCAACAGGCGGTATAAAAGTAAATAATCCAGATTCACCCTCTAACAATTTCGCTGCATCTCTGACCGACATTCTATTCTTCTCCTATTGCTCAAAATCTTCGGGGTTGAACCTATAGACTGTCTCTCTTTCATTGATCTCAACTTTGTATTTCAATAGGTTGGAAGATAGATGAAGGTTTATTACTGCTTTTTCGAGAGTGTCTCTATTCTGACCACCTTGTGCCCGTGCATCAACAAAGTCGAACGAAATCATATAGTAATTACTGGACTCTAATTTGTCGATAATTTCGTCAGTTATTTTGTGGGGTCTATCACTCGGTGATACGAAGATGGTGAACGGCTCTTCAGCCAAAATTAGGTTATACAATCTCTGGTGAGGGTTTTCTTCCTTAATGCTACCCTCGTTAACTCGTTTGAACAGAGTTCTTATATACCCCGTTTCATCGTAATATCCAGAACTGCATAAATTCGATACTGTTAGAGCATCTTTCCCAAAGTTTTGCTCTTTACTCAACTCGTTTCGCCTCTCATACATTTCCTTTTTGCTGGTGTACTCCGGGGCTTCCCAATCTTGTCGGATAGAGAGGCACCGTTTGAGCAATTTTATATCGTTCTCTACCAGATAATCTTCAAAATATCCTACAATTTCCTGGAACTCTTCATCCGAGAGGGCGGCATCCATCAAGGATATGTCTTCCCACGTATCAGGCCCAAATAGGCCTCCTTCGCCAAAATAGTAGTCAGCAATCACTTCTACGTCTTCTTCAGGCAGTCTATCCAAATTTAGAATCGCGGTTTTCTGCCCGTCTATCTGCTCAATCCGGACTTTTTCTGTATCTTCACCAAACGCGTCCGCCTCAAATTCTAAATCCTCTGTAGAAGAGAGTACGTCCGTGGGGAAATGTTCCGAGAAGACTTCTCTGACATCTTCAGAGGCATTATCAATAGCGTTGTCCCACATCAATTCTCACCTTCTCGTTTGTGTTCGACAAACTTTGCAGCCGAATTGAAGTCGTCTTCTATGTAGACCTCTGATGCGTTCCCAATGCCACCAAGGTCGTCAATTTTAATCTCATTGCCAAGGTTGGATTCTACTCTTTCACCGTCTTCATCAATGATATACCCTTCATCATCAGTTGATTTTCCGAAATTATCCAACATCTTTTCCAGCGCTTTCTTTCTGAAAGTGAGTTTGGAAGGCGCGTCCATGAGTCCCAAGCACTCCGTTGGCCAGTAGAAGATTGGGCCATCCCCGTGTTATAGTTTCTGGTGTAGATAGACCGTGGAACCCTACCCGGTATCCTCTCAAACCGAGTAACTCGGGTTGTGTCGCTTCAATGGTGAACTGCTAGATATAACTGATAGACGGCCTGTATCGGGTATCTAGCAGTTCACGACTGAAGGCCCACTCTTTGAAGAATCAAAATGAGTTTACTATAGCACAAGATTTAGATACGTGCTCGTCTTTCGTCCGGGCATGTCGGACACCAACCGACGCACGTTCCTGAAGCTGAGCGGTGGGGTACTGGGCGGGCTGTTCGCCGGGTCGACGGTGACAGCCGCAGAGCGGACAGACAGGTTCGTCGTCACGACCGAGCAGCTCCCGTCGGAGCTGGACGTCGTCCACGAGATGCCGGGCGTCGACCTCGCAGTCGTCGAGGCGACGGAATCGGCGGTGAAACAGTCTGGAGACGTGAAGAAGTACGCGCCGGACCTCGAACTCACGCTCGACGCGCCGCGCGCGGAGCCGACAGCCTCGCCGGACGCGAGCGAGCTGGAGGACCCGCTGTCGGCGCTCCAGTGGGACAAGGAGGTACAGGAGATCGCAGCCGCACACGAGCAGACCCGCGGGGAGGGCACTCGCGTCGCCGTCATCGACACCGGGATCGACGAGACGCACCCGGACTTCCAGTCGTCGCTGAACGTGGACCTGTCGCGGAACTTCACTGCCGACGGCGGCGACCACAACCCGCCGGGGACACAGTACCACGGCACACACGTCGGCGGCATCGTCGCTGCCGACGACAACGGCACCGGCGTCGTCGGCTCCGCGCCGGGGACCGACCTCGTCGACTGTCGGGTGTTCTCCGCCACCGGCGGCGCGTCGTTCGCGGACATCCTCGCGGCGGTGGTGTACAGCGCCAACGTCGGCGCAGACGCCGCCAACCTCTCGCTGGGGTCGTATCCGGTCCCGCGCGAGAGTCTCGGCTCCTTCTACGGGAAGGTGCTCAACGAGACGATGACGTACGCCAACAGTCAAGGGACGCTGTTGGTGATCGCCGCCGGCAACGACAGCGCCGACCTCCAGCACGACAAGAACCTGATCAGCCTGCCGAACGAGGGCGCACAGGCGCTGTCCGTCTCCGCCACCACCGCCGTCGACTTCGATCCGTTCACCGGGACGGCGGACAACCCCGGGTTCCAGCCGTCGAGCTACACCAACTACGGGACGAACGCGATCACTGTCGGCGCTCCCGGCGGTGACGTACCGCAGGGTGGCGGCACGCCCGACCTCGTGTACAACGCGATTCCGGCCGACGCGGCCGAGTCGTTCGGTCTCCCGCGACCGTACGCCTACCTCGCCGGCACCTCGATGGCCGCGCCGCAGGTGGCTGGCGCTGCCGCGCTGGTCAAGTCCGCCAACCCGAGCTACAACGCCAACCAGGTCGAGAGCGCACTGAAGCGTGCCGCCGAGGTGCCCGACGGCTTCGACAAGGCGTTCTTCGGCTCCGGCTTCCTCGACGTGCTCGGCGCACTCGACGGCTGAACCGGTCGACCGCTGTCGGTCACGCGTCCGTGCCCACGACCTGATGGGTCACGAGCCGAGCGCGACGACGGAGCCGACTGGGGCAGGTTCCCGAGGACGCGTCCAGTTCGCAACACCGTTTTACTTCCCGACGGCGACGGGGTGGGTATGGACACGTGGCAGCGACGCACAGTCTACTACTCGATCTTCGTCGTCTTCGTCACCGTGGCGTTCTCCGTCGTCTACGACTACGGGATGTCGGCGTTCGACGGGCGGCCGATTCCGTTTCTCCACTCTGTGCGGGTGGTCGTCGAGACGTTCACGACGACCGGCTACGGCTCGGACTCGCCGTGGAACACGGACGCGATGCGGGTGATCGTGATTCTGATGGACCTGGCCGGGCTGGTGTTGATCGTGCTCGCGCTCCCGGTCGTCGGCTCTCCGGTGTTACAGGACGTGTTGTCGACGACCGTGCCGACGACGGTGGACGACGGTCTCTCGGATCACGTCGTCATCTGCACGCACAACTCCCGTGCGGAGACGCTGATCGCGGAGTTGGACTCCTTCGACAAGGAGTACGTGATCGTCGAGCCGGACCGGGAGACGGCCAAAGAGCTGTACGAGGGGGGCCACCGCGTGATCCGTGCGGAGCCGGACTCGCTGTCGGGGCTGCGGGGGGCGAACCTCGCGGACGCGACGGCCGTCGTCGCGGACGTCTCCGACACTGTCGACACCAGCATCGTCCTGACCGCCAAGGAGGTCGCCGAGGACGTGCCGGTCGTGAGTGTCGTCGAGGAGCCCGACCGCGCGCGGTACCACGAGCTGGCGGGCGCAGACACGGTGTTGTCCCCCCGTCCGCTGCTCGGTGAGAGCCTCGCACGGAAGCTGACGACCGGCGTATCGACGGAGTTGGGCGACGGAGTGGAGCTGGGCGAGGACTTCGACATCGTGGAACTGCCGATTTCGCGGGGGAGTGAGCTCGTCGGCGAGACGCTCGCGGAGAGCGGCCTGCGCGAACAGACCGGCGTGAACGTCATCGGCGCGTGGTTCCGGGGGGAGTTCCAGAGCCCGCCGTCCCCGTCTGCGCGCCTCGACAGTTCCACTGTCCTGTTGGTCACTGGACGGCCGGAACAACTCGAACAGCTCCGCGGGATGACCGTCTCCAGCGTCCGACAGGTGTCGACCGGGGAGACGGTCATCATCGGCTACGGCGAGGTGGGCAAGCGCGTCGCCGAGGTACTCGCCGAGGCCGGCATCGAACACTCCGTGATCGACATCGAAGACCAGCCCGGTGTCGACGTGGCGGGAGACGCGACGGACCACGACGTGTTGGAGGCGGCTGGTGTCCACGAGGCGGGATCGGTCGTGTTGGCACTCCCGGACGACACGACCGCGAAGTTCGTCGCTCTGATGATCAAGGAACACGCCCCGGAGACGGAGATCGTCGCCCGAATCCAACAGCCGGAGGCGATGGGGAAGATGTACCGCGCTGGCGCGGACTACGTGCTCGCGCTCGCCTCCGTCACCGGCCGGATGACCGCCTCCGCCGTGTTGGAAGACGAGACCGTGCTCTCGCCGGACACACAGGTCGACGTGATCCGCACCGCCGCTCCGGGACTCGTCGGCCGCACCCTCGGCGACGCGGAGGTGCGCTCACAGACCGGCTGTACTGTCGTCGCCGTCGAACGGGACGGCGAGGTGTTGACGGACGTGGGGCCGGACTTCCGAGTCGAAGCCAACGACGACCTCGTGATCGCTGGCACGGACGCCGGGACCAACAAGTTCCAGGAGATCGTCGGGTGAGTGATCAGTTCAGTGACACGCACACGAAAGCGGCAGACGGCACCCACTCTCGCCAGTTTTTTGTGCGGTCACACCGCTATCGCAAGTAGCACAGAGGCATGGGTCGCACACTGAGAGTGCTGGTCGTCGGCGACACGGACACTGCGGACGCGCTAGCAGCACGGACAGGGATCGTCGTCGACCGGACGGACAGCGGCGGTGTCGCCGACGCGCTCGCCGACAGCCACGACGCGGTCGTGCTCGCCGGCGACCCGCCGACCGACCCGGAGTCGTTGTCGGCCGTCCAGTCTCGCGGCGTGCCAGTCGTCGCCTACCAGTCGGAGCCGCCGACGGCGGCGTGGCTCTCCGGGTTCGTCAGACGGACCCGAGACGGGATCGTCCACCTCGAAGACGAGCTCAGACACGCGGTCGAGGGCCAGACCAGACTCCAGTTGCGCGACCGTCGCCGCCAGTTGGCGAAGCTCCACGACGGGACCGCAGCGTTGGCGACCGCGCGCTCGCCCGAGGAACTGTACGAGCAGACGCTCGACGTGGCTGCCGACGTACTCGCGTTCGACCGCGGGCTGTTTCTCGTCAGGTCCGGCGACCGACTGGAGACGGTCGCGGCCACCGGCGGCGGCTGGGCACCCGAGAGTGAGCCGCTCGACGGGAGTCTCGCCGGCGACACGCTGTCTGCCGGCGTCCCCCGGCTCGTCGACAGTATCGCCGACGACGACCGTGTCCGCCGACACAGCGACCACGCCCGGCAGGACCGCAACAGCGGCGCAGAGTCGAGAGATCCGGATCAGCAGTCGGCGTTGTCGGTGCCAGTCGGCGACGACGCCGTGTTTCAGGTGAGTGCGCCGGGACCGGACGCCTTCGACGCGGCGGACTTAGAGCTCGCACAGCTGCTCGCGGCCCACGTCGAGGAGATCCGCGAGCGGCTGGCCGCGGAGGCGGACGCTCGGAGCCGACGCGAGCGGATCACGGCGCTACACCGCGCAGCGACGGACCTGATCGACGCCGAGGACGCAGCGACTGTCTACGAGCACACGGTGGAGATCGCTGCGGACGTCCTCCAGTTCGACGGCTGTGTGATCGCGGAGGCGACCCCCGACGCGTTCGTCGAGGTGGCTGCCGCCGACGAGACGGACAGCGACGGCCGCCACGAGACGGACAGCGACGGCCGCCGTGTGTTACGCGAGCGCGGCACCGGCGTCGCCGAAGAGACGTACCAGACGGGCGAGTCGGTCGCGCTCGACGACACCCACGCGGACGAGCGCGCAGATCCGATCAGGGAGTCGTACCGGTCTGGGATCAGTGTCCCGTTCGGCGACGTGGGGGTGTTCCAGACGGTTTCGACGGAGCCGGAAGCCTACGACGAGGCGGACGTGGAGCTCGCAGAGCTGTTGGTGTCGTACGCGACGACGACGCTCGACCGGATCGAGTCGGCGCGTGCGCTCAGAGAGTCACAGCGCACCATCGAGCAGCTCCACGAGGCCGCCACTCGAATCGCCGCCGCAGACACGGAGTCGCAGGTGCTCGACCGCGCGATGGAGGCGGCCAGGGAGGTGCTCGCGTTCGACCTCTCGACGATCGATCTCGCAGACGAGACCGGCCAGTGGCTCTACCCGGTCGCGGTCTCCGACGAGGAGGACGTCGCCTCCGAGCCAGCGAGCGTCGACGAGGGTGGACTCGCCGGGAAGACGTATCGAGAGATGGAGACGTACGTCGTCGACGACCTCGCCGCGGACAGCGACGCGGACCCGACGAAACAGGCGTACCGCTCGGCGATCAGCGTCCCGATTGGCGACGTGGGTGTGTTCCAGGCGACGGCGACGGAGACGGCGGCGTTCGACGAGGACGACGTGGACCGCGCGGAGCTGTTGATGGCACACGTCGCCGTCTCGCTCCAGCGTGTCAGAGCCGAGGAGGGGCTGCGCGACGAGCGCGACCGTCTGTCCGCGCTGTTCGAGAACATTCCAGACCCGGTGGTCTCCTTCGAGATGACCGACGAGGGGCCGTTAGTCGACGACGTGAACGAGGCGTTCGAGGAGACGTTCGGCTACGACGCGGCGACACTTGCGGGCGAGAACCTCGACGAGTACGTCGTTCCAGAAGACGACTCGGAGGCGGACACGGAGGCGGCAGAACTCAACGACAGGCTCCGTGCGGGCGAGAACGTCCGCCACGAGGGTCGCAGGCGGACTGCCGACGGGGTCCGCGACTTCCTGATGTACGTCGTGCCGATGGAGCTCGGCACGGAGAACGTCGCCGGCTACGCGATCTACTCCGACATCACCGAACGGAAGGAGCGCGAGCGGGAACTCCGCCGACAGAACGAACGACTCGACGAGTTCGCCAGCGTCGTCAGCCACGACCTCCGCAACCCGATCTCCATCGCCGACGGCTGGCTCGACATGGCTCGCAAGACGGGCGAGGAAGAACACTTCGAGAAGATTCAGGACGCAATCGACCGGATGGAGGTGCTCGTCGAGGACCTGCTCACGCTCGCACGCGAGGGGGAGGTCGTCGGCGACCCCGAACCAGTCGAGCTTGCGACCGTCGCAGAGGAGGCGTGGAACCACGTCGACACCGCGAACGCGACACTGAACACCGGCGAGGTGGCTGGGACGACCGTCGAGGCCGACGAGGACCGACTCACGGAACTGTTCGAGAACCTGTACCGCAACGCGATCGAACACTGCGGGACGGACGTGTCTGTCCGGATTCGACCCACTCCCACGGGGTTCGCTGTCGCCGACGACGGACCCGGAGTGCCCGAGGCGGACCGCGAAGACGTGTTCGAGGCTGGCGTCACGAGCAGCGACGACGGCACCGGGTTCGGCCTCCCCATCGTCAAGCGAATCGCCGAAGCACACGGCTGGACCGTCCACCTCGGCGACTCGTGGGCGGACGGAGCGTGTTTCACGTTCGAGACGAGAGAGTAGGGTGCAGACGACCACGGTGTCGACACGATGCTCCGGTAGTCGCTCTCTGTGGCTTGTCTCGTTGGGGCAGTGGTCACCCGAGCGTCGAGTGTTCCCCAGTCGTTGATCGACCGAAGAGGAGTCCCACGAGCGACGCCAGAGAGGGACCGATTTATGTGGTGGCCCTGTGAGTCGCCGGTATGGACACCCGAGCGGTCGTCGGGGGGATCACACGCCGACTGCAGGAGCCGCTCGGGCTGGTGGCGCTGATCCTGTTGGTCAACCTCGTCGGGGCAGCGCCGTCGCTTCTGGCCGGGCCCGGGACGCCGTGGTTCGAGCAGCTGACGAAACCCGCGATTTACCCGCCGCCGGTGACGTTCGGTGTCGTCTGGACGGCGCTTTTCACACTCCAAGGGATCGCCGTCTGGCTGGTCGTCCGCGAGGGTGAGGGGAGACGGCGACTCGCGGCGGTGGCGCTGTTCGGCGGACAGTTCTGTGTCAACCTCGCGTGGACGCCGACCTTCTTCGGGCTCCGTGCAATCGGTGTCGCGTTGGCCGTCGCGCTCGCGCTGGTGCCGCTCGTCGCGCTCACGGCCCGCTCGTTCGCCAAGATCGACCGTCGGGCCGGACTGTTGCTCGTGCCGTACCTCGTCTGGGCCGGATTCGCTGTGGTGCTCACCTACCGCTTCCTCGTCGTGAACTGATACTGTCGATCAGGTGGACGTGGCGAGCCCGAGACTGTCAGGTGGACGTGGCGAGCGTGAAACTGTCAGGTGGACGTACCGAGCGTGAGATTGTTACGATCAACGTACCGAGCGTGAGACTGTCACGGTCAATATAAGTCGCACGGCCGTCTACTGGACCGTATGGCACTCGACCGTCTCAGATCTGGACTGCGGTACGCTGGCTACGGACTCCTCGCAGCCGCTGGCGTGACAGCAGCGACACGCGGGCTACAGGCGCGCGCCGGTGAGCTCGAACCACCACTGTCGGGGGACCACCAGACCCTCCGTTGGCGCGGGATGGACGTATCGTACACGGAGGCTGGCGACCCGGACGCGGAGACGACGGTGTTGGTCCACGGGATCAACGCCGCCGGCTCTAGCGGCGAGTGGCGCGCAGTGTTCGACGACCTCGCGGCCGACTCCCACGTCGTCGCACCGGACCTGCCGGGGTTCGGCTGTTCCGACCGACCGCCGCTGCGTTACTCCGCGGCGCTGTACGAGGACTTCCTCGCCGACTTCCTCGGACGCTACGAGGAGCCAGCGGTCGTCGCCTCCTCGCTGTCGGCGGCGTACACGGCTGCGGCGGTCGACCGCGGCGACGTGAGTGTGCGTCGGCTCGCGTTCGTCTGTCCGACTGCGACCGGCGGTCCGGAGCCGCCGAAGACGTGGCTGCGTGAACTCCTCCGGTCGCGCGTGCTCGGTGAGGGACTCTTCACGCTGCTCGGCTCGAAGCCGTCGATCCGGTACTTCAACGCGGATCACGGCTACTGGGACCCGGAGAAGGCGGGCGACGACTGGATGGACTACGAGTGGCGGACGGCCCACCAGGCGGGCGCACGCTTCGCGCCCGCCTCCTTCGTCTCTGGCCACCTCAACAGCGACGTGGCGCTGGGGCCGCTGCTGTCGTCGTTCGACGTCCCGATCACGATTCTGTGGGGCCGCGAGGCAGACCTCCCGCCGCTGCGTGAGGGCCGTGACCTCGCCGCGGAGGCCGACGCCACCCTCGTCGCCTTCGACGACGCGATGTTGCTCCCGCACGTGGAGTTCCCCGACCAGTTCCTCGCCGCCGTTACCGACCCCGAGGAGACTGCGACTGTCGACGACGAACCGCGTGCGACTGTCGACGACGAACCGCGTGTGACTGTCGAACGCGAGTGAGTTCCGAGTCACTCGCACACACACACACACACACATCCGCACAGGGCTTATAAAATACAAGGAGAATACCCGCGTCTTCAGGCCTGTCTCTTACCCACAACTGTCAGTCGCCGTGATCAGCTGATAGAGGGCTTCTTGACGCTGATCTATCGAGGGTCGAGACCGCACACGGTCACA
>CAKZQY010000220.1 GCA_937142015.1 uncultured Halobacteria archaeon
CTGACGGCGTCACAACGGACGCGGAGGCTGACAGCGTCGCAGCGGACGCGGAGGCCGACAGCGTCGCGGCGGACGCGAAGGCTGACGGCGTCACAACGGACGCGGAGGCTGACAGCGTCGCAGCGGACGCGGAGGCCGACAGCGTCGCGGCGGACGCGAAGGCTGACGGCGTCACAACGGACGCGGAGGCTGACAGCGTCGCAGCGGACGCGGAGGCCGACAGCGTCGCGGCGGACGCGAAGGCTGACGGCGTCACAACGGACGCGGAGGCTGACAGCGTCGCAGCGGACGCGGAGGCTGACAGCGTCACGGCGGACGCGGAGACCGACGAAGTGGCAGCGGACGCAGAGGCCGACGGAGCAGCAGCCGATGCGGAGGCTGACGACGTGGCAGACGAGGAATCGACGGCCGACGGAGAGCGAGCGAGCGACAGCGAGACAGCGCCGTCGACGCTACGCGGTCACGTCAGAGACGTAGTCGAGGCAGGAACGAACCGGGCACGACTCGTCGACCGGGAGTTCGGGGTCGTCGCCGACGTGCCGAGCGGTGAGGCGTTCGACACGCTGGCGGGAGACGAGTCGGACGCGTTCGCGCTGGTGATCGACGCACAGCTCGACCAGCGACTGCTCGACGTGGCTGCACAGCACGGCGTCGAACAGATCGTCGCCGCCAGCACTGGGGAGTTCGTCAAACGCCCGGCGTCCGTCCGCGTCGTCACTGCCGACCGACTCGTCTCGGCGTAGCTGACGCCGCTGCACCGAGAGACACGACTGTCGCTGGTCACCGAAAGTCGAAGACAACCCAGAGTCGAGAGTCGCCGAAAGTCGAAGACAACACAGAGTTGAGAGTCGCCGAAAGTCGAAGACAACACAGAGTTGAGAGTCGCCGAAAGTCGAAAAATCCAGAGTCGAGAGTCGCTGGAGGGTGAAGATCGACACCGATCGGGCGACGGGTCGTTTTTCGTGTCATTACCAATCGTTTTGCGGACGGAACGCGGACAGACGGGTATGTTACAGGACACAGTCCCAGAGACAGCGAATCCGACGCCCGACGAGGTACAGTCGGCGTACGCGGACCGGCTCGCGGCCGTCGTCGACGAGCACGGAGTCGAGACGGTCGCCGAAGAGAGCGGGCTCGACGAGTCGACAGTCGCGCAGTTCTCCGACGGCGAGGTGGGGGACGCGACACTGTCGGACGCCGCGGCAGTGTTCGCAGTCGACGGACACGACGCAGCGGCGGTGACGAGTGAGATCCGGGACGATCTGATGATGGGGCTGTCGACGGCGATTCTCGACGTGGACACGGTTGCCGTGGAGATCGACAGCGACCTCGACGGGAAGGACGTTCGGCAGGCCCTAGAGGGGCAGATCCGGCTCCGACTCGACGAACTCGCCGAGATCCAGGCACTCATCCGCTCGCGGTCCCGCTAGTCGCGTATGCACGTCACTGTCGTCGGCTGTGGATACGTCGGTCTCGAACTCGCCCGCCAACTCGACCGTCTCGGCCACGAGGTGGTCGGCGTTCGGCGCTCGCCAGCGCCGGTCGAGGCGGTCGGACTAACTGGTCTCGAAGCGGACGTGACAACACCGTCGTCGCTGTCGGCACTCCCGGACACGGACGCGGTCGTGTTCGCTGCCAGCAGCGGCGGACGCGGTGCCGACGCCGCACGTGCGGTGTTCGTCGAGGGACTCCGAAACACGATCGAGGAGTACGGCAGCCGAGACAGTCCACCGTCGCGGCTGGTGTACACCTCCAGTACTGGCGTCTACGGCGACCACGACGGCGACTGGGTGGACGAGTCGACGCCGCTGTCGCCACAGACGGAGAAGACGACGGTGCTCGCGGAGGCCGAGCGTGTCGCGGTCGAGACCGCCGCAGAGCACGACATCGACGGCACTGTCGCACGCTTCGCCGGACTCTACGGCCCCGACCGATACCGGCTGGAACGGTACGTCGAGGGACCCGTGACCGAGGGCTACCTCAACATGGTCCACCGTGACGACGCTGCCGGTGCCGTTCGGTTCCTGCTCACCGGCACGTCGCCCTCTCGTGGCGAACGTGGCGAGTCGGATGGCAGCGGTGACGAGCCGAGTGACGGAACTGAGAATCCACACGCAGACGGAGAGACGAGCCCCCGACCGGAGCCAGCCGACATCGCGTGCGGCGAGCGGGTCCTCGTCGTCGACGACGAGCCAGTCGAGAAGTGGACGTTCGCCGACTGGCTCGCCGAGGCCTGCGGCGTCGACACCCCGCCCAAGCGGACGAAGGCCGAACGACTCGAAGACGGTGATCTCTCTGCGGCCGCCCGCCGTCGTATCCAGACCAGTAAGCGCTGTGCGAACGACTACCTCCGGGAGCTGGGCTATCAGTTCCGGTTCCCGACGTTCCGTGAGGGGTACCACGCGGCTGTCGAGGCGTACCGCGCGTCGGAGTGACCCGGTCGGAAGCGGGTGAACCACCGGCTCGACGGGGCTGGAGCGATCGCCACGGACGGCAGCCGAACCTGTCGACGGTCGTCGATATTTCACCGTCACCCCGACGCCGTCTTGCGAATGAAGAGTCGTGAACTTTCTTATGCCCTCGTCCACTCGGTAGTGACGTATGTACCCACAGCAGCTGAGCCGACTGACAGAGATGGCCCGGGGAGTCGTGGGGGCGGACCTCCGGGTCGTACTCGCGCTTGGGGTGGGACTCCTGCTGTTGCTCGTCTTCCTCGCCGCTGTCTTCCGTCAGTACCGTCAGTCACCCGCCGCACAGCTCCAGTCCGTGTTGGCGGACTACGACGAAGTGTCTGTCCTGCTCCACCCGGACCCCGACGCGGACGCGATGGCCGCGGGAGTCGGTGTGGCCCAGATCGCCGACTGGGTCGACACCGACGCGACGATCCAGTACTCTGGGCAGGTGCGACGACAGGAGAATCGGGCGTTTCGAACTGTTTTGGACGTAGCACTCGAACACATCGAACACGTCACTGACATCTCTGCGGAGGCAGTCGTGCTCGTCGATCACAACGAGCCGCGCGGCTTCGGCGGCGCGGACGGTGTTCTCCCGGCGGCCATCGTCGACCACCACCCCGGCGACGGCTCTGCCGAGCGGTTCACGGACGTGCGGACGGACTACGGCGCGTCCGCGAGTATCGTGGCGGAGTACTGTGACGCTCTCGGTGCGACCCCGGTCCCGCCGGACAAACACGACAGCGAAGTCACCGGCCGCGCGCTCCCGACGTGGATCGCTACCGGCATGCTGTACGGCATTCTCTCGGACACGGGCGATCTGACGCGCGGTGCGTCCGACGAGGACTTCGACGCCGCCGGCTACCTCTCTTCCGGTGTCGACGAGGATCTGCTCGGCCGAATCGCAGACCCCGACGTGTCGACCGAGACGCTGGAAGTGAAAGCCCGGGCGATTGCCGGCCGATAGGTTCGTGGCTCCTTCGGTGTCAGCGACGTCGGCACCGTCTCGAACGCGGACGCGATCCCGCAGGCTGCGGACGAACTCGTGGGCCTAGAGGGCGTCACGGCGGTCGTCGTCGTCGGCGACAAAGACGGCACGCTCCACCTCTCTGGTCGGTCGCGTGACGACCGTGTCCACATGGGCCGCGCGCTCGACGCTGCTGTGGGCGACCTGCCGAACGCCTCCGCCGGCGGCCACGCGCGAATGGGCGGCGGCCGTGTTCCGCCCGCCGTGCAGGCTGACGGCACCCGCGAGGTGACTGCTCCCCGCGGCGAAGAACTGGAGTCGCGGCTGTTCGACGCGATGGACGGGGAGATTCAGTAGCCGTTTTCGACCGGTCGAGTCGATCAACTCCGACGACCGCGACCGACAACCGACCACCGTGACGGCCGACACACTGTCTGATGCTGTTCTGTTCGTCGGAACCGTGAGGAGAAAGTCCGGTCAGTCGTCGGCTGGAACCGGTGTCTGTTCGCGGTCCAGCTGCTCGGTGAGTTCTGTGACCTCGTCGTCGGACAAGGTTTCGGGTGACCACTCTCTGAACTCGTCGAGCTTCGACGAGACACTCCCTCGCGGCTCCCTGAGAGAGCTCACGACCCGCTTGCTGCTCTCGTTCATCACGCACTGACGTATTATCGGGTCAGTATAAAAACCTCCGTCTCAGTTAACGATACTGGGATTGATAAATCAACACAGCAATCAGACCTTGGATTTCAGCTCGCGCACGAGGCGGTTGTACTCGTCGAGTTCCTCTCGGTTTCGATCTTCGACCTCGGTGAAGAGCCACTGGTAGTACTCCTCCTGTGCGTCGTACAGTTCGAGTGCTGTCGTCACCGGAGCGATTTCGTCGGCATCCGCGACGTAGTCGTCGGCGTCCCGGTTGTTCGTCTCGTCTGCCCACGCCAGGAACCGCTGCTCGTTCAGAACGATCTCGCCGTCCCGATTCAGCGTGAGCAGGTTCTCCCGCCCGACATCGTCTCCGACGAACGCGAGGTGTCCGCGGAGCAAGGGAAGTCTGTAGTGATCTGTGTACACTCGGAGCTTCTTGATCAACGTCCACTCGGGGAGCACGCCCGTGTCACGCAGGCTGTCGAGGTTCACCGTGTCACACTCCTCACAGGTGTCACCGTCGGCTGTGTGAGAACAGAAGAACTTGTTTCGGTACCGCTTGCCGTGCTCGTACAGCGTGTACAGCGAGCTCACGTAGTTGCGGAAACTCTGGAGGAACTCCAGTTCGCACTCTGGGGACACCGGAGGGCTCTCGCCTCGTGAAGCGTCTTGCCTGAGTTTCCCGTAGTCTTCCTCCAGACTGAGACGGTTGTAGTCGACGATCTGGAGCGTCGACACGAGACACTGCTCCTCGACGCGGATACTGGCCCCCCGGCAGTCGTCGATCGCTTCTGCGATCTGCTCTACAGTCCGGTCCGACATCTACCGATGTACGGTATCGACTGTTCGATATATAAATGTGGTGACGAGAGGCAAAACTCAAATTCTGGCGTTCAGTTCTCCTGCTCTCTCAAGCGGATGTAGTGGCGACGACCCCGAGGTAGGGGATGTAGTGGCGACGGGCCCGGGGTGAAACGCTCGAAGGCGCTACACGGCGAACTCCCTCACGTCCAGTCCAGACGCTCGCCGCACCACCGCAGAGACGGGTGACTCGGTGCCGGCGAGGTTGTCGGAGTCGCCGTCGAGCACCAGCAGCTTCGCCGGACGCCCGGGCTCGATCAGGCCGAACTCCGCGTCCACCGCGCGGGCTCCGTTCCGAGTCGCCATCCGCAGCACCTCTCGGTCGGAGACGTCGAACCGCTTCGCGGTGTAGGCCATCTCGCGGAACATCGACGGATCGTTCAACATCACGTTGTCGGTGCCGAGCGCGACAGTCGTGGTGTCGACCAGCTCTCGGATCGGCGGCGTACCGACATCTAGCACCAGATTCGCGCGGGGACAGGCGACCACCGGGATCTCTCGGTCGGCGACGCGGTCGAGGTGTTCCGACTCGGCGTGGACCATGTGAACCAGCAGGTCGGGCTCCAGATCCAGCGCCGGGTGGATGTCACTCGCGTCAGGCTCACCGGCGTGGATAGCGAACGGTCGGCCACGTTCGCGGACGGCCTCACGCCGCTCGCCGAACGCCTCGTCAGTCGCGCCGCTCGCGCCGAACCCGTCGGCAACGTCCAACACCGCGGGGTCGTCACTGCCGAAGACGAACGCGTCGACCGCCGTAGGCCCGACAGCGTCACGCAGAATCTCCGCACCCGCAGTGCCGAACTCGCGGAAGTCCGCGAACAGCGCCGTTCCCGTCCGCTCCATCTGACGGCAGGTGCGTCGGATCGCCGTCACCTGTCGGTCACGTGGCGTCTCGCGGAGCCGCCGGTGTTTCAGACTGTCCGGCGGCACCACCGCCTCCTCCAGTGAGAGGCCGACAGCCGCGTCTTTCGCCACCGAGTCGCCGACGTGGGTGTGTGCGTTCACGAACGCTGGCAGCACGATGTCCGTCGACTCCGTCGTCGTCTCCTCGACAGCCGTGATCTCGCCGTCCTCGACGACGACTCGTCCCCGAACCGGATCGAACGACTCGCCCGCCAGCACTGTCCCCTCGAACGTCTCCATCGACTCCCCGTTGCTGCCGCTGGTGTAAGTCGCTTCCTCCCCCGCTACGCTTTTCACTGGGAACGGCTACAACTACCCCGTGCCACTGGAGACACCGGTCCGGGTCGCGCGGGAGCTCGCTCGCCGTGGCTACAACGCAGACCGCGGCGCTGTGACGCTGATCGCCGAGTCCGAGTCGCCGACAGCCACCCTCGAAGTGACTGTCGAGCACGCGCCTGCGGACGCGGTGAAGCTCACCGCCGACCACGTCCGTGACGCGCTCGCTGCCGACCCCGTCCCGGACCCGGATGCGGTCGGAGACGGCGAGAACACCCCGAGCGCTCCGGAGACGGACACCCCGACAACGAGTGGTACCAGCTCCGATCCCGGCACTGGCCAGGAAGCGAGCGGTGGAGCGGTGACAGCGACGGCGAGCACGGAGACAGTCGTCGGAGAGCGCGATCCTCCGGCACCGGAGATCGACAACGACGTGACTGGAGAGAGCACGGGGACGGGGAGCTACGACGAGTTCGTCACCGTGTTCCGGGACCGTTACGAGCGGCTCTCCGGCCAGCTCCGCGGCCGGGTGAACCACCGACCGGCGGAGACGATCTCCGATACGAGTCCCGGCAGCGACGTGTCGATGATCGGGCTGGTGAACGACATTCGGTCGACGGCGTCGGGTCACTGGCTCGTCGAGTTGGAGGACACCACCGGCACGTTCCCGGCACTCGTGATGAAAGACCGGGAGTTGGCAGACACCGTCGAGGAACTGCTGTTAGACGAGTGTATCGCGGTCGAGGGCTCGCTGTCGGACGACTCGGGGCTGATCTTCGCAGACGAGATCCACTTCCCGGACGTGCCCCGCACGTACCGGCCGTCGACAGCCGACCGCGAGGTGCAGGCAGCGCTGATCTCGGACGTTCACGTCGGCAGTCAGGAGTTCGTCGCCGAGGCGTGGGAGCGCTTCGCCGAGTGGCTCCACTCTCCGGAGGCAAAAAAAGTCGAGTACCTGCTGATCGCGGGCGACATGGTCGAGGGTGTCGGTGTCTACCCGGATCAAGACGAGGAGTTGGACATCGTCGACATCTACGAACAGTACGAGGCGTTCTCGGAGCGGCTGAAGTCCGTGCCGGGCGACATCGAGATTGTGATGATCCCCGGGAACCACGACGCCGTGCGACTGGCCGAGCCGCAGCCAGCCTTCGACGAGGACCTCCGCGACATCATGAGCGCACACGACGCCCGGATCACTGGCAACCCCTCCGTCGTGACCGTGGAGGGTGTCTCCGTGCTGATGTACCACGGCGTCTCCTTGGACGAGCTGATCGCGGAGTTGCCCGACGACCGAGCGAGCTACGAGGAGCCACACAAGGCGATGCACCAGTTGTTGAAGAAACGTCACGTCGCGCCGCAGTACGGCGGGAAGATGCGGCTCGCGCCGGAGGATCACGACTACCTCGTCCTCGATCAGGTGCCGGACGTGTTCCACACGGGCCACGTCCACAAGATCGGCTGGGGGAAGTACCACAACGTGCTCGCCGTCAACACCGGCTGTTGGCAGGCTCAGACTGCGTTCCAGAAATCTGTCAACATCGACCCGGACGTGGCTCACGCGCCGATTCTGGATCTCGACACGCTCGATATGACCGTTCGAAAGTTCGTCTGAACGAGCGATCCACGCCGCAAAACGGACGGTCACTCCCAGAGCCGTTTGTCGGGCTGTTCTCCGTCGGATGACGATCTACGCACGACCGTCTGATAGGGTCGTGCGTAGGGATTTTCGAGTAGGTACGGAGTACCGGACGGTACCGCGTTGCTACTACACCCGTGAGTCGAGCCGGCGGTAACTATCTACGCACGACCCTATGAGACAGTGTTGTGTCTCACTCGGGGTTCCAACGCATCTCCCGCGGTTCTGTCGACCTCGGGTTCGACGGCTCGTGACCGACAGTATCGGACTGTGCCGCGGAGACAGCAGACCGATCGAGGAACACGACGATCTCCTCACCCCACAGTTTGAAGTCGTGTTCGTGTGCGGTGTAGCCCGGCAGTTGCCGCGAGAGGTTCCCGCGGTCCCAGTCGTACGCGACGACGACCGGGGGCGGGTCGTCGGGGAGCCCGTCGAAGCGTGCGCTGGGGGCTGTACTCGTCACTGTCGCGTTCGCCCGCTCCGTGTACCACGGGAGTGGGAGTCGGGAGTGCCAGTAGGCAGTCGGCGGCGCGCTGTCGAGTGCCGACTCGTTGCCGACCCACAGTCGCGTCCGCTCTCCCCGCGGCGTCTCCGTCCCGACGTACAACACGTCCGTACCCTCGTTGTGACGCGCGACCGCCTCGACAGTCTGGAGCGTCTCCTGCACGTCGTTCTCGGGCTGTGCCCACTGGAGGATCTCTTCGTCTTCCCGGTCGGCCGCGTTCCAGTAGTCGGCGTTGGGGACCACGACGCCGCCGGCGGCCGCGAGCAACACGAGTCCGGTGACGCCGAGCCGGACCCCGTCCTCGGCCGTCAGCGAGGTCTCGAAGCTGTCGATCACGTGGACGAGCCCGACACCCGCCGGCACTGCCAGCGGGACGACGACGTGGACCGCCAGCCACGGCGCTTGAATGTCGGTGCCGACCGGGTACCCCAGCAGTGACACCGCCGCCCAGTAGCTGGTGAACGCGACCAGCCGGCGGTTCTTGCCGGCGTAGCCGTCGGCGAAGAACCCGATCACGCCGAGGATCACCACGACGCCAGAGCCGTACACGAGCGTCTGGAGCAGGTCCCAGACGAACGCGAGGTACGGGTTGCCGCCGCCGCCGGACACCCAGTGGTCGACGAACTTCTCGGCCGCGCCGACTGTGCCGGCTTCGATCACCGGGGCGAGCGGCCGCGTACCGCCGAGTGCCTGCCACAGATCCGGCCGCGGGGCGTAGAAGAACGTCACGACGGTCAGGAAGGTGCCGGCCGTGAGGAGTGTGACGACGGGCACCCAGACGCCGAGGTGGACCGCCGCGGCAGCCCTGTCGCGTCCCGCCCCGCTCGTGTGTGGTTCGAGGCGTCGCTCGGCCGCCGTGCGGACACGCTTCTCGGCCGTCCAGTCGTCGAGGGCACGCAGCGCCGTGAGTCCCGCGTCGACGACGGCGTCGAGCAGCGAGCCCGTCCGAGAGGCGACCGCGACGAGCCGGTGGTCGATCATCAACACCGCCGCGCCCGCGAGACACAGCACGTACACCAGCGCGTTCTCCTTGGCAGTGAACGCCAGCGCCATCGCGGCCGCCGCCGGCACCGCGTACAGTCCGTTGCGCCGGTCGATTGCGGCGATTGCGAGGGCGAACGCGGTGAACGAGAACGCCGCGACCAACACGTCCGAGCGCATGAACCGGCTGTAGTACAGCAACACCGGATCGACGGCCAACACGAGCGCGACGGCCAGCGTCTCGCGGTTGGAGAGTCTGTCGCGCAGGAGCAACACCGTCAGCGGCAGCAGTCCACCCACCAGCGCCACCGGGAGCCGCGCGGCGAAGTCCGACGGCGGGAGCACGTCGAACACGGCGTTGTTGACGACCGGGAGGAACGGGCCGTGGATGATCGGCCGGTAGAAGAACTCGCCGGTCTGGTCGAAGCGGAGAATCCAGTAGCCGACACGACCCTCGTCCCAGTGGAACACGCGCCCGCCGAGGTCGACGAGTCGGACTACCGAGGCGAGCACTGTGACCACGAGCACTGCCGGGAGTACGTGCCCTGCGAGGCGACTCCCGCCTGTGAGCCGTTCTGGGAGTGTGTACTCGTCGAAATCGCCAGTATCGTCGTCGTCGCCGCCGCCGACCCCACGGCCGTTGTCGTCGCCATCGGCCATCTCGCGGCTCGCGTCGTCGACATCGGCTACCTCGTGGGCCCCGTCGTCGACGTTGGCTGTCTCACGACCGTCGTCGACGTTGGCTGTCTCACGACCGTCGTCGACGTTGGCTGTCTCACGGCTGCTGTCGTTGCCGTCGTCTATCCCACGGTCGCCGTCGTCACTCATCGAATCCCTCTCACGCGGCACAGGTTACAATTCTTGTGATCGGACGACGGTCCGCTGCTGGTGATCGACCGACGAACACCGTCGGGCGGACAGGTGCGGTCCTCTCACACGTTGCGGTTCCTGCGCCCGTGCGGCGATTTTAAATACTAATTGGCCCTGCTGTCTCCCATGAGCAGCGTGACACCGTCAGAACAGACTCAGGGAAAGATGACCGCCCTCGTCTCGCTTTTGGTCACTGGAATCTGGATGGTCGGTCTGTTCACAGATCAGTCGTGGTGGTTGATGGCGCTGATCGTCGGCTACGCCGTCTTCGTCCCGATCACGGCGACGATCTTCGACGAGGAGAGCTCCGCGCAGGACTGGATGTCTCCGACGCCGCAGGGGCAGACGAACAGCCAGTCCGAAGAGCAGCCGACGGACGCCACCGAGCCGGACGACGAGGACACCGCTGCGGCGCTGGACACCCTCCGCGACCGGTACGCCCGTGGTGAACTCACCGAAGAACAGTTCGAACGGAAGCTCGAACGACTCCTCGAGACGGACACGGTCGAGAACGCGGCCGACTACACCCGCGACCGACAGCGGGGTGAGACGACAGAGACGCCCGCCGACCGAGAGTTGGAACGGGAGTGACCTGCGGAATCCGACCGGACGACGGTGGCCAGACGAGCCACGAGCGGTACGCATTTGACGCCAGCGGGCGGAGGCGGTCACGTGAGCGACATCGCACTGGGGTTGGTGACGGCGCAGTACAACGCGTCCGTCACCGACCAGATGGCGGAGACAGCCAGAGCGGCCGCAGCAGAGCAGGGGGCCGAAGTCGTCGAGAGCGTCTCAGTGCCGGGCGTGTACGACACCCCGCTCGCGGCCGACCGCTTGGCACGCCGGTCAGACGTAGACGCGGTGGCGGTCGTCGGCGCGGTCGTCACCGGCGACACGGACCACGATCAGGTGATCGGTCACGCGGTCGCAGAGCAGCTCGCTGCCGTGAGTCTGGACCGGGACACGCCGGTGACGTTCGGCGTCTCCGGGCCGGGACAGAGCGGCGCGGAGGCGCGTGAACGGGTCGGGAAGGGTGCCGAGGCTGTCGACGCCGCTGTCGATGTCGTGGAGGAACTCGCTCATGTCTGATGCATTTCACCCGAACGGAGACGAACAGGGAGACGGACAGCGAAGACGGAGAGTTGCAACTGACGGCGGCGCGTTCGCGTACGACACGAGCGAGCGACTCGGTCGTGTCGAGCCGTCTGCGACGCTCGCTATCGGCAACCGCGCGGCGGAACTGGAAGCCGACGGTGTCGACGTGGTCGACCTGTCGGTCGGCGAACCGGACTTCGACACGCCGGAGAACGTCGTCGAGGCCGGGAAGGCGGCACTCGACGCCGGCCACACGGGGTACACCTCCTCGAACGGTGTGCCGGAGCTCAAGCGGGCAATCGCGGAGAAGCTGCGCGGCGACGGCATCGACGCCGACGCGGAGGAGGTGATCGTCACGCCCGGCGGGAAACAGGCGCTGTACGAGACCGTGCAGGCGCTCGTCGATCCGGGCGACGAGGTCGTGTTGCTCGACCCGGCGTGGGTCTCCTACGAGCCGATGGTGAAGCTCGCTGGCGGAGAGACGACTCACGTCGACACTGCCCCGTCGTTCCAGCTCGCGCCGGCGCTCGACGATCTCCGGGCGGCGGTCACCGAGGAGACCGCGCTGTTGATCGTCAACACGCCGTCGAACCCGACCGGCGCGGTGTACAGCGACGACGCCTTGGCGGGGGTCCGCGACATCGCCGTGGAGAACGACGTTCCAGTCGTCTCCGACGAGATCTACGAGCAGATCACCTACGGCGTCGAACAGACGAGTCTCGGCTCACTCGACGGGATGACGGACCGCACGGTGACGATCAACGGCTTCTCGAAGGCGTACTCGATGACCGGCTGGCGGCTCGGCTACCTCCACGCGACCGGCGATCTGGTCGGCGAGGCCGGCAAACTCCACTCACACTCCGTCTCCTGTGCGACGAACTTCGTCCAGCGAGCAGGGATCGAAGCGCTCCGGAACACCGAGGAGGCTGTCACGGAGATGGTCGAGGCGTTCGAACAGCGCCGTGACCTCGTGGTCGACCTGCTCGCGGACGCGGGTGTCGAGCTCGCCGTCCCGGACGGCGCGTTCTACGCGATGATCCCGGTCGACGACGACGATCAGGCGTGGTCCGAGCGCGCAATCGACGAGGCACACGTCGCTACCGTCCCGGGCAACGCCTTCGGCGCACCCGGCTACGCGCGGATCTCGTACGCCGCGAGTGAACAGCGACTGCGCGAGGCTGTCGACCGCCTGATCGAACACGATCTCTTATAACAGAGGGACCTCCTGTAGTGGAGTTATCTCCTGTAGCGGAGTGATCTCCTGTAGCGAAGTGATCTGCGGAGGTCACAGCGGTCGCAGCGCGGACGTTCACCGCTCCAGAGCGAGGTTGCTGACGCCCGGCCGTATTTGTGGCTGGGCCGTCTCGGTCGACCCGATGGCGAAGACGTTCCGACTCGTGTCGCTCGGCGTCGCCGGACTGTCGGCGGTGTCTGTCGTGCTGCTGATCGCGGCGGGCGTCGCCGCGCTCGTCGGCAACCGTGCGACGAGTGAACAGTTCTTCTTCAGCGTCCTCGGCGTCTGGCTCGCGCTCGTCGTTGCGATGGCGTTCGTCTTCCTTCTCCACTACGTCGTGACGGACGACTGATACGGTCTGTCACGAGCCGAACAGTTAAGTGACAGACATCTCACAGTTCGACGACGAGAGATGGCACGATCAGTGTTCCTCGTGAACCTCTCGATGGCTCTCGCAGGTCTCGCCGTCAGTCTCTGGCACGCAGTCGGGGACCGCGAGCGCGTCGCCCGTCTCGTCACAGCGACCGTCTACGGCGTGTTGCTCGAACAGCTCGTCATCCTCCGGTTCGAGCGGTACGTCTACAGTCTCTCGGAGTTCGTCCTCACCGTCGGCGAGGTGCCACTCGTCATCGGCTTCGGCTGGGGAGCCATCGTCTACAGCGGCGTCGAACTCGCCGAGACGCTGGGTGTCGGTAGTCGCGTCCGACCGTTGTTCGTCGGGCTGTTCGGTCTCCACATCGACGTGGCAATCGACGCCGTCGCTATCCGGGTGCCGTTCTGGCAGTGGACACCGCCGGGTGTCTGGTTCGGCGTCCCGCTGGGCAACTTCGTCGGCTGGTTCCTCGTCGCGTCGCTGTTCCCCGCCGCGTGGTCACTGCTCGGTGCGCGACTCTCACGGGCAGACTCTCGCGGCGTGGTTGGTCTGCGTGAGATCTCGGGTGGAGGTGGTCTCGAAGCCTCTGGCGAGGGCCGTTCCGAGGCGTCTGGTGACAGTCCTCTCGGCCTCGTCGCGTCGGCTGCGGTCGCAGTCGGCTCGTGTGTGGCGACGATTCTCCTCGCAGTCGCCGGGTTGATCGTCGGGCTCGAACTCTGGGAGGCGGTCACGCCGTCACTCACTGCAGAGGTGATCGTCCTCGGCACGACAGTGACGCTGTCGGCTGTCGCCGTCCTCCGTGCGGGGTTCGAGCCGTCAACGCCCGACGTTCGTGTGACAGCAGTTCCGGTGTTGTACCACGTCGCCTACCTCGGCTACTTCTTCTGGCTGGGGATGTACCGCGAGACACCCGCCCTGCTGGGTGTCGGGCTCGCCATGCTCGCGCTCACGGCACTCCTCCACTGGAGCGGTGCGCCACGAGTCCGTCGGCTGCTCCCCGCTGGCTGATGTCTCGTCTCCGGGTGCTGACTCACCGAGTACGGGCGTTGCGTCGGGGACGGCCACGGCGACAGCCACGACGACCGCCGTAGGTGTCCGACGACCACAGGATGTGAGCCTCATAGTGATTACTGCGAGTAGTTCTACGGAGGGCGTCGAAAACCGACGGCTCAGACGCTCTGATCACCGACAC
>CAKZQY010000221.1 GCA_937142015.1 uncultured Halobacteria archaeon
TGGTCCCACGTCACGTCCGGGACCTCGACGAACACCTCGCGGAGCGCGGAGGGTTCGATCCCGTGCATCGCGTCCCGGAGGTCGTCGTCCGTCACCTCGATCCGCTCTAACACCTCGGCGTCGACCTCCTCGGCTTCGAGGTCGATCTCCGGCCGGATGCGCCGGAGAGCGTTCATGCCGGCCTCCTTCGCCAGCGACTCCAAGTCCGCGCCGACGAACCCGTGGGTGTTCTCCGCGTACGCGTCGAGGTCGATCTCGTCGGTCAGCGGCATGTTCCGCGTGTGGACCTGGAGAATCTCCTTGCGACCGTCTCTGTCCGGCACACCGACCTCGATCTCGCGGTCGAACCGACCACCACGCCGCAGCGCCGGGTCGATGGCGTCCACGCGGTTGGTCGCGCCGATCACGACCACCTGTCCGCGCTCTTCGAGCCCGTCCATCAGGGAGAGCAACTGGGCGACGACGCGCCGCTCCACGTCTCCGGACGTGTCCTCCCGCTTGGGGGCGATGGAGTCGAGCTCGTCCATGAAGATGATCGCTGGGGCGTTCTCCTGTGCCTCCTCGAACACCTCACGGAGCTGCTCCTCGCTCTCCCCGTAGTACTTCGACATGATCTCCGGGCCAGACAGCGTCTGGAAGTGGGCGTCGATCTCGTTGGCGACCGCCTTGGCGATCATCGTCTTCCCGGTGCCCGGCGGGCCGTGGAGCAACACGCCCTTCGGCGGCTCGATGCCGAGCCGGTTGAACAGCTCCGGGTGCCGCATCGGCAGCTCGATCATCTCTCGCACCTGCTGGAGCTCGTCGTCCAACCCGCCGATGTCCTCGTAGGTCACGTCGGGCGCGCCCGCGTCTGCCGTGCCGCCCTCCGTGATCTGCTCTGCTGGCTGCTCGCTCACCTGCACCTCCGTCGAGTCGGTGATGACGACCGTCCCAGAGGGGGTGGTGCCGGCCACCTTCAGCGGCACGGCCTGTGAGCCACCGCCCATCATCCCGAGACCGAACGAGAATGGGAGCGTCTGGCCCTTCGTCACCGGCCGACCTGACAGCTTGCTCCGGATCAGCGAGCCGATGTCACCGCGCACACCGAACTGCTGGGGGAGCGCGATGGTGATCCGCTCTGCCGGCTCCACGTCTGCCGGCTCCACGTCCACCGTGTCGTCGATTCCCACGTCCGCCTCCTTGCGGAGCTGGCCGTCGATCCGAACGACACCCGTCTCGTCGTCTTCCGGGTAGCCCGGCCAGACGCGAGCAATCGCGGTGTTGTCGCCGACGAGCTTCACGTAGTCGCCCGCCGACAGGTCCAACTCCTCTGCTGCCGCTCTGTCGACTGCCGCCAGCCGACGACCGGCGTCCTTCTGCTTCAGCGGCTTGACAGTGAGTCTCACGCCGCCACCTCCACGGCCACGACGCCGTTGTTCGCCGTCGCGTCGACTGCCTCACCCGGCAGATCGAACTCGAACTCCTCCTCCTCGCCGTCCCGCTCGATCACCACGATGGCCGTCTGGTCGACCGTGTCGACCGCCACCGAGTCCGTCGCCCCGCCCGACAGGTCCACCGCGAGAACCGTCCGGTCCGGGTAGTCGTACCGCCGCACGAGTCGGCCCTCGCCGGTCTGTGTGTGTCGCTGGGTCATCTTTCCTAACCACAGGTAACAGTCCTGAGTAGTTGAATCTGTCGCTGACGAATCGCAGTACGGCGTCGAGGTGAATTCACGGAGGTTGGATTGCGGTTCACAGATGTCGTCCACACCGCCGACAGCCAGCGTCGAGAGTCGTGGCGGACGACGAGGGGGAGCACGGTCGCGGACAGAGAGAGAACTGCGGTCGCAGACAGCGGAGGAGAACACACGATTGCGGATACCGAGGGGTGTCGAGTGTTGACTACAGCGGGACGAACCGGAACAGCGCGTACGACGCCGCGAACGACAGCGACGGGGTGAGGATCCAGAAGAAGATCACTCGTCCGGTCGTCCCGGGGTCGAACAGGTCCTCGGCGAGGAGGTCCTCGTCTTCCTCGCCCATCTCTGGTACCTCGTCGGGACTGCGCGGTCCGCCGTCCCGCTCGACTGACTTCTCGTCGCCTCGATCACCCGTGTCGGCTGTCGAGTCTTCGCCGCTTCGACCGCCCTCGTTCGCCGCGCGCTCGTCTGTCGAGTCGTCATCCCCACTGCCGGTGGTCTCGTCGTCAGTCCCCTCGCCACCCGGCGTCCGCTCCACGTCGGCAGCGAGTGCGTCGACAGACACCTCCGGGCGGTCGCCACGCACGGCGTCGCTGATCGTCGCAGTGCGGGTGGCTCGTCCCCAGCCGAGTCCGACGATGCTCATCGTCGCCGACACGGCGAGTGAGGCGGGGATGTCGATCCACGAGAGGAACGTGATCAGACTCGCAGAGACGACCTCGACGACGAGCGCCGCGAGAATCGGCAGATCGGTGAGATCGTTGCCGACGGTGTCCAGCGTCCGTCGGGCGATGGTGAACGCTCCGAGGCCGATTGCCCCGCCCGCGAGCAGGATTCCGACCCAGATCGACATGTTGGCTTCTGGGGAGCCGACGAGCGGACCGACGGCGTTCGCGGCGTTGGACGCCCCCGCAGAGAACGCCATGTAACACGCGACGACGACGACGGCGACGGTCCCGACGACCTCTCGGCCCGTCGTTCCCTCCGTGATCCGTGGCCGGAGTCCGTCGAAGGTCACGATGCTCCTCTCGGTCTGGTCGATGCGGAACGCCGCGTCGAGATACGGGTAGAGATACCGTCCGACGACCGCACAGATCCAGAAGGCGATCACCGGGGCGACCAGCCACCAGCCGACGATCCGTGCCATCACGGACTCTTGGAGCGTGCCGGTCGCCGCCCCCAACCCCGCAATCGCGCCGACGGCCGTCATCGACGTGGAGGCGGGGACGCCGAACGTGTTCGAGACGAGGAGCGCGAGCCCGATGAAGAAGAGAATGATCACGCTCACGACCAGCGTGAACTCCGAGGAGGGGACGATCCGTCCACCGAGGGTCTTGATCACGCCGCGCCCCGCCGTCGCCGCGCCCAACAGCGCGAACACGGTCATCAGTCCGGCTGCGGCGAGCTTCGGGACGAGCCCACTCCCGACTGCCGGTCCGAACGCGACGCCGGTGGAGGAACCACCGATGTTGAACCCGACGAACACCGCGACTGCGATTCCGAGGAGGAGGAGTGCGCTTACCACACCACCTGTTGTTCGCGTCCGAGTATAAATCGACCGTGGTTCGTCGTGACTCCGAGCGTTCACGGTCGGCACACACCAGCGTTTCGTTGATACGACGAGCGCCACCGTCGACAGTCGTGTCACGGGCGAGCTACCTGCCGGTTGAGCAGACCGAGCCGGCCCCACCGGTGGTCGTCGACCGGCTGTGGACGCTGTTCGACCAGATCGACGAGACGACCGTGATCGACGTGGAGGGGACACACCTCCAACAGCCGGCCGGCTTCGACGACGACGGCGACGAGCGGTCGATCCACCTCCACACGCCCGTCGCGGTCCAAGCCGAGCCCGTCGCGCTCGACTACCGGCTCTGTCCCGTGACGACGATCTCGCTCCGCAAACCTGTCGAGAACTGTGACACCACTGGAGAGCCACCCGACAGTCGACGACTCGCTCACGTCGGCTCGTGGACGCCGGACGGTGGACTCCAGTACGTCGGGACGGTGACGAACGTCCAGTACGTCGACTACCAGTCGCGGCACTTCCCGGACGCCGACGACCTCCTCGCGGTGACCTGCCGACGGACGGCCGACCCCGTCCACCCGAACTGTCGGTGATACTGTCGGTCACGAGTGTCGATACACTGTTGTGTCTCACTCGGAGTTCCAACGCGTCTCGTCCCGGTTCTGTCGAATGCGAGACTGGCACACTCGGTGTGAGGCGCGTTGGAACCCCAATTCGGCCCCGACTGCGCTCCACGTGTGACAGACAGTTCACATCGGCTCGGTGAACTCCTCTTCAGTCACACGGACAGTGACAGTCTCCTCGACGTCGTAGAGGTCGTAGCTCGGTCGACCGCCGCCAGTTCGCGCGAGGTACATCGGGTCCAGCAGCGTCCCGTCACGGAGGCCGTACACGCGGAGGTGGCGACCAGTCGCCTCGGGATCGACACGTTCGTTCCGGATCGCCGCCGCGAGGTCACGCGAGAGCCACTCCTCGTCGTCGACGCTCGGTTCTCTGATCAGCGCCTCCTCGACGAACCGCGAGAGGTACCAGTCGAGGTCGTTACACAGCGACACTGCGGTGCCGAGACTGACCGTCTGGAGTGCGACGGTGTTCTCGAACGGGCTGTAGAGGTCGTACGTCGTCAGCGCCTCGCGTGCCGTCTCCCGCGAGAGCAGTTCCCGCCGCAGGTCCGTACCCTCCCCGCCGAGGAGACAGACTGTCGTCATCAGCCGGCCTTGGCGTCTGTGAGACTCAAGCGTTGCGACCGCCAGCGCGAGAGGTGAGTCGAGCGTTGCGACCGCCAGCGCGAGGGGTGAGACTCGAGCGTTGCGACCGTCAGTGCGAGAGACGGGTAGCGTTCCAGCGAGCGACGAGTAGGGTTCACAGGAGCGCGTACGCGGTGTTCGTGGGCTCGCCGAACAGCAGCACGAGCACGACCATGACGACGACGAAGAGTCCGAACACGGTGACCATCGCCCCGCGTTTCAACATCTTCCGCTGTGCGGCAGCCTCGCCGCTGTCCGAGATCGTGAAGATGTCGACTTCGCCGGCAGCGCCCAGCGAGAACGTCTCCTCGGGATCACCGACCCCCGGGAGGATACCCGGCGTGAGCATCGTGGTCGCCCGGCCCTCGACGGCGGGCTCCGCGGCCGCCTGATCCGACTTTATCACCGGACGGCCCTCCGTGTCGGGCACGCCTCTGATCGGGCCCTCCCGAACTGGCCCGTAAACATACACCTCATCACCGGCGTCGAGCCGGCGTTCACGGTAGCGACGCTTCTCGGTGCGGCGCTCGTCCTCCGGCGTGCGGTACAGCGAGTCGACGGACGTGTCTTCGAGGTAGCGACGAATCTCTAAGGGTGGCTGGCTCTCTGGGTCGGTCTGAACGTCGAAATCGCGGTCGAGCGTCCACTCGGCTCCGTTCGGATCGACGACGATCTCCCCCGTGCCGTCGTCGAGCAGGAACGGCGCGTACTCCTGCCCGGAGTCGATCGTTCGCCAGCTCGAATCGTCACCCCGCGTGTCGTACCGCTCGGCCGACCACTCACACAGAATCGCGTCTGTGCCGCTGAACGGGGCCTGGTACGCCTCACCGACTGGATACGCTCTCCCCTCCAGTTCGACTCCCTCCTGATCGGCGGAGACTGCGATCACGTCCGTCGGGTCGATGCCACGGAGCTTCCAGTACGCTCTGAGGTACGCCACGCCGACGGCGGTGACGACTGCCCCGAGCCCGGCGAACAACAACTGGAACACCACCATGCGGTCGTCTTGCGCTCGGCGGCAGGATATAGCCCACGGCCGTTCTGGATTACAGACGTGAACACGCGCGAGCCACGATCCGACGACGCCATCGAAATCGTACCGTCGCTCATGCCGATGAGTCGTAACTTAGGATCGCGTCGAACCAACCTCTCGTTTCA
>CAKZQY010000222.1 GCA_937142015.1 uncultured Halobacteria archaeon
GCGACTGCGGACTGACGACCGCGACTGCGGACTGACGACCGCGACTATAGACAGACTGCCCGATCGCGGTGACTGCGGACTTCCGTGCCGACTGCTCTCGTCGAGTCGATCACTGGCCCGCAGAGGCGCTTTCGGCGGCGCTGCGGCCGTCGTGGGAGACCGACCGCAACATTGGTACTCGCCAGTGAGTTTATTGTGCCCCACCACGTGCAGTCTGTCACAGGCTACCACGGGAGCGGTGGCACGCCGCACGTTCCCGTGTCACACGGAGTCAGCATGACAGACCACACCCACGCGGACGACCGAGACGAACCGACAGAACGACACCGACGAGACACAGTCACGGCACAGGGCGTGTTCACACGCGGCCCGCCGTGTGACAGCGCCGAGAGCGACGAGGACTGCACAGAGGCCGATTCCGGAGCGAACGGAGCGGAGACACGGACGAGCGACCGAGACGCCGGCACCGGTCGTGTGAGCGCACAGGGCGCGTTCGACCGCGGCGGCGCTCTCTTCTCGCGGTAAACTACGACGAGTCACGAGCGACTGGTTCGATACCCCCGAGCAGGCGCTACTGCGCAGCGACTCTGATCGCCGAGTGAGTCGTGGCAGTGGCCACTGCAGTGGCTCCTCCTGTCGACTAGTCACGTCTCCTCGCGCCGCCGGGTGGCTCGGCGGGGAGTCAAAAACGGGACGTTCAAGCCACCACCTGCCGCACGGTGACGTATGGAGACGCTCGTGTCGCTCACTAGGCTCCTCGCAGACCTCGCGTTGGGAGTCTGGCTCGGTGCGATGGTGTTCTTCTCGTTCGTCACCTCGCCGGCGGCGTTCACCCACCTCGATCAGGTGGACGCGACGCGACTGGTCACTGGCGTGTTCCCACAGTACCACCTCGTCGGCGTCGTGCTCGGCGTCGTCGGGCTCATCGGCGCGGCGGCGACCGGGATGCTCGCCGGCTTCGACTTCTTCATCCTCACGACGCTGGTCGCCGGCGGTGTCGCTGTCGCCGCTGCCGCGTACGCTCGCTGGGTGCTGGTGCCTCGTGTCGAGGCGGCCGAGGAGAGCGGCGAGGGTGGCCTCCACGAGTACAGCCGCGAGGTCGTGCTGCTCAACTCACTCGCCGTGCTCGGGGTCGCGGTCGCGTTCGTCGGACTCCACTTCTGAGACTGAGCTGGCGTATCGCCAGTTCTTGACCCCCTCCCACTGTTAAAATCTGTCTCTTACCCACGAGTTGCACAACGGACGAGCGGAGGGCTGGCAGCCGAGAGAGGGACGAACTCGAGAATTCGAGACTGTGCCCGGGGCTGCAAGGAAATCCGAACGGCGACCACACACTGATTCGACTCTCGATGTCAGCCTGTCCCTGCCGTCGCCCGTGGCCGCGTGTGGTCTCGACCCACGACCAATCTCTGTCGAGAATCGCTCTATCGATCACAGCGACCAATAATTGTGGGTAAAGACAGGACTGAAGCTGTGAGCTTTCTCCTCGTCACCGCTGCAAGACGGCGTGGCAGCAGGTGACTGGTGAAGTACCACGGACGCGATGGTCCGTGTCGCGCGAACTCTCTTTGTAGACGAGAGGCAGCTAGTCAGATGTGCGTGGCCAGCCTACTTCACCACGACAACAGCATCTACGAGTACACTATCAGAGGGGCCGTGAGTGATGACAACTCGGTACTCTTCACCAGAACTGATTGACCCGGTGTCTATGCTGGGCTTCTCCAGTATCGTCATCGTATCACCGACAGTGAGTGAGCCACCAGACGAGACGTTTTGATTGTTGATCTGAAGTTTTGGCCACGTAGAGCCTCCGCCAGTGGTCGGCACACCGTCGCTCAGTTCTGATCCATCGTATCCGAGCAGGACTTCGTTGCCGTTCGCTTTCTCAATTGAGACATTCAGGTTAGCTACGTCCAGTGTTGCGCCACCCTGGTGAGTGATTTTGAACAGTGTGCTCCCACCTCCCGGGCCTTCGGTGTCGTCAGCATCCGCTGCTGTAAGACTCGCTTGTGGACTCTGGGTTCCAACTCCAATGCCCAGTACGAAGCTCGCAATGACCGCTCCTAGTATCACCGTGATTGCAACCATAAGGATTATACCGATAACTGGTGATACTGCGCGAGTCCTTCGCCGTGAATCCTGATTGCCCTCGGTCGTCATATGTCGCTCCTCTTGGTACGTACGAGCCGACTAATTGTGTTGGTTGGCCTCTTGACTAGGTCTCGTCGACCTACAGAGACCAGCCACCCCCTCGGTCGTCTCGTACGCGCTGGTCACCGGTACATACTTAATTCGGTGTGAAATAGGTTGGCATTCGAATTCGGATCGTATGTGAGACGGACTCTCCAACGCACTACTCGTGTTGTCGGTCACAAGTCGGTGAACGCGGCTGCGTCAGAACCGGAGTTCCAGCACGTCTCACCTCGGATCTATCGACCTCCAGTTGACGCTCTTGCGACCGACAGTATCACAAGGACAGTGATGCGACTCCGTCTCGGTCTGGGTTCCACAATGTCTCATACGGTCGTGCGTAGTGATTTTCCGTGGCTTCTGCGGTATCGGGC
>CAKZQY010000223.1 GCA_937142015.1 uncultured Halobacteria archaeon
GTGATACAGTAGAGGTTCGCCTCTCTGTCCGCGCTCACGAAGTCGAAGCCGACGGCGTCGATGTCCGCGTCCAACAGGTGCGCGTACGGCTTCTCCGCGAAGGCGTCCCAGCAGGTGTTGACGACGACCGATGCGTCTGTCGCGGACGCTACGGTGTCGACCGCCTCGCTGGCACGCTCGTCGAGCCCGTCGCCCGGCGGGGAGACGACGAACGACGGCTCGTTCAGGTACAGCGTCTCGTGTGCCGGGAACGACGATACCTCCGCCGCCAACAGATCCGCGACTGCTGCCAACAGTTCCGCCTCGTCGTCGTAGTAGTCGTCTGTCGCCAACTCTGCCAGCGTGTACGGCCCCGGCAACACTGCCTGGAGGCTGGCGTCTGTCGTGGCTGTCGTGCTGTCAGCGCCAGTTCCACTGTCAGTACTGCTCGCGCCCTTCGTCGCGGCTCCGTCCTCGACCGTCACAGTCGTGTCGTCCGCGCCCGACAGTTCCTCGCGGTCGAGCAACTCACGCGCGGCGGTGAGTTCCGCGCCCACGTCGCCCGAGGGTGACAGTTCCTCGACCACCTGCGGGTCGCGGTAGAAGTTGTTGTTGTCGTAGTACCGCACGATTCCGCCCGGATCGACCGCGTCGCTCACGATCAGCGGGTGGGCGAGCATGTCGTCCCAGCGGAGCTGTCCCTCCACCACTCTGTCGAGCCCGGCTGCGAGCTGTTCGGCCACGACCGTCTCGCGTGCGTCGTCGTAGACTGCCGCTACCTCCTCGCCCTCGTCGCCGGTGATCAGGTCTCCCTTCTGGTGACCCTTCAGCTCCGAGAGATCGCGCTTCGCTGGATCGGGCAGTGGGTACAACCCCGGTGTCGTCGCTACGATGTCCGTCATCGAACGCGAGTTCGAAATGCTCGAACATAATACTGTTGTGTTCGTTCTATGCGCGTTAGTTATCCGGCTGGCGACGAATCCGATTCAGCCGAATGGGGTCGTGTCGGCCGAAATTCGGTCGAATACTGCCGTGTCGCGTGTGCTCGGCTGGATACCTCCAGATCGCGTGCGACTCGGCCGGACGCCGCCGAGTTTTAACACGCGAGCCGAGAACGAGGTGGTATGGCGACAGTCACACTCATCGGCACACGGCTCGCGTCGGAGGGAACGGAGTTCGTCTACCAGGGGGAGTCGGACGCCTGCGAGGGGTGTCCGTACAGAGGCCAGTGTCTCAACCTGACAGAGGGGCGGCGCTACCGCGTCACCACCGTGCGACAGAACACACAGACACTAGACTGTGCGGTCCACGACACCGGGGTCCGGGCGGTGGAGGTCGAACCGGCGTCGGTGACGGCGAACGTCCCGTCGAAGGCCGCGTACGCCGGCAGCAAGTCGTCGCTGGCTGGCGCGTGTCCCCACGTCGAGTGTCCCAGCCACCCGTACTGTGAGCCGGACGGGGCGGAGTTCGACGAAGAGTACCGGATCACCGACGTCCACGGTGATCCACCACACGACTTCTGTGCGCTCGACCGCGACCTGACGCTCGTGGAGTTCGAACCACAAGAGGAGGAGTAGCCCGCGGTCTCTCACTGTCCGGCACGAGTGCTGTGAGACGTTGTGTCTCACTCCACGGACTGCAGTCCTGTGTGACAGTCGCGTCTCACTCCACGGACGCCTGCAGTCGCGCCATCGCGTCCCACGCCGGATCACTCGCGGGCGGCGAGACGCGCTCGCCGTCGAGCACCACGCCGGGCTCGTCGGCCGCTCTGACCTCGCCGACGACCGCAGCTGGCGTCCCACGATTCTCCAGTCCGTCGACGATAGCCGTCGTCTCCGACGGCGGCGCGGTGACGAGGAGACTCCCGGCACTGGAGACGCGCCACGGGTCGAGCCCGACCGCACCGCAGACAGCCTCCACGCCGGGTCTGATCGGGGCCGGCTCGCGCTCGACGACGAACGCGTGGCCGGCTCCGGTCGCCATCTCCGCGAGTCCGCCGATCACGCCGCCCTCCGTCGCGTCGTGCATCGCCGTCGGCGAGCCGGCTCGCGTGACGGTGGTCGCGTCCGCGACGCCGAGGATGTCGCTCACGCGCTCCTGTGCAGTCACGACTGTCTCGGGAGCGAGATCGAACGCGTCGGGGAACAGCGTCGCAAACAGTCCAGTGACCTCCGCGCCCGGGCCGGTAGTGAGGACGATCTCGTCGCCCGGCTGTGCGCCGTCTGGTCGGATCACCTCCTCGTGGTCACCGACGCCGAGTCCCGTCGCCGCACCGACCCACGAGTAGTCGACCCCCTCGTAGCGCGCGGTGTGGCCCGCGACCAGTGAGACACCGAGCGCGTCGGCGTGGCCGGCGATGCCACGCCACATCTCCCCGAGTTGTGCGTCGGACATCTCCGTCGGCAACGAGAGACTCACCGTCGCGTGCGTGGGAGCGATGCCGGAGACTGCAACGTCGGCGAGAACGATGTCCAGCGCCAGCCGTCCCGCGCGCTCGAACCCCAACGAGGGGAGAATCGAGATCGGATCGGTCGCCGTCACGACCGCCTGCTCGCCGACCGAGACCACGCCGAAGTCGACGCCGTGCTGTGGTCCGATCACCACGTCCTCCCGGTCGGCTCCGAGGTTCGGCGCGATCAGCTCTGTGAACGTCTCGCTGTCGATCTTCCCGCGGTCGGGCATACCTGACCGTGACTCGCTGGCGGCAAGTGTCCGACGCTCTCGGCACGCGGCGGCTGTCCGTCCGACGGCGACGCTCTCGGGAGACCGCGAGTGTCCGTCCGGCAGCAAGTGTCGGCGCTCTCCGTGCGCCGGTGTGTCCGGTCGCGCGTCTCCGATCTCCACCGGTCAGCGTTACCGGTTCGGTCGCGCGTCCCCGACCTCTACCGGTCAGTGTTACCCGTTCGGTCGCGCGTCTCCGGTCTCCGTCGTCACGACTGTCACGTCACTCGCGTCCAACCCGAGCTGTACCGTCGCCTCACCTGCACCTGCGTCCTCGCGCCGCGGATCGGTTCTCGTCTTGGCGAGCAGCGTCCGGTCGTTCCACGCACAGTGGACGCGGTACGCGTCACCGAGGAACTCGACGTGGTCGACCCGCGCCGTGACAGTCACGTCACCACCACCGATCCGAATGTCCTCCGGCCGAACGCAGACGACGACGCCGTCACCGGACACGACCTCGTCAGTCACCGGCTCTCGGTCTGCCGCCGAGTCGTCGTCTGGACCGGAGAGTGTGATCGTCTCGCCGGCCAGCGACACCCGCGGTGTAGACTCGGCGGTCGTCCCCGTAGCGATGGACTCGGCGGTCGTCTCCGTAGCGATGGACTCGGCGGTCGAATCCGTAGCGACCACCTCGGCGTCGAAGACGTTGTTCTCGCCGACGAACGCCGCGACGAACCGGGTGCGTGGTTGTCGGTACACCGCCTCTGGTGTCCCGACCTGTTCGACACGGCCGTCGCGGACGACGGCGATTCGGTCGCTGATAGCCAGCGCCTCCGCCTGGTCGTGGGTGACGTACACCGTCGTGATCCCGAGTTCTCGTTGGATCTCGCGGATGCGGACACGCAGTCGCTGGCGGAGTCGCGCGTCGAGCGCCGACAGCGGCTCGTCCAACAGGAGCACGGTCGGACTCGGTGCGAGTGCGCGCGCCAGCGCGACACGCTGTTGTTGCCCGCCGGACAGCGCGGTCGGATCACGGTCACCCATGCCGTCCATGTCGACGAGCTCCAACAGTTCCGCGACCCGCGCCGCCGTGTCGCGGCCCTGCGGCGGATCGCGGTAGCGGAGTCCGTACGCGACGTTTTCCGCGACGCTCATGTGCGGGAACAGCGCGTAGTTCTGGAACACGACCCCCGTGTCCCGGCGCTCGGGCGGGGCCTCTGTCACGACCGATCCGTCGATGCTGACCGTCCCCTGCTCGGGGGTCTCGAACCCGGCAATCGTACGGAGCGCTGTCGTCTTCCCACAGCCGGACGGCCCGACGACGGTGAAGAACTCCCCGTCGGCGACACGCAGGCTCACGTCCGACAGCGCCTGTACGTCGCCGAACGCGACTGACACCCCGTCGAGTCTGACACCGGCTCCGCCGGTGTCGGCAGCACCTGCGTCACCGACATCGTTGTTCCCGCCACCTGTGTCACTGGCCTCGTCGCCGCCGCCCACCGTACCGGCTCCGCCGGTATCAGCCACCGTACCGCCCCCCGAGACGGTCGATCACGACGAAACTGGCCGCGGTCACGACGAGCAGCACACTCCCCATCGCAGTCGCGGGGCCGAGACTCGGCCCGAGTGATCGGTTGCCCACGTACCGTTCGAGTGCGACCGGCATCGTGTAACTACTGCTCCCCTCCGCCAGTAAGATCGTCGAGTCGAACTCGCCGACGCTGATTGCGAAGGCGAAGGCGGTGCCGGCCAGCAACGGCGCGGCCACGAGCGGGAGTGTGACGGTCACGAGCGCGCGGAGCCGCGAGGCCCCCAGCGAGCGCGCGGCGTCGACCACGCGGTCGTCGATGCCGCCGAGCGCCGGCGTCAGGTTCCGCGTCACGAACGGGTAGGCGGCGACGGCGTGGGCTGCGACGATGGCGATCGGTCCGGTCGCTGTCACCCGCTGGCCGAACAGCTCGACGCCGAACACCAGCGTCTGGAGCAGTCCGAGTCCGACGACGACGCCGCTGACTGCGATGGGTGCAGACAGCGCCGCCTCCGCGAGTCGACTCCAGCGACCGCCGCGGGTGGCGACTAGCGAGACGACGACACCCATCGGCACGGCGACGGCCAGCGTCCCTAGCGCGAACAGGAGCGAGTTGCGGATCGCCGGCAGGGGCTTCACCGTCCCGACTGCCGCCGAAGACTGCCGGGCGAGCAGGAACTCGTAGTAGCTCGTGGTGAATCCACCGTTGGGACCGGTCACGCTCTCGACGAGCAGACTCACGACCGGGAGGAGGAAGACGACCGCCGCGACGACGGCGTAGCCGAACACCAGCAGGCGACGCGGGTCCGCCAGCTTCCGGAGACCGTCGACCAACGGACGACGCGAGCGACGACCGCCGTCAGCCGAGGCGGTCACTTGGAACGCCTCGTACCGCAGGTAGAGGTAGGTGAGCACCAGCGACAGGGCAGTCTCCAGCGTCGCCAGCGCAGCGGCCGTGTCCAGTTCCAGCGACTGCACCTTCGCGTACAGCCACACCTCGACGGTCGGGAGACGCAGTCCGCCGAGCGCGAGCACGATGGGGAACGACATGAACGAGAACACGAACGCCAACAGCGCGGCCGTCAACAGCGGCGGGAGCAGTTGCGGCAACACCACGTCACGGAACGCACGCAGCGGGCTCGCGCCCATCGCTCGCGCGGATTCGACCTGCTGTGGGTCGACACCATCCCACGCGGCCGTCACCAGCCGCGTCACCAGCGGGGCGTTGTAGAAGGCGTGTGCGACGACGATAATCGGGAGCTGGAACAGCACGTCGACCGGCCCCAGTCCGACAGCGCCGAGCAGGTCGTTCACGAGTCCGGTCTGTCCGAAGGTGGCTTGGAACCCGACCGCGACCAGAATCGACGGCAGCACGAACGGGACGATGGTCAGCGAGGTGAGTGTCTGTCGCCCGCGGAACTCGTAGCGAGCGAGCACGTACGCGCCCGGGAGCCCGAGCGCGACGCTGGCGAGCGCCGACAGCGCGGCTTGGTAGGCAGTGAACCCGAACAGCCCGAAGCCGACGAGCTGCACGCCGTCCGCGAGCCACGCCAGCACACCCGCCGGAACGCCGGCTGGCTCGGTGAAGAGGTGGTGTGCGACTCCCGTGTAGAACGGGTCCGCGAGCACGTCGTGGATCGGCGCGAACAGGCCGGTCGCCTCACCGCGAGCGAGAAACGCGCCAGTGTCTCCCAACGCGGCGTCGAACACACTCCACACGGGGTAGTAGAACACGACGACCAACACCGACAGCGTCGCCAGTAACGCCGCGGGGAACACGAGTCGGTCAGACAGCCGTCGACGCGTGCTCATAGTGATTACTGCGAGTCTTTACCGCCGTGGTGACTCGTGCCGGCGATCAGAGCGTCTGCGCCGTCGATTTTCGACGCCGTCCGTGGAACCATTCGCAGTAATCACTATCAGGCGTCGGCGACAGTTCGTGCCCAGTCCTCGATCCAGCGGTCCACGTTGCCCGACAGTTCCTCGTAGGTGAACGTCACCGGCTGCTCGGGTTCGTAGGCGTACTTCGAGAACTCCTCGCCGGGATCGACGCCCGCGACGGCCGGGAACTGGACGTTCCGGACGGCGATCTCCGCTTGGGCCTCCGGCGAGAGCGCGAAGTTGACGAACCGACGCGCCAGGTCGGGCGTGTCCGTGTCCGCGAACACCGCGACCGCTTCCGGGTTGGCGTACGCCTGATCGTTCAGGAACCCGACCTGGTGTTTCTGGATGTCGACACCCTCACCGTGGTAGTACACCTGATCGGTCGAGTAGGAGACGACGATGGGTGCCTCGTCGTTCATGTACGCCTGATACGCCGGCTCCCAGTCGGACAACACTGTCGTCCCGTTGGCGAGGAGCTTCTCCCAGTAGTCGAGGTAGCCGTCCTCCCCCTTCGCGTCGATGGTCCACAGCAGGAACGCTCGACCCGGATCGGACTGCTGGGCGTTCTGAACGATGAGGTCTCCCTCGTACTCGTCGGTCGTCAGCGCGTCGAAGGTGCCGGGAGCCTCCACTTCGTTGGCGTTGTACACGAGTGAGATGTACCCCGTGTCGTACGGCACCGCCCGCCCGTCGGGGTCGATCCGGAGGCTGTCTTTGACCTCGCTCACGTTCGCCACGTCGGACTCGATGGACGCGAACAACGAGGAGTCGAGTTCGCGGTCCGTGCGAACCAGTTCTCCCGTGTTCAACCCGACGTAGAGGTCCGCGTCGATGGGCGCGCCCTTCTGCTGTTGGAGAATGTACTTGTTCACGCCGTTCTCCGGAGTCGTGAACTCGACCGTCGTCGCCGGGTACTCCGCCTCGAATGCGGATTTCAACCAGTTGCCGGCCGTCCCCTCTCCCGTGAACGAAGAGTAGGTCGCCACGCGGAGGGTGCCGCTTGGCGTCCCGCTCGCGGTCGTGCCGGTCGTCGCCCCGTCTGTGGGGGTGTCGCCGTCCGCGCTCGTGTCGCTGTCCGTGCTCGCCGAGCCGTCGCCGGCCTGCTGACTGCCTGTACAGCCGGCTAGCGCCGTCGCCGCGACGGCACCGAGTCCGGCCTTCTCGAGGAACGCGCGTCGTTTCACCACCCGGTTGTTCGACTCGGTGGTCGTAAGTGTGTTGTGATCCGTCTGTCACGAGACCACGATAGGTCGCCGGGTGTGCTACCCGGACTCGTCTGGCACCGGGAGCGTCACTCGGACTCGTCTGTCGTGGGTGTGTGAGTGTCGATGGCGGTGCCGGTCGCTGTCGGTCGTGGAGTACGGTCGTAGTTCGCCTCCGACGGCGTCCGGAACGCGACAGTGAGGTCTGACGGCGGGTCGACACCCTCGGCGAGCTCCCACAGCGCGAACCAGTAGTAGTACCCGTACAGCGGCTCTTCAGAGTCCGTGTCGTCGTTCCCGCCCACAGAGACTTCGGCCGGCTCGACGAAGAACCGGAGTGTCTCGCCGTCGAGTCGAGCGTCTCTGTAGTCGGTGAGGCCGTAGTCGTATCGCAGTGCTGCGGCGAATGTCGTGTGTACGTGTCTTCCCTCGGTGAACTGCTCCCGCTGCTGACGAAGACTCACCACGAGCGGATCGTCGAGTTTGCGCTCGTAGACACGGTCGGCTTCGCGGGGATGAATCGCCGCGAGGCCGTGCTCAGTGTAGCGTTTGCGGTGACGACTGACTGTCCCGGGGTGGCACCCGACTGCTTGACTGACCTGCTTGTCGGTCAAGCCGTCATCTGCATGTAATGAGACACCGCACACGCGTGAGAACACCGTGTCTTGTAAGTGCCGGACGCCAGCATCACTTCGAGTTCGGCTCGTTCGTCAGCGGACAGGTCGACGACGTACGTCTGAGGTCGTGGCATGGTGGTCTTCAGCAGAACTGAATACACAGTATAGGTGCTCTGAGTAGATAAATCTAGCAGTTCACGATTGAAGTGGCACTAGTTAGATCACAGCTACTGAGCGTGAACCGACGGCGAACACTCGCACTACTCGGGACGACACTCGGAACAGGCTGTCTCCGGCTGTCGGGCGACGGCGGCTCTTCGCCGACGCGAACGACGAGACGGACGACGGCACGGACGACGAGCGAGAGCGGGCGGCTGACACCCACGCCGACAGAGACGGCGACGAGACGGCAGACGGCGTCACCGACCGACTCGCCGACCGATACGCCCACAGACTCACCGACAGACTCACCGACGGAACGAGAGACGGAAACGGAGGGGACACCACCAGAGCCGTCCTACCCACTCGGCCTCTCCGAGGTGGGCGTCAGGGGATTCCTGATGGACGTTCACCAGCGCGAACTCACACGACGTGGATTCAGGGACGACTGGGTGCTCGTGAACACAGCACGGTCGGAGATCGAGACTCGGCAGACGTACCGCGTCGCCGACGGTGTCGCACTCGGCGAGTGGGCGTACTCCGAAGGGGGCGCAGTGACCATCTACCACAATAATCGAGGGGGTTTCTGGCGGGAAGATCTCGGCTCGGCGTTCACGTACGGTGAGGACAGACGAGCGTACTCGATAGACGCGGTCACGTTCTCGCGGTGGATTCGGCCAGTGCTCGATCAGGGGTCGTGGAGCGAACCGGAGTTGATTGCGCGTCAAGAGCCAGCGCGGTGGCGGGTGACCGTCACCGGCGTCGACAGTTCCACGACAGATATCGGCTACTTCCGCGGACAGTTCTCGTCTCTCTCCGGGTCGGCTGTCGTCGACGAAGACGGCATCATCCGGGAGATAGACGCCACGTTCACCGCCAGTCCCGAGCGTGGCGGAACGGTGCGTCGCCGGATCCGCAACACTGTCGGGGAAATCGGCACAACCTCCGTTCAGGAGCCGTCGTGGCTGTCGACGGCGAAGAAGCGACGGCCGACGGTGTCGGCGTCGTTCGTCGACGACCGAAACTACGTTCGGATCGAACACCGGTCTGGCAATCCGATCGAACCGGACTCCGATCTCACCGTGTTCGACGAGAACCGCCGCGAGAACACGATTACCTACGAGTTTCGGGAGCCAGTGGAGGCAGGTGAGACCGTATTCGCGTACCGAGACGGCCCAGAGAAGACTGATCGGATCGCTCGTGGGGGCCGCCCGGAGAACGCGTCACCGGTGCCGCTCGACGGGAGCTACTCGCTGTGGATCGACCGTGGGACACGTGAGTACTTCGACGTGCTCGAACTGTCGTGAGTACTTCGACGTGCTCGAACTGTCGTTGGTTCGCCACACCGGTCCTCCGACGGAACCGCCGGCGCTAGGATTAAGTGGGACTATCCCATACGTCACGACGACGCTTCGCTTGGAGGGCCGAAGCGTCAGCGGGGACCAACTCAGGGCGGCACGCGCCGCGTCTCTCTCTCCGCGGCGCGATTCCGCACTCGTTTCGTTCGAACGACTCAGTCACGTCTGTACTCGTTCCTCTCGGCAGTCGATCACTCCGTCCGCGAGTGATCTGTCTGTGGGTGATCCGTCGGCGGGTGACGGAACAGCCCCTCGGCCATCGCGCTCGTCGCCACGAGCGCGCCCGTCGGGAACGCGTACCGCAACGGGACGAGCGTCGTGTGCCCCGCCACGAATGCGAGCAGTCCGAGAGCGACGACTCCCAGCACCACGTCCGACCGTCCGACCGAGCTGACTGTCGACACGGTAATGACATGTAATTAGAACGGGGAGTATCTTGTGGAGTCGGTCGACAGTACGAGGCGTGTCCACGGCTACGGCAGCCACGCACAGTCACAGCAGGTACGTCGGCAGTTGCGCGAGGAGCACGCCGGCAGTCACGAACGCCAGTCCGAACAGTCGGTTGAGCGTCACGTACCACGACTTCGGCTCCACGTCGCTGGTGTTCCGGTAGCCGATCAGCTCCGTTCGGGCAGAGAGGGACGCGACCCGTGCCGGCGCGAGCGCGAACGGCAGGCCCATCACGGCCAACACCAGCCCGGCTCCGAGCGTTCCCGGCGTCGGTGCGCCGAGAACGGAGCCGAGTCCCAGTATCGCGGGCCCGGTCACGGCAGCGAGCGGTCCCCACCAGACAGCGTCGGTGTCGCGTGCGGCCCCGTAGAGCACGAGACCGCTCCAGACCAGCCCGAGTAGCCCGGCGACCGTGACGAGCGTGACCCCGTCGCCGAACGCGACGACACGCGCCTCCGCAGCCAGCGAGTCGAGGTCCGTCGACCACGAGACCGTCGGCGCACGAGTGGTCGCAGTGTACGCGCGCGCTGCCGCCGGGAGCGTCAACGGCGGGACTGTCCACGCCGTCCTCGTGGCGACTGTCCGGACACGCCCGCCGGCGACGAGGAGTCCAGTGAACAGGAGCCAGACCCCGCCGACCGCGAACAGCGTCTCCGGGAGCAGCTGTCGAACCGCAGTCGCGGCGTGTCGGCTCCGGTCGATTTCGATCTCTGCCGGAGCGGCACACGGGTCGAACGCTTCGACCGTCGAGTCGTCGTCGTCCTCACACGCCCAGTCGGGCGGTCGCTGTGGGTTGTCGACGGTGGTCGTTCCGGTGACACTCGCGGCGACGGCGTCGGCGGCGACGACGATCGCGCCCGCACAGACCGCCGCCGTCACGAGAATTGCGAGGACCGCCGCCCGTCCCCCGAGTCGACGGTACGGCCACACGAGCGGTTCGAGAGTGGAGGGCAGGGCTGTCATACTGTCGGCTACGAGCGTGTTGCCCCCCACGTGGAATCAGCGTTCCGACACGTCTCTGGTCTCGGCTGTCCGTCGGGCGGACTCGGTCGTCTCAACCGACGCTGTCACTCTCGGGGTCGGTCCCCCCGAGCGACGCTGTCACTCCTAGCCGGAGCGGCGGCGGCGAGATAGCACCGCGGCGGTGAGCAGCGCAGCGACCGCGACGACGAGCCCGAACCCGGGCGTCACAACCTCACTCCCGTCGTCAGTCTGCGTCGGTACGGGTGTAGCGACCGTCGTCGGCCGGTCACTCCCCGGGACAGGTGTGGCGACCGTCGTGGGTGGGAGCGGCGTCGGCGTGGGTGTCTGTGACGCGTCCGGCGCGGGTGTCTGTGACGCGTCCGGTGTCGGAGTCTGTGACCGGTCCCCAGTCGGCGACGGTCGCGCGGTTGTCGTCGGCGTCGCCCCGACAGTCGTCCCCTCACCCGCCGTCCCGTTCGTCGGTGTCGCGGTGGCAGTGACCGTCCCGCCCGCTGTACCAGACGGCGTGGGCGTCGGCGTCGGGAACGGTGTCGGCGTCGGCGACGGGGTTGGCGTCGGTGTGCCGCCGAGGTCGACGGAGCCGAACCCGCCCTCGTGGTCGTCGAGCGCACTCGCACACGACTCCAGCTGGTCGTCCGTCGGTGGCTCCGCGCCCGGCCCGGAGAGGTCGTAGTCGCCGGTTCCGCGGATATCGGCCATCGTCGGCCCACGAGAGCCGCCGAGGTCGGCGTAGGCGTCCGAGCGGAACCCGCCGATGGGGATGCGCTCGACGTCGTACACGAGCCACGGGACGTACACCTCCCACAGCACTTCGCCGCGAGGCGTCACTTCCATCACACGGTGGTTGCGGGAGTCGCCGATCAGCGTGTGGCCGTTGCGGAGCCGGTCGGCGTCACGCGGCCACGACAGGGTCTCCTCGGAGCCGAGCGCCCACGTCCGCGTCCACTCGCCGCCGTCGTGTTCGTACTCGACGATGCGGTCGTTCTCGGAGTCGGCGACGAGGAACGTCGGGTCGCCGTCGCGGCTGTCGAGGTAGTCCGGGTTGTGTTGCTCGTACAACACGTCGAAGTTGTCGTCGCTGCCGAGCTTCAACTCGATGTCGCCCGTCTCGCGGTCGACGAGCAGCACCTGATCGAAGTTGCGCGGCGACAGCAGGAAGTCGTCACCGACGCGGTCGACGTCGTTGAGGTGCGTCCAGTCTTCCGTGTAGTTACCCCCGACAGAGCGGTCGTACCGCGGGGCGAACCGCCACGTCCACTCGATCTCGTCGTCCTCGCGGTCGTAGATCACCACGCGGTCGTCGTTGGTCCCCTCCTCCTCGTCGTAGTTCCGCATGTTGGCGACGACGACGTGCGTGCGGTTGAGCGGGTCCGCGTCGTGTGTGTCCGTGAACGGTAACACCTCGGACCAGACAACGTCACCCGTCCGTGCCGACAGTTCGTACAGCAGCGTCTTCCCCGGCCGGGTGGCTGTGACGAACAAGTTGCCGTTGCCCATCGGGTCCACGTCGTACGACCAGACGACGCCCTGCTCGCGTCCGCTGTCGTGGACCCACAGAATCTCACCCCCCGGCCCGAGCGCGACGAGACGCGCCCGCTCCTTCCCGCTGTTCGCGCCGAAGCGAGCACCCTGTACGCTGACGACCGTCACACCGTTCGCCTCGATGGACTGGTGTCCCGCACAGACTGGCGGGGCGTCTGTCTGCTGTGCGGCACTCGGGAACTGACCGGCACCTGAGAACTGACCGGCACCTTGGAACTGACCAGCACCTTGGAACTGACCAGCACCTTGGAACCCTCCGGCGGCCGGCGACTGCGCGAGGAGGTCACCCGAAGACTGGCCGACGGCCGGCGACTGCGCGAGGAGTGCGACTGCGACAGCCAGCAGCAACACCACACCTGTCGTTCCGACGAGCGAGCGAGCGCGTGACACGCACGCCGGTGTGATTGGTGCGTAAAAGTGTCTTCTCTTTCGTCGGCGACTCGTCGTCCAGTACCGGGCGGAGCCGTCTCCGGGGGCGACAGTTCGACTCGGTTGCGGAGGTGCCCAGACGGCAGTCGCCGGGGAGCCCAGACGGCAGTCGCGGTGGACCACAGGCAGTAGTCACAGAGAACCCCGATGAACAAGAATATATGTCCCGCAGGCGAACGCTCTCGTCAGCATGAGTGGTAAGTCGAAGGCGAAGAAGAAGCGGCTGGGGAAACTGGAGAACCAGAACAGTCGGGTGCCCGCGTGGGTGATGATGAAGACGGACATGGAGACGACGCGGAACCCGAAGCGACGCCACTGGCGGCGCAGCGACACGGACGAGTGAGATGAGCGCGAGTGACTTCGAGGAGCGGGTCGTCACGATCCCGCTCCGCGACGCGAAACAGGCACCGACCGGACAGATGGCAGACCGCGCCATGAAGCTGATCCGCGACCACCTGAGCAAGCACTTCTCTGTCGACGACGAGGAGGTTCGGCTCGATCCCTCGTTGAACGAAGCGATCTGGGAGCGCGGTCGCAGCAAGCCGCCCAGTTCGATTCGGGTCCGGGCCGCGCGCTTCGACGAGGACGGCGAAGTCGTCGTCGAGGCGGAACCGGCGTGACGTAGGCGTGCTCCGTGTCTCATTCACTGGGTCGTCGTACGTCGGTGTCTACGCACGTGTGACGGACGACGTGCTGTTGATCGACCCCGGCGTCGACGACGACCTGACGGCGTCGCTCGCCGAAGAGCTGGCTGTGCCGGCCGTCGAGACGACTGTCGGTGGCTCCGGCACGGTCGGCTCGCTCGCGGTCGGCAACAGCCACGGCGTCGTCGTCTCCGATCAGGCGACCGACGAGGAGGTCGACCGAATCGAGAGCGCTGTCGACGGCTCCGTCGCTCGGATTCCGGGCCGACTCAACGCCGCCGGCAACGTTGTGTTGGCCAACGACACCGGCGCTGTCGTCCACCCGGACCTGACTGCAGAGGCGGTTGAGGTGATCGAGACGACGCTCGACGTGCCGGTCGAGTCCGGCCGACTCGCGGACGTTCAGACAGTCGGCACCGCCGCGGTGGCGACCGAGGAGGGCGTGATCTGTCACCCGCAGTCGACCGAAGAACAGCTCGTCGCCGTCGAGGATCACCTCGACGTGTACGCGGATCTCGGGACGATCAACTACGGCGCGCCGCTGGTCGGCTCCGGACTCCTCGCCAACTCCCACGGCTACGTCGCCGGCGAGGAGACTACCGGGCCGGAGCTCGGGCGGATCGAGGACGCCCTGGGCTACATCTGACGCCGGCCTGTATCCGACACGCCGGCCTACATCTGACACGCCGGCCTGTATCCGACACGCCGGCCTACATCTGACACGTCGTTCTTTCCTCCGACACGTCCTTTTGTCCTCCGACAGCCACCCCTTCGAAGGTCTCAAGACCGATCCAATCGTGGCTACGAGTATGAGTCAGGCGCTCGTCTTGGTGGCACACGGGTCACACCTCAACCCGGATTCGAGCACGCCGACGTACGAGCACGCGGACACGATCCGCGCCACAGGCGCGTTCGAGGAGGTTGCCACCGGATTCTGGAAGGAGGAGCCGAGTCTCCGCGAGGTGTTGCGGACGGTCGACAGCGACGAGGTGTACGTCGTTCCGTTGTTCATCTCGGAGGGGTACTTCACAGAGCAGGTGATCCCCCGAGAGCTCAGACTCGACGGGTGGGACGTCGAGGACTGGGACTCCGACGGTATCTCGGCGGACGTGGCGACCTACGAGGCGGCAGACACCGGCCAGACGGTCCACTACTGCGGGCCGGCCGGCACCCACCGCTCGATGACGGACGTGATCGTCCGCCGGGCGGAGACAGTGACGGACGACCCGAGCGTCGGCGACGGCTTCGGTCTCGCCGTCGTCGGCCACGGGACGGAACGCAACGAGAACTCGGCGAAGGCGATCCAGTACCACGCCGACCGCGTCCGCGAGCGCGACCGCTTCGAGGAGGTGCGTGACCTCTACATGGACGAAGACCCGGAGGTCGACGACCTCACGGACTACTTCGAGACGGAGGACGTGATCTTGGTGCCGCTGTTCGTCGCCGACGGCTACCACACGGAGGAGGACATTCCCGAGGACGTGGGACTGACCGACGACTACCGCGAGGGGTACGACGTACCGGCGACGGTGGACGGCCACCGCGTCTGGTACGCGGGGGCGGTCGGCACGGAGCCGCTGTTGGCAGACGTGGCCGTCGAGCGAGCGGCCGACGCCGGAGCCGACGTCGGCTCGGCAGTCACAGAGGTGCGCGAATCGACGCAGATCGCCGGGACGGAGGCGGACGACTAGATGCTCGACCGTCAGTTCGAGGCGCTCGTCGCTGCCGCGAGTGAACCCGACGTGCCCGGGGGAGACGACGCCGCCGTCGAGTCCAGTTCGCCGGATAGACAGACGAGCGGTGTCGAGTCCAGTTCGCCGGACGGACAGACGGACGGTATCACGTTCGACGGACTCCGTGTCGTCCGAACGGCAGCGGGGTTCGACTTCGAGACGCCGGAGACGACAGCGAGCGGGCTCGACCGCGCCGAACTGCGAGATCACGCCGCCGACTCCCCGTACGTCACCAACTGGTACTTCTGGGAGTGGGCAGTGCAGGCTCACGACAGCCCACGACGCGCGTTCTGTCGGAAACTGGAGGGCGCGAGCGACCACACGCACGACGTTCCGGCTCGCTACGACGCGCTCTCGGACGGACTCGTGACGGAGTGGGGACAGCTCCGCATCGAGGCGCGTCTCGGCGACCACGGCAGCCGCGTCTACGAGGTGCGGCACGTCGCGGACGCCGACGCGGACGCCGCCGCCCTCGATAGCCACGACGACCCGCTCGACGCTCGCCAGATTGCGAAGACAGACGAGACGGGCCGGTACAGACCACTCAAGACCGCACCCTCGCTGGCGCGTGGGTGGCTGTTCGACGACCTCGACTGGCGAGGCGTCGCACAGACCGTCGAGTCGTTCTACCCCGCGACGGTTGCCAACTGGTACCGCGAGCAGCGCGGCGAGTTGGACGTGGACCACTGGCGGGACACCGTGACCCGGATGACCGGCATCTACGGCGTCGTGCGGACGTGGGACCGCGGCGAGGGATACGAACACGTCAACTGGGTCGCGGAGGCGTGTTGTGACGACTCCCAGTGTCTCAAGCGCCGGGAGTGGCAGTACGACGACGAGACCGACCTCGACGTCGACGGCGGTGACGGCCAGTTCCCGTGTCGAGAGCCGTGTTCCGTCGTCGTCACGGCCGCACGCAAGTGGACCAGACTGGAGGGTGAACAGCCACAGACGTACGAGTTCGAGCTGACACCCAGCGAGAAGGAACAGCTGGAGGCCGTGATCGACGCGGTCGCCGACGACCGCACGGACGAGATCCGCGAGGCCGACGTGGACGACGGAGCCAACCGGTACCGAGCGCGCTTCCTCCGTGCGAAGCTGTTCGACGACGAGGGGAACCTCGCCGGCGTGCCGACGAACGCCGACGACTGACCGGCAGTGCTCCAACTCCGACTGGTGAAGTACGTTGACCCAGAGCACACCGATCATTCCTCGACGAACTGCTCCAGCGATCAACCAAAACAGCAATCAACTGCGAGCCCTCACCCGAGGGCACCAGAGGCAAAGTCTAAACGGCTTTGCAACGCGATCAAAATCTAAACGGCTTTGCAACGCGATCACAGTATTGCCGACAGTGTCAGTCGGTGTCGTCGGACTCGGGTTCGTTCGTTCCGCCGGGTGGCGGTCCTTCGTCGCCCAACTGTGTCTGTGAGGAGAGCGACAACTGTACGAACGCAGACACGCCGAAGCTGACGAGCACGACGGCGGCCCAGCCGAGTCCGGGCACCTGATCGAACGGGGCGACTTCGAGAAACGCCAACAGGAGCACGAGTCCGTTCGCCAGCGTGAGACCGGCGTAGTACGTGCTCCACGGAACGGACTCGCTGGGAACCACTTCGAGGTAGAGGTCGACACCAGTCAGCGACTCCGTCACCCGTACGGTGCCGGCGTCGTCGTCGTACTCCACCAGCCCTTCGTCGTCGAGCCGGGGGAGGTGTGACTGGTACAGCGCGATGTACACCCGCTTGCGCTCCTGTGAGGTGATCTCCTCGACTGTCTTGCCGTTCTCCCACGCGGCCACCTGCTCTGCGAGTTCGCCGACCGGAACCGGCTCCGCCTCCCCGCCGTCGGCGTCTGCCCGCTGGAGGAGGTAGTGGAGCGCGTACCGCCGTCTGCGGTCCGAGAGCAACTCGTACAGGTCGTCGTTCGACGGACGGCGCGGTGTCTCAGCGTCCGCTCGCTCGGACGAGGAGTCGTCGCCCGTTCGCTCGGGCGTCGTGTCGGCTGACGACACGCCGTTGTCCGGATCTCTGTCGTCTGCCGACGTGCCTCCGCCCGTCGACCCGCCCTCTGTCGTGCCCGCGGTCCCAATCACGGCTCGCTCACCTCTCCAGTCACCTCTACTGCAGTTCTCGACGGCACAGTGTGTGAACGTGTTCCCGACATACGACGGTGTCTCCCAGTCTCGACTGCAGGTGCGTCGCCCGCTCCCGTTCAGTCTCGTTGTCACGTCGACTACCGACGGCCACCTACTTCACTCCACTGGCACGTTGCTATCTGCTGGATCGAAAGCAAAATACCGGGGAGACAGACGCTCTGTCTGGTGGAATCTCGACCTCTTCTCGGGTCCTCGGGCGTTGCGTTTCCAATTGAGAGTTTCGGGGGTGCAGTCTCGTCGGCGTGACGGGGCTACTGGCGGGGCCACTCCGAAGTTACTCCTCTCCGGGGGTTGGATTCGGAGTTGTACTGTCGGTCACAAGCCATCGAACCCGGGGGCGACAGCGGGGCGCGGTGGAACCCCGACTGAGACGCAACAACCTGTCAACACTCGTGACCGATAGTATACGTCACCCGTCGTAGCTGAGGAGATCGGCGGCCTCGCCCGCGAACGCGACGGCGTCGGGTCCGAACGAGTCGGCGTAGCGGACGACGAGAGTGATCACCGTCGACGGCTCGCGGACGGCGTACCCGTCAGACCGGTCGAGCAGACCGGCAGACTCTAACTGTGACGCGTAGTTGCTCACCGTCGCACGAGAGACGTCGAGCGCGCGAGCGACCGACGCGCCGGTGGGATCGGACTCCGAGAGGAGTGTGAGGAGCACGCCACGTGCGGTCTCTCGACGGAGGTACCCCAGCGCGACCTGTTCGAACGCGGAGAACTCGTCTGCGGGGTAGAACCGTCGGTAGTCGCCGTCGCGCCGCGAGACGACTGCGCCGTCGGACTCCAACCGCCGGAGGTGGTGCTGTGTCTCCCCGGTTCCCAACCGCAGGTCGTCGCGCAGCTTCGAGAAGTGTGCGCCGGGCGTCCGCGAGAGGTACCCCCTGATCGCGT
>CAKZQY010000224.1 GCA_937142015.1 uncultured Halobacteria archaeon
TTATAATTTTATTTAAATATTTATTTATTTTTTATGTGGTTACCGACTTCATGCCTCCAGAGCTCGGTATAGACACCATCACGACCAACTAGCTCGTCGTGTGTATCACACTCAACGACCTCTCCGTTCTCCATGACGACGATTCGGTCCGCTGCTCGGACGGTTGAGAGGTTGTGTGCCACGACAAAGGTCGTCGTGTCGGTCGTCGCTTCAAGAATAGCGCGCCGGATCGCTCGTTCTGTTTCGTTGTCCACATCGCTCGTTGGTTCGTCAAAGACCAACACACTCGGATCGCTAGTCAAGGCCCGCGCGATAGCGACCCGCTGACGCTGTCCACCTGACAGCGACGCACCACCCTCACCGACAACGGTCTTATAACCGTCTTCTAAACCCGAAATAAATTTGTGTGCGCTTGCCGTGCGGGCAGCCGCAACGACTTGATCTCTGCTCGCGTCCGGTGCGCCGTACCGGATATTCTCCTCTACCGTGTCGTCGAGGAGATACGGATCCTGACTAACGTAGCCGACGTGCTGTCGATAGCTCTGCGGAGAGATCGACCAGATATCTGTCCCGTCAACCTCAATTCGTCCGTGGTCGGGGCGGTATATGCCCAACAGAAGTTTTACTAGCGTCGACTTCCCAGCACCTGACTGCCCGACAATTCCGACTGTTTCGTCGGCCTCAACGTCGAGTGTCACCCCGTTGAGGGCCGTCTCACCGCCGTACTCAAACACGACATCCTTGATCGAGATGTTCGCCCCGTCGAGTGTGAACTCCCCCTCTTTCGACTGGACCGTTTCTCTCTCGGTGCTTAATTCTGACTCTTCGTTAAGGATTTCAAACACACGCTCGCTCGAAGCGCGTGTGTCTTGGTAACTATCGACGAGACTAGTGATCTGAGTCATCGGCCACCGGAACTGACGATTGTACAGGAGGAACGACAGCAGCGCACTTGCGGCGAGGTCGCCGGTGACAAACGGCGGAGGACCGTTCAGCACCCAAATCCCGCCAACTACGAGAACCAACAGATAGCCGAGGTTCATCAGCCGACCGGTAATCTGACCCAGTGCGAGCCGGCCGCGGGCGACGGTCCACGACACGTCTCTGTACTCCCGTGAGAGGTCACCAATTCGGTTGCGCTCAAATTCTTCTCTGGTGTACGTCTTGATCACTTCCATTCCAGAAATATTATTTTCTATTCGTGTGGTTATGTCTCCAACATTCGATCTGAGACGCTGATACTTCGTCTCAACGTACTTCGAGTACCAGTAGTTGAATCCGGCGACGAACAGTGGTGCGAGGAACGCGATTAGTGCCAACTGCCACTGGAGGATCGTCATGTACAGTCCGACTCCCACGAGAATGAAGAAAGCGTTCCCCGCGTGTTGGAGTGTGCTGTCGAGAAACTCTTTGAGGTTGTTCACGTCGTTGTTCAGTATACTGATCAGATCCCCCTTCTCGCGCTGTTCGAGGAAACGGTAATTCAATTCCTGTACCTGTTCGTAGGCGTCGACTCTGAGTTCGTGTTGAACCCGGAACGCTGCGAGCGCCTGAAGCCAACCGCCGACTATGTAGACGGCCGATCCAGCGAGGTACGCGGTACCGATAATCGCAGCCGAGAACCACAACTGTGCGACCTCGTCGGCCGGAACCATCGACTGTGGGACGAAGGGGAGCGAATAGCGTGCGTCCCCGGCGAGCGTGGCGTCGAACAGCACACCGACGACGATCGGTGGGTAGAACCACAGGAGCCGAGAGAGTAACATCGAGAGAAGTCCGGATGCGAAGTAACCTGCGTGGGGACGGCAGTAGTCTGCGAGCAGCCGCCGAATCGGATTCCGTTCGGTCATCGATACTGTGCTCCGTCTCGATCCTGGGGTCGCTTCTGAGTGTGTCGGATCATTCAAACAGTGTAATCGGATGAATTGTCGTCGGGTCTATACACCGGAGCAACTGGTAGCCGATGCCTGCTCTGCCACGCATCAGTGACGGTCGGAGGACAGCACCGTGTCGATCGTGGCGTAAGTCGTACTCACTGCCGTCGCTGAGGAGATGGTTGTGAGCGAACCTGACTGCAGCCGTCTGGTCCGTCTCGTTGTCCTCGCGCACCAGCAGCGCGAGCGTACTAGCCGTCCCGTGACACAGGCAGTCGGAGTCAATCTCGACGCCATCTGTCGTTTTGATGGCGTGTTTGATCGCATCCTGCCTGACGAGCCCGGTTGTCTGCGCGAGATCGTGGAGTGCGAGACCGATACCGGCTGATCCCCAGCACCAGCCGGATCTGACCTCTGTCTGGTCGGTTCCTGGGCCGGTTGTCCACCCCTCTTCCACGCGAGCCGTTCGGGAAAAAGAGAGTGCGTCAGTCACTGCTCTGTGGTACCGCTCGTACCCTGTCCGGTCGTACAGTCGTCCCAGAGAGAGTGCAACTCCGTGAACGCCGTGCGCGAGTCCGACCGTCGGTACGGACTCCGTTCCGGGCCATCCGCCAGCGTGTGTCCCGTCGGTTCGCTGTCGTGAGACGAGTGTATCACCCAGTCCAGTCAGCAACGAGGGTGCAACTGAGCCCTCTGGCAGTGCTAACGCTGCTGCGAGGAGCCCTGCGACCCCGTGGACGAAATCAACTAGATCAGTGGAGTGCGCCTCAGCTGGTGTCGACTCGTCGGAAGCATGTTCGGCACCACTGTCCATGGGGTCGGTTCCGGTAGCACTCCCCGTGGCTGCTAGCCGACCGTCATCCCCGGCCGCCGCCTCGATTACGGCAACGGCACGGTCTCGGAACCGATTGTCGTCGGTGTATCTCGTCAACAGTTCTAGCCCGTAAACGGTGCCACCAATACCAGCCATCCCAAACCTATCCGCTTCGAGGAACTGCTCAGCCAATCGGTTGAGGAGGGGTCGAGCGACCGCTCGAACTGTCTTAATGTCTCGGTTTGTCCCATCGTGAGCGTCGAGGGCAGCGAGGAAGACCGCGACGCCGAGTGATCCGTTGTAGAGACTGTCTCCAGTCGTGAACACCGGAGGTCCGCTCGCGGACGGCTGGAGTGTGATCCATCCTGTCGTCTCGTCGAACTGACGGCAGGCGTCGAGCAGATCCGACCGGATCGTTACCGCAGCCTGATAGATGTCTGTCGTCATCAAACGTCTCCGTGATACTCTGGGCCTGTGTCGAGTCGCTCGAGGCTCGCAGCGATGTAGGCCTCCTGACGCAGGCAGTCCTGTGGCCCAGACGTCTCGAGACGATCGGCAACGCGTTCCGTCTTCGACTCCTCGGCGAACTCCGCGACGACTTCACGGTGACAGCGGGAGAGTGAGCCGTGTTCAAGCGTGAATCGGGGGACATCACCACCGAGAAGTGCGCGGCTCTCGGCGTCGAAGATCGGCCACAGTTGATCGTATGCGTCTGAGTCGACGACATCGTACCCGGCGAACAACTGTTCGATACGGAACCACGCACTCGGGCCGTCTCGTAGCACGGCAGGTTCGTTCAGGCGGCGGCGAGTCGACTGGTACTGTTGTGTGGGTCGCACGAGGAACCGCGTCTTTGCCTCGTCGAGTCCTTCGGCACGGAGAAGCGCCAGTAATGAATCCGAACGATTACTCAGCTCCCAGTACGTCTCTCGAAAGCCAGCGGTGATCGACTGCAGGTGTTCATCCGGTGGGACGGTCTCGCCGTCGACCTGCGGCACGTTCGTCGCGGTGTCGAATACGCCCTCGGTTCGTTCGAACCGCATCCCGTCGCGGTTGACCTCCGTCCATGTCGGGTATCCGTCCGTCCCGGGTTTCGGTTCGAGGTGACCGAAGGCAGAGATGTCTGGTACGGACCTGTTGGAGTCGGTGTCACAAGGAAACAGACCTGTGGAAAAAATGGAATCGTTGAACGCTAACAGTTCAAGCCGTCTCTCAGCCTCAGCTGCCGGGAGCCGTCGTGCAAATCCGTCGACATCGGCGACTACCTCCCAGTCGATGACACGAGGAGTTGCTCCGTGAGCGACTACGTTTTCGTAGTGGAGGTCACCACACCGAAGCAGATAACTTACGGCCGCCAATCGGCCGGCGCGACGGTAGTATCGGTCCTGTTTGCCAGAGTCGACCTCCGTGTGCGGAATGGCCGCGCTCCAACTGTACTCTCCACGGTTGAGAATCACTGGAGCGTCGACCGTCGTCGTGTTTGCCCACTCAAACACCGCCCCGACGATTGTCTCCGGCTCTGGCGGCCGCGGCTTGTAGTACCAGACGGAGTCGTCTGAGAAAGTGCAGGCGACGACTGTTCGCCCACCCTCGTGTGTGTCGCCGAGTCCGGGTACAACCTCTCTCAGTGTGGGGTTCCCCGTGATCCGTTCACCAATTGTTTCTCTGTCGTTGTCGTACCGACGACAGAACTCAGTCACAGTCTCCTTCCAGTTGTCGACCGTGTCAACCAGTCGTCGTCCAGCGACGGAATACGTTCGAAAGAACTTGACGAACCGACCGTTGAGGAGTCTCTGGAGGAAAGCCTCGTACGCCTCTCGGTTACCGTCGGAACGGCGGGCGACCAGTTCGGGGTCGGACTCACCACGCGTTTCTGCACAGAATACCCGGTACTCGACGTGGAGTGCCTGAGCGAGGAGTTTGGACAGTCGGTGTCGGAGTAGCTGGCAGAACCCCTCTGCTACTGTGGTGAACCACTGCCCCCTCTGCTTGAGCGTCGTGGCGACACTGTCGATCGCTCGGTCAACGACTGGCTCTAGCACGTCACCGAAGGGTACGTCCGACTCCGGAAGGGAGTTCACGTCTGTGTCGGCCAGTACGTCGAGAAGTTCCGACAGACGATTCGTCCACGGGTCTGCATCAACTCCGTCGGGTTCCACCGTCCCGAACAGCGTCTCCGCTCGGTCACGGTCGATCCCGAACCAGTCAAGTCGGCTCTCAAACAGCTCCTCGCCGTACACTGACGCCCATTGGTCGACAGAGTCGGCGTCGCCTGCGTGTCGTCTGTCTCTAGCGATTCTCTGGGGCACTGTCTCCGCTCGCAGTGAGAGTTCGGTCCTGAGAGTGGGGCTGAGTTTCATCGTTGAGTGCCGGTCGCCTCGATAATTGACGATCCGGACCTAGTGTCCGAACCGCCGAAACATGATGGCGCTCGACAGCTACAACACACGCTTCTACCCAGACTTAAATATCTTTTCTAATTTTTATTCACTATATTGCTATTCAGAAAAGAACAATATATACTCAGTAGTTATATGTACTTGTTTTATTAGAATTACTTAATTGTCAGTGGCCACACCCGCCTCCATGGCAGAGCCACTAGCGTCGGATCGTGTCGGGGCATACACTACGCTTCTGGAAGCAAGCCTATCAGAGTTGGAGACAGCGGCTGTACGGTTCGGTATCAGAGACGACGAGGGGCAGTCAGTGTCCGTCGTTCGAACGTACGAGAGGGCAAGCGAGGGATGGTCACAACGATTTGAACTCACTGGAGCACAACTCGTCCGGTGGCGTCCCGGGACAGACGAACTCGGCGTTCTCACGACCGCTGATGCAATGGGTCCAGAGCTATCGCGACCAGCTAACGATGGTTCTCCGGCTGCCACACAGGTCGCTGTCGCCGACGAGCACGGGCAGTTGCGACGACTTACTGGATTCTCACGGCTAATCACCGACTTCCGCTGGGCACCCGATGGACGGCGGTTTGTCGCTGTCACCGTGGACACTGGACGTAGTGAGTCGACCGACGAAATCCCAGTTGAGAGACGTTGTGCCAACGTCGCGGCAGATGGTGAACACTCACGTAACGAGTACTCGCTGGTTCTGGTCGACACCGAGGCAGAGACGGCCCGCCCACTCGGTGTCGTTGACGAAACTTCTCACTGGTTGTACCACTACCGCCGACAGACACCGGTCTGGCGGGGGTCACGCATCTTCTACACAGCTAGTGAGTCGGACCCGACCGTCAGGAATCTTTACAGCATCTCGACAGATGGGAGCGATCGAAGACAACACACTGATACCGACGGTGCCACCACGTACCCGTCGGTGAGTCCAGACGGGGACAAGATTGTGGTCGTCAAACGCCAGCAAGCCGCGTCGGGTGAGCGTCGGCTCGGCGTTGTCGACCCATCGCGTGAAGGGCAGACACCGGAGTGGGTCCTTCCCCGTGACTTCTGCATGCCGGTGTTTCCAGAGTGGCTCGATAGTGAACAGATCGTTGCTGTCGCTGGAGTCGACGGTCACACGGAGCTTGTGGCAGTTGAGCCCGGCAGAGACCCGTCAATCCACTATGCCCCCGAACGCAAGGAGGCGCTGGTCAATCGCTCGGGCGGCTACCGGACGTTCGGAGTCGACCGGGAGACAGGCCGGTGTCTCGTCGTTCGAAACGGACCTCAACTGCTCGATTTGGCGATCATCGACAATGATGGGCGGGCGACGAGACTCGATCGATTCGATCCGGAGGCGACCCGCGGCTACCAGTTCACCACAGAGATGCTGACCACTGCTGTGGCCGATGGGACTGAGATCGACTGCTTCGTCCACGTACCAGCAGAGCCCGACCCGCCGTACCCGACAATTCTCGACTCTATGCGTGGATACCACTCCTACAAATCTCCGCGGAACAGGTTCCGGAACCAGTTCTTTCTCTCTCGTGGATACGCAGTCGCAAAGTGTAATCCCAGAGGATCAAGTAGCTTCTCCCAAGCGTATTTGACAGCACTCGACGGGAGGTACTGCGGGCCGGATGTCACTGACATGGCGTGCGTACTTCGGCAGCTCGTTGAGGACGGTCTTGCCGACTCTAACGAACTGTACGGACACGGATACGGCTACGGTGCCAATCTCATCGGGAACCTCGCGGCCCGGACAGAGTTGTTGTCTGCAGTCGTCCTCTGGAGTGGTAACTACGCGCCACTGCTCGCGTACGGAACCGAAGAGTGGCAACCGGAGTGGGAGCGACTGCTGGGTGATCCAGCCAGCGCTCACGAAAGCTATGACCGATTCGGTGTCGCGTCGAACGGTGGCGCACCGACCGCTGCGACGTTGATACTTACGGGGTCCGAGGCTGGCGGCAACCGTACACAGGCCGAGGCACTGTACGCGCGAACCGCCGCGGCTGGGACGCCAGTCGAACTGGTGGTCTACGACGGGAGCAGTGGATCAGTCCCCGGCAGTGCTCCTGTGGCACCCGACCGACTTGATCGAACAGCCGATTGGTTCGACCGCTACTGATACCGTCGGTGACGCGTCCGTGAACGCGGCTGCATCTGAGTCGAGGTTCCAATCGGTCCCTGCTAGCCCCGTCGACTCCGGGTTCAGTATCTGTAACGGACGGTACGAGCTATATCTCTGTGCTATCACAGCGGATCAATCGAGTATCAGACGACGCGCGCGAGCCAGCGCTCCGGGTCGTCCAGTTCCTCGTCGCTCGGGAGGTTCTCGGGCGCGTCCCACACGAGCGAGGCGGTTTCGATGTCCGTCTGGTCGGCGACCGCCTCGAAGAACGCCGCGCCACGCTCGTACTGTCGTCGTTTCATCCCCATGCCGAGCAGCCGCCGGAACAGTCGTGTCACCGGGTCGCCGCCGCCGCGTCGCGCGTCGAGCTTCCGGCGGAGGTCGGCGTACGAGCCGTCGAACGCCCGATCCATCAGGAGCTCTGCGTACCCTTCGACCGCCGTCATCGCGGTGTCGAGTTCGCGGAACGTCTCGCGGCTGAACCGGCCCTCGGCCAGCGACTCGACGGCCTCCTCCATCCGGCGTTCGAGGTACGTCGAGAGCCACGGCGCGGCTCCGAACTCCGCGGCGTGTGCCACCTCGTGGAACGCGATCCAGCGCCGGAATCGCGGGTACGCCACGTCGAGCTCCGTGGCAACCCGCCGGACGTTCGGCCGGACGAAGTAGAGCCCGTGGTCCGTCTCGTCGCCGTCGGCCAACAGGAGCGGGTCGTACTGTCCGAGCACGTTCCGCGCGAGAAACGACAGCGTCACTGCCATCGTCCCGGTGTTGACAGAGCGTGCGACGCCGGGGAACAGCCCGCCGCCCTGCTGTTCCAGCGGGCGCATCACCCGGGTGAACGTCGCCACGTTCGCGTCGATCCAGTGGTGACGGTTCTGCACCTCGATCTGGTCCGGCAGCGGGAACGCCACGCCGCTGGTCTCGCGCAGTCCCGAGCGTGCTGCGCGCACGTCGTCTGCGAATCCCGCCCGCTCGCTCGTCGAGAGCGTGAACGACCCGGCGTCGGTCGCTCCCTTCGCGGCCTCCGCCACGCCGTCCCAGTCGACGACGCCCGTCGCGTCTGCGGCGTCTGCTACCGCCCGCACGCTCCGGGCTAAGTCGGTGCTCATGCCCGCTGGTCGGGTGCCGAGAGACATACGTCTTGTGCGGTACAACCTACCTTCCGCTACCGCCACTCGCTGAGCCGGAAACGGTGGTGGTGGCTGCGGGACCTTCACGCCAGCCAATTCACTTGTCCCGCCCCTCACCACGACGCTCGGATCGGCGTGTCTTCGGTCGTAGTCGTGCGTCCCGGGTCGGTGCGTGTGCGTCGCCAGAGCAAGTCAGTGTTTACACGTCGGCGCGATTCGACTCGGCCGATGCGACTGGTCAGTGGTCGACGGAGTGCGCTCGTGGTCGTCGGCGTAGCAGAGTTGTTGGCGATGACGCTGTGGTTCAGCGCCTCCGCAGTCGGGCCGGAACTGGCGGCACAGTGGAACCTGACAGCGGCACAGCAGGCGTGGCTCACGAACGCCGTCCAGTTGGGGTTCGTCGTCGGCGCGCTCGCCTCCGCGACGCTGACACTCGCCGACGCGGTCCGTCCCCGGCGGCTGTTCGCCGTCTCCGCGGCAGTCGGTGCCGCCGCGACGGTCGTGATCGCGGTGGCCGTCGACAGCGCGCTCCCGGCAATTTTCCTCCGGTTCCTCACCGGTGTCGCGCTCGCCGGCGTGTACCCGACCGGGATGAAGATGGTCGCCGGCTGGTTCGAAGACGCGCGCGGGCTGGCGATCGGCGTTCTCGTCGGTGCGCTCACGGTCGGCTCCGCCGCGCCGCACCTGTTCCGCGCGGTCGTCGGTGTCGGGTCGCCACAGCCGGTGTTGTTGGGTGCCGCTGGCCTGTCGGTGGCGGCGGCACTGCTCGTGCTCGGCTTCGAGGACGGGCCACACGTCACCGCTGCCGCGCCGTTCGATCCCGCAGCAGTCGGTCGGATGCTCCGCGACCGCGGCACCGTGCTCGCCGACCTCGGCTACTTCGGGCACATGTGGGAGCTGTACGCCGTCTGGGCGTGGCTCCCGGTGTACCTCGCGGCGAGCTTCGAGCGGACGGGCGTCGCTGCCGCCGAGAGCCGCGCGTCGCTCGTCACCTTCGGAGCTATCGCCGTCGGCGGCCTCGGCGCGCTCTCGTTCGGTTCCGCGGCGGACCGCTGGGGTCGAACGACACTCACGAGCCTGAGCATGGTGATCAGCGGCGGCGCGTCGCTGCTCGCCGGCGTCGTCTTCGGCGCGCCGACCGTCGTGGTGACCGCGTTCGTGCTCGTGTGGGGGTTCGTGATCGTCGCCGACTCCGCGCAGTTCTCCGCCGCAGTCTCCGAGTTGGCCGACGACGACTACGTCGGCTCCGCACTGACGCTCCAGACCGCCGTCGGGTTCCTCCTCACGCTCGGCTCGATCCAACTCGTTCCGGTCGTCGCCGACGCTGTCGGCTGGCAGTGGGCGTTCGCGCCGCTGGCCGTCGGTCCGGCCGTTGGCACTGCGGCGATGCTCACCCTGCGGTCGCTCCCGGAGGCGAGACAGCTAGCCGGTGGACGGGGGTGAGCTGATAGTGATTACTGCGAATAGTTCCACGGACGGCGTCGAAAATCGACGGCTCAGACGCTCTGATCGTCGACACGAGTCACCACGGCGGTAAAGACTCGCAGTAATCACTATGAGACGGTCGTCACGGGGGAGACAGCACAGCTTTCGTCCGGCCCCCGGTCCGAGAGCTTTAATACCGACACACGGCCCGTGTGGAGTATGGAACGAGTGGACGTAGCGGTCGTCGGCGGCGGTCCCGCAGGGGCGTCGGCCGCACACGCGGCGGCGACCCGCGGGGCGGACACGCTCGTCCTCGAGAAGGGAGTGCCGCGGGCCGACCGCGAGGAGCTGGGCCCAGACTCGACGGACGCCGCCGGAATCCTGGACTACTGGGTCGACATCATGGGCATTCACCCCGAGGAGTTCCCGTCGGGTGTCGTGGAGACGACGCTCGACCGCGCAGAGTTCGTCGGCCCGTCGGAGTCGGTGACGATGTACGGCACGGGGATCGACTCCTCGTACGACAGCTTCGGGTTCACGATGCACCGCGCGCGGTTCGACGACTTCCTCCGGAAGCGTGCGGAGACGGCGGGCGCGGACTACCGGACCGGTGCGTCGGTGAAGGCCGTCGACTCCGACCTCTCACCGGGGGACGGACCGCGACACGTGCTCCACGTCGGCGGTGGTGACCAGGTTGGCGCGGCGTTTCTGATCCTCGCGGACGGTCCACAACGGACGGTCACGAACGGCGTGTTAGACCAGTTCCTCCCGGAGTCGGAGTCTGCCAGCGAGCGGCTCGCGGCGACCCGGACGAACCACATCGCTTACCAGGAGTATCGCCGGTTCCCCGAGTCAGCCTACGAAGACGTGTCGGGCGCGATCAGGTTCTGGTGGGGACTGATGCCCGGACACACGGCCTACCCGTGGGTGTTCCCCAACAGTGACCGCGTGTGTCGCGTCGGACTGACGATGCCGATCGATCTCGACCTCGACGAACTGGAGAATCGGGAGGCGTACGACCTGCTCCGGCCGGACGACGACCGCGTGCCCAGCGGGGGGGAGTACATCCGTCGGCTGCTCGAACGGGAGTACGGCGAGGAGTACGACATCGACAGCGCGTTCCCGCTCGTGGACGACGCCGGCAAGCGCGGCGGGACGGAGACGTACCCCATCTCCTCGACGCGTCCGATCGAGTCGCCAGTCCGCGCCGGTGTCGCGGTCGCCGGCGGGGCGATGGGAACCACGTCGGCGTTCCACGAGGGCGGCGACCACACCGCGGTTCGCACGGGTGCAATCGCGGGCGAACTCGCCGCGGAGGGGGATCTCACCGCGTACAACGACCGCTGGCAGGCGGCAATCGGCGAGGAACTCCGCCGGAACGTCACGATGGCGGACATGGTCCGAGGCTACGATCCGAGCGACTGGGACGCCGACTTCCGAACCGCACGGAAGATGCTGAGCGACGGCGAGGACGACGGCTACGACCTGTTCGAACGCCGGCTCTCCGCCGGACTCGACGCCGCACGGCTGTTCCTCGGCTACAAGTGGCGCAAGTGGCGACTTCGTGACGGCGGCTACGTCCAACTGCGTGCCGAGGAGTACGCGTACTGACCACCTTCGTGCCGAGGAGTACGCGTACTGACCACCTTCGTGCCGAGGAGTACGCGTACAGACCGACTACGTGTCGACAGACACCGACCGATCTGCTCCCTGTCGAGGAGGATGCCTACTCGTACTCCGTCCGAACGTCGGGAAGAATCGTTACCTCACAAGCGGATAGCAACACCTAATTGGGGGGAATTCCAACACCCAGTCGATGCCCACTGTCGAGTACCTCAACTACGAAGTGCTGGACGACCACGGCTGGTCGATGGACGACGACGACCTCTTCGAGAAGGCCGCCGACGCCGACCTCGGCGACGAAGACTACGGTACCCTGGACGTCAACCAGGGCGAGTACATCCTCGAAGCCGCGGAGGCGCAGGGGTACGACTGGCCGTTCTCGTGCCGGGCCGGCGCGTGTGCGAACTGTGCCGCCATCGTCAGGGAGGGTGACATCGACATGGACATGCAGCAGATCCTCTCCGACGAGGAGGTCCAAGAGAAGAACGTCCGGCTGACCTGTATCGGGTCGCCGACCGCCGACGAAGTCCGTATCGTCTACAACGCGAAGCACCTGGACTACCTCCAGAACCGCGTCATCTGAGCGGGACTCGACGGGCTGTTAGTGCCCGGCGGTTCCGGTTCTCGGTGTCGAGTGAGTCTCGCTAGTGACTGCGCTGTCCTTCCGAACGGTCGACGACAATCTGCTACAGACGAGTCTGGTGTCTGTCGCGCGTGAGCGAGACGACCGTCACCGCTCGTCGCTGTCCAGCACCCGAATCTGGTCGCCACGCACCGTCACCGGAATCGGCACTGTCGCCTCGTACAGCTCCACGGTCACCTGATCTTTCCCCTCGTCGATGCGCTGGACTTGTGCCTTCTCGCCTTTGAACGGGCCGGCGATCAGCTCGACGATGTCGCCCTCCGCGATCCCCTCCACGTCCGGGGTCGGGGAGAGGAAGTGTTCGACCTCGGACATCTTCGAGACGCCAGCCTCGCCGTCCGGTCCCTCCACGAGTCCGCGGGCGTGTGGAATCTCCTCCAGCACGCGGCGGATCGCGGCGTCGTCGTCCGCCTCGACCATCACGTAGCTCGTCAGCTGGTCGGGAGCGAGCGCGGCGTGGATCGTCGGCTCGTCTTTGTTCGTGACCATGTCCGCGACCGTCCGTTCCTGACTGGCGGTCGTCTTCACCGAGTAGATCGCCACTCAGATCCCCCCCGTCAGGAAGAACATGATCACGTAGATGAGGAATCCGACGAGTCCGACGAGCAACACACCCGCGCCGGCGATCTTCGCCACCTGTGAGAACTCCTCCCACTCGGGGCGACTCGCCAGCTTGAGGACTCGGATGTAGTCGCTCAGTTCGTACTTCACGTCCATGTTGTCGGCGCTACACCGTCGAAACTGGTATATCTGTTGGAACTGCGGCTCGACGGGGTCCGACGGAGTGGTGAGACTTAACCCACAGCCCCCGCCACCAGAGAGCATGTTGGACAGACTCCTCGGGCGCGCGAGTCTGCAAGCCGAGATCGAGGAGCTCACGGAGGAACGAGACTCGCTGGCCGCACAGTTGGAGGCGGAGGCCGACCGCCGCCGGGAGGCCGCCCGGAAGCGACAGGAGGCCGAAGAGCGCGTCAATCGCCTAGAGGACCGCATCGCGGAGCTGGAGGACCGCGTCGAGCGCGCGGACAGAGACCGAGAGCCGTCACCGCGCGGGCGGGAGACGCCGGGCCCCGACAGACTCGCGGAACTGCTCTCGCGTCTCCGGAGTGTCGAGACGGGCCGGGAGGGAGCGCTGTCGGCGATGGTCGGCGAGTCGCCGCCGGCGGCCGTCACCGAGGCGTTCGGCGACCGGGCGGGACTGGTCCGCCGGGTCGCTCCGGCACTGGTGTACCGCGACGACGCCGGCCTCGTGAGTGTCGCGCTCGAACCGCCGCTGCCGCCGGAGCCGTTCCACGAGTGGGGATCGCAGTTCCGCGTCGACGCCGCGTGGGTCCAGCCGACCGGCCGGTTCGCGTTCGCGCTCGTGCGGTCCGACACGTTCGCGCTCGGCGTCTACGAGGGCCGCGACCGTCTCCGGTTCGAGGGGTTCCAGTCGGACGTGACTGCCGAACACGACAAAGGCGGGTTCTCACAAGCCCGGTTCGAACGCCGCCGAGACGAGGAAATCACCGATCACCTCGACCGGTGTCGTGATCGGCTCCTCGCGCTCGATACGACGACCGAGTCGACCGCCGACCCGGAGACGAACACTGACGAGGGCGCGGGGGCGAACACTGGCGAGGGCGCAGGGAAGAGCGCCGACGAGAGCGCGGGGGCGAACGTCGGCGGCGCGAAGACGAGTGTCAGCGATCTCGACCGGCTCGTTGTCGTCGGCGAAGAGACCGCACTGTCGGCGCTGGATCTGGAGTTTCCGTCTCGGTTCCCGCCGGTCCACACCGCGACTGTCGACGCGACTGGACACGACGAGGACGCGCTCGACCGCGCGTTCCGTGACTTCTGGACGACGCGCGTGACGCTGCTGTGATCGGCGACATCAGGACTCTTCGAGTTCTTCACGGATCTCGTTGCCACGGTCGAGGATATCTCTCGACGCGCGGATCGCTTCGGCGTCCTGCCGACCGACGAACTCGGCTAGTCGAAGGTTCACTTCGGTCGTGTGCATTGGACTACTCTCGCTGTGAGGATATTGTATATACCGTCAAAATAGTACCTCGGTCAGCGCGCTTGCACACGGTGTCGTGGTGTCGGACGGTACTCGGATAGTCGTGTCTCGTAGTCAGCCTCTCCGCCTCAGTCAGCGTCGTCGGATCGGTCGGCGAGCACGGTCTCGCCGGCACGCACTGGTTCACCACGACCTGTGCATACGTCTTCGCGGTCGAAAGCCGATGAATTCCTCCACGTTCGGGACCCGGCCACGGCCTACCTTCGTGTCCACGTGCGAACCCAGCGAGGGGTTCGAAGTGTGCCGCCGGATAGCGAATCGACGCAGACGACGTATCGTGGGACACAGTGCAGTAGTTTTGTAAGTCCGTGTCCGTCGCCCGTACGAAGGTGCTGAACAGTTCTCCTCACTCGAAGAGGCGTCGTGCTCGTCGGTAGATGGGGGCACCAAGCCAGTCTCGTCTCTCTCCGATTCGTTCGAGCCGGGCTTTCGCTTCGTCGGTGTCGACAACGTTCCGGTCCACGAGAATCCGGAGGACCAGTGGAGAGATGGCCACCCGGGCGTCGGCGAGGCTCTGGAGTTCTGGAACTGCACGCAGGTCGTCGGTGAGGAGGAAGTCGGCGTCGAGACTGCGAGTCAGTTCGACACAACTGCCTTCGCCTTCGTCGATCCGGTCGGACGTGACAGGCGGCGCTTTGACTGACTGAACCGACAGCGACTCTCGGTGTTCCAAGACGAGTGACGCTGCTGACCCGTGTCGGTCGTCGTACGCGCTAGTGTTGTCGAGCTCTCCGACGACGGTCTGGGTTGTGAAAACGTCGAATTCGTCGAGCGTGAGCGCGATCACCTCCCCAGTCGCAAGCGAGAGGAGAGCGCTGGTGTCTGCGACGATCATCCGACGCTGTTTCAGAGGTCACCGAATTCTTCGGCGATCTCGTCACCCCGGTCGAGAATCTCCTTCGACGCGCGGATCGCTTCGGCGTCCTGCCGACCGACGAACTCGACCAGCGCGTCGAAGCCAATTCCGTCGTCGAGGTACAACTCGACGACCGCCTCTTTGAATGCCTCGTCGTCTTCGACCTCACGGAAGTACTGCTGTAGTGCCTCCTTCACGACCTCGGTGCGGTTTTTGTGCGCGACTTCGGCTGCTACGTCTGCCTTCTCGACTAAGCTGTCGGGTAATCGGAAATTCACTTTTGTCGTTGACATGGTACCACCCTCACTGTGAAGACGTTGTACCTACAGTAATAAATAGTTATTGTCGTCTCGTCTACTCACACACGGCCCCGTGTTCGACAGTATCAGCGTGTGGGTTCAGACCCTCCGCCTCAGTCAGCGTCGTCGGATCGGTCGGCGAGCACGGTCTCGCCGGCACGCACTGGGTCCCCCAGGTCCACGCACACGTCCTCGCGGTCGAAGGCGGGTGAGAGCACGACATCGGCGCGCGACCCGAACGCGATGTGTCCAGTTCGTTCACCGCGCGCGACCGTCTCCCCCTGCGAGCGGTACGGCGTGATCCGGCGGGCGAACCAGCCGGCGATCAGCGCGCCGTCCGTCTCGTCGATCCGGTACTCCAGTCGCTCGTTGCGGTCGGACGCCTTCGAGAACGCCGGCCAGTGGCCGCCCGGTCGGTGGTCGAGTCGGTCGACGCGACCGCCCACTGGCGCGCGAGTGACGTGTACGTCGAACGGGCTCATGAACACCCCGACACGGACGCGGTCGCCGTCCTCGCGGATCACGGAGACGTGACCGTCGGCGGGGGCGAGCACACCGGTCGGCGGGGTCCCGTGGTCCGGCTCGCGGTCCGGGTCGCGGAAGAACCAGACGACGAACGCAGCAGCCGCCACCAACCCCGGTGCTGCCGGCGGGAGCACGACGAGCGCGAGGAGACTCCCGACGAGCAACGGGAGCGCCCACCGACGGAGCCCGGGTGCGAACTGCGTCGTGAGTGTCGTGTCCACCGTCTCACCTCACTGTACTGAACTGCTTGCTGTCAGTCGGAGCTACGTCGCTGTCGCTCACGCGCGACCACCGGACGACGCCAGTCGTTGCTCCAGTGAGCGTCGGCCAGCGGCCCACGAAGTGAGGAGGTGTGTGAGGTGGAGGCGGTCGTCAGTGCCGCGACTCATCGCCAGATCCACCTCCCCCGCCAGCGCGTGGAGGCGCGCGGCGTCACTCGGGCCGATCTCGGAGCTGCTGCGTGCAGTGTCTAACAGTTCACGCAGGAGCGTTCCGCCGTCGTACCCCTCTTCGGTCAGCAGATCGTCGAGCGTGGAGCGGGCGTCGGTCACGTCGCCCGCCCGAGCGTCGAGTAACGCCTCCCGCAACTCGTCGTCGAATCCGACCTCCCCGAGCGTCTCGTAGGCGGTCTGCATCGTAATCTCGTCGTGTTCGACCGCGGTGGTCTGGGCCGCCAGAATCGCCTCTCGCAGGTCTCCCCCGGCGGCGCTGGCGACGAACTCCAGTCCCTCCGGCTCGGCGTCGACAGACTCCGCCTCACAGATGGCGTCGAGCACCCCGATCGTCTCGTCGGTCGTCGGCACACGCACCGGCACGGGGAAACACCGCGACCGGATCGGCGGGATCAGCTTCGACGGCTGGCGGGTGACGATCACGAACTGCGTGGTGCGGTGGAACCGCTCCATCACGCGTCTGAGCGCCTGCTGGAAGTCTTCCCGGATCGCCTCCGCGTTGTCCAACACGACGGTCTTGAACGCTCCAGCGACCGGCGCGTTCGCCGCCGACTCCTTCAACACGTGGTTGATCATGTCGCGTTTCGCCATCGACGACCGACCGGCCAGAAACGAGCGAAACCGCGGGTCCTCGCGGATCTCCGTCTTCGTCCGGTCGAAGAAGTCCGCGACGTTGATCTCCACGAGGTCGTTGCCCGGGTCGACGTGAGTCTCGCGCGCGAGTGCGCGAACCGCCGCCGTCTTCCCGACGCCCGGTGGTCCCTGCACGACGAGGTTCATCGGCTCGTCGAGTGCGCGTTCCAGCCGCTCTCTGACGCTGTCCTGCGGAATCTCGTCGAGTGCCGGCGCGTGTCGCTCCGTCCACAGCGGGCCGTCCATTCGTACTGGACGCTACTGCGGCCGCGCGTATGAAGGTGCCACATTCCGAGTGACCGCGAAACCCGCTGCCACGTTCCGACTGACTGCGAGACCCGCACGCTCCAGAGAGGTCGAACGTGTCACCCTCGCCTCCGTCCTCACTCGTCGAGTCCAGCCGCGTCGAGCCAGCGCCGGTCGTACTCGTACTCCGTATCGAGTGCGTCGTTCGTCCGGTTCCACGAGACGAAGTCGCTGACGAGGTGTGTGAGCTGGACGATGCCACGGTCGCCGAGTCCGGCGTCGCGGAGCCGCTGGACCTTCGTGTCGGTCACGGCGCTCGGATCGTCGTTGACGAGCAGCGCGTACTCGAGAATCGCGCGGAGCCGCTCGTCGTCGACGGCGTCGGTGCCGTCCTCGAGAAACGTCTCGACGTAGTCGGGGTCGACGTCCAACCCGTGTGACAGCACGGTGCAGAACGCACCCGTGCAGTTCTGACACTCGTTCGCCCGCGAGACGGCGATACCGACGTGTTGGACCTCTGGCATCGTGAGCTCTCCCTCCTCCCACAGCGTGACTGTCGCTTCGAGCTTGGCTTTCAGATACGGTCGAAAGTTGAGCTCGTACAGGTAGTGGTCGGGGAAGCTCCCTTCGAGCTGTTCGAGCTGTTCGAACATCGCCTGTAGCTCCGGGTCGTCGACGCTCTCGCGGTCGACTGGGGATACGTGGGGCACAGTCGAACGTGTCGTATTCGGCACAAGAATCTGGAGTGGCGGTGCGTGGCGAGCACACACCGTGGCCTCCCCGAACCACAGCGAAGACTGTCTTGCGTGTGTCCGACGACCGTCGTCTCTCCGACAGACGAGACGACCCCCCTGTTTCCACTGGAACGAGAGCGTGTCACACACCCTCGCCACCACCGACGCACGAACTGTCGGAAGACGACCGGCGCGTGAGGTGTCGGGAGACATTCGACACGCGAGATGTTGAGGCGACAGTCTACGGACGCCCGTCTCAGTCTGCCGACGCCCCGACGCCAGACTCGCGGGCGACCTCCTTCCACGCGTCACTCCAGTAGCGGAACAGATTCACCGCAGCACGCCCGTGAACCCACCCCGGGGTCAAGCCCCGGGGCTTCCTGCTTCAACGACGCGCTTTG
>CAKZQY010000225.1 GCA_937142015.1 uncultured Halobacteria archaeon
GCCGAGTTGGTTTGCCGCTCGTGTTGACATCGTCGGTCACCTCACAGTTCCACGTCGGCTGCCGGAGAGCATATAAGAGAGTCCTGGTTCCCGACCCGCGAGTACCGTTCCCAATCTGCGGGAGTGATACGGTCGTGCGTAGTGATTTTCGGCGACTTTCGCGGTATCGGGCGGTATCACGTCGCTGCGGTGCTCTCTGTCAGTCGTCGGTGGTAACGATCTACGCACGACCGTATGAGAACTGCTCGATCTGCCGAATTTGACCGGCTGTTGTCGTCCGCCTCAGATTGATCGTGAATCTGACCGTCGTTCCTATCGAGTCGATTAGAGGTTCCGTCTCGTTCTGCTTTTTGTAGTCGGAATTGGCCGACCAACGAGCTGTCTCGGTTGACGAACCTCGGAAGTATACTGTCGGTCACAAGCCATCGAACGCGGGGTCGACAGAACCGGAACGAGACGCGTTGGAACCCCGAGTGAAGCGCAACAATCTATCAACACTTGTGACCGACAGTATACTGGTAGTCGCCGAGACACGCGACAACCGACGCGCACGGTGTCTCCTCCGTGCCGTACCCGACCGCCTGCTACCACCCGTAGCGGCCTCGTTTGTCTCGCTGCTTTCCGGCCGACCGACTCACGTCTCCTCGTCTGACGTCTGCTGGTCGGCCGCCTCACTTCTCTCGTTCGACCTCCCCCGCTCGTCCGCCTCACTTCCCTCGTCCACATCTTCGTCCAGCCCGTACATTTCGGCGGTTCGCCGCCGTGCCTCGGCCATCACCTCGTCGACAGTCGTCGCGTCGGCCGTCTGGTCGTACCCCCGACCAGCGGGTGTCGACCGTGCGGACTGGCCCGGACTGTGCTGCCGAGGGTCGCCCGCCGTGTCACTGTGGTCTCCGGCGTGTTCGTGTCCCGCGTGATCGTCGGTCGTGTCTTCGAAGACCTCGTCGTAGACGGCACTCTCCGCGAGATCGGTGACACGGGCTGCAAGGGTGTCCGGGTCCTCCGTCTCCCACCCGGGCGCGTGCTCCGACAGCCACGTCTCGTGGTCACCGCCACGCAGCATCGCCGTGAACGCGAGGTGGTTGGCGAGGTGCTCCCCGTCCCGCTGTGGCGTCTCACACACTGGACAGGCGTATCCCATACTCCGGTGTCGTGTGTCCCGTCTGGGTAGTCCTGTCGGAGTCCCCCCGTGGGTGCGACGAGAGAAGCGAGCGCTTTTGAGCCGCCCTACTTTAGGCAGCCCTAAAATGGCCGATCACACGGAACAGCTCGTCGGGAACTTGTTTCACATTCTCTCGGAGGAGGGGTACACTGAGGCGCAGCAGGCACTGTTGAGCACGTACCAGTCACGGGCCGCGACAGACAGAGCAGAGCTCATAGGGTCGTGCGTAGGGATTTTCGGTTGGGTGCGGAGTACTGGACGGTACCGCGTTGCTACTGCACCTGTGAGTCGAGCCGGCGGTAACTATCTACGCACGACCCTATCACGGAGGATCTGTTCTCGGAACTGGTCGCCGTCCTCCACGAGCACGTCGACACCCGCACACAGGTGACGGTGCTCACGCGCGCGGCCGAGCGGCTGCTCAACCGGTTCCTGACAGTCGTCGAGACTGCGCCGGTGGCGATCGTCATCGTCGACAGCGACGGGGCGGTACAGGTCTGGAACGACGGTGCCGAGCGGCTGTTCGGCTGGAGTGACGCCGAGATGCGGGGGCGCGTGTATCCCGACGCACTCACGGCTGCTGTCGAGACGGACGAGCAGTTTCACGCGCGGCTCCGTGACGGCGAGCAGCTCCACGGAGTCGAGACACAACACACACACGCCGACGGCGGACGCCGCGACGTGCGCGTCTGGGCGGCACCGATCCAGACGCAGGCGGACGACTTCGACGGCGGCGTGTTCGTCGTGAGCGACATCACCGAGCAGAAACGGCGCGAACAACGGCTCTCCGTGCTCAACCGCGTTCTCCGGCACAACATCCGCACCGACGTGACCGTGATCCGTGGCCACCTCGACAACGCCGTCGAGCACAACGACAGCGACACACCGCGGGTCGACATCGAGGCGACGGTCACGACGGAGTCGGAGTCGGCCGGGCGACACGTCGTCGTCCGTGTGGCCGACAACGGACCCGGGCTACCGCCGATGGAACGACGGGTCCTCGCCTCGGAGGTAGAGACACAACTCGACCACAGCAGCGGACTCGGACTGTGGCTCACGCGGTGGATCGTCCAGAGCTCCGACGGCTCGATCTCGGTGCTGGATAGCGATTTTGGTGGTACCTGTGTTGCCGTCCGTCTACGTGCTGTCTCCGAGTGACAGGTGGACACAGACGCTCCAAGCAGTGACGCTACCGGGAGGCGACCGTCAGATTCCTGTCTCGGTGGTCAAATCTCCGCTCTGTGCTCCAACTCGAACACGAGCACTCGCCGCCCGTCCCGTCGCTCAGAGCGGTAGTCCATGACATCCACGAGTCCCTGGTACTCCCACCCGTCGTAGCTAGACTGCTTGTAGAAGAAGTGCACTGGAACCGACGAGGAGATTGCGTCCACGAGGACGGAGTTGCCGGGTGACGACTCGTCTTGATCACCAGAGAGCCCTTCGCCGACGTACTCGAACCGTCCAGCCGTCACCGAGTCGTCGTACGGCCCCTCCTCGTTGGCAAACAGGAGGACGTACCGACTGCCCGTCCTGTCGCGTCTCGGATTGATTCCGCTGATCTGGTACCCGAAACCTGTCTCGAACGCCTCCTCGATCTCTTCCTGCGTGTAACGTCTCCCGACAGTGACCTCGTCTGGTGGTGTGTGCACGCACACACCTCGTTGCCCTCCGTACATATTTTCTTCTCATGCTCGTGTCGAAGGTGATATTCCCCGGGCGAATTTTGTCACACTGGTACAGAACACTGCAATCGGACTCACAGTGCAACGGGAGAGACAGTAGCCCACAGGAGACGTAGCCTCGTCCCGGACACTCTTGTGCTCACAGTGAGAGAGAGCGGTCGTGACCGACGACTACGCCGACCGACTCGTCGACGAGAGCGCGCTCCGTGCGTTCCTCCGAGCAGAACTCGACGGCACGGGGGAGGAACCCGACGAAACGAACGAAACGAACGAGGACGGAGTCAGAGCAGACGAGAGTGGGAACGAACACGGGACCAGAGACGGGAGTGGGACCAGAGACGAGAGTGGGACCAGAGACGAGGATGGGGCCAGAGACGAGGATGGGACCAGAGACGAGAATGGGACCAGAGACGAGGACAGAGGCGACACAGGCGACGGGGCCGACGCGCCGACGTTCACAGTCGAGCGTCACGGAGCAGGGCACTCGAACGAGACACTGTTCGTCACGTTCGGGGACAGAGAGCTCGTCGTCAGGCGGCCGCCGCCAGGGGAGACCGCAGCGACCGCCCACGACGTGCTCAGAGAACACCACGTCACCGACGCGTTAGTCGACACGCCGGTGCCCGTTCCCGAGCCAGTGGCTGCCTGCGACGACGAGACGGTGCTCGGCGCGGAGTTCTACGTGATGGAACGCGTCGCGGGCGACGTGATCCGCGGGACGGAGCCCACCCGCTTCGGCGACCCCGACAGCCGTCGGCAGGTCGGCGAGGAGCTGGTCGACACGCTCGCCGCGATTCACACCGTCGATCCGGAGACGGTCGGACTCGACGAGTTCGGGAAGCCAGCGGGGTTCACGCGCAGACAGGTGAACCGCTGGGCCGGCCAGTTCCAGTGGGCTTTCGAGACCACGATGACGGAACGAGAAGTTCCCGAAATCTTCGAAGCGACGGAGTGGCTGACCGACAACGTGCCCGACGCGCACCCGGAGACGCTGGTTCACGGCGACTTCAAGCTCGACAACGTGATGTTCGCACCCGGAACACCACCGGAGCTCGTCGGCGTGTTCGACTGGGAACTGTCGACACTGGGCGACCCGCGAACCGATCTCGGCTGGCTGCTGTCGTTCTGGCGTGATCCCGGCGACCCCGAGATGGCGGTGCCGGAACTCGGCACTGCGTTCACCGACCGCGAGGGATACCCGACGCGGACAGAGCTCGTCTCGCGGTGGGAGTCGGCGACGGGACTCGACTACGAGCACGACCGGTTCTACCGCGCGCTGGCGGTGTACAAGCTCGCCGCGCTCGGGGAGATGTTCTTCCGTCGACACTTGGAAGGCAACGCGGACGACGACCTGTACCCGGTGATGCGTGAACGCGTCCCGGCGATGGCCGAGCGGTGTCTGCGGATCGTCGACGGTGAGGAACCGCTGTAAACAGAACTCGAACTCGGTCGAACGATCGGGCTGTCACTAGTCGGACCAGTGCGTTGCCCGTCGAGTCAGCGCGCCACTCGTCAGTCCAGCGCGCCGTCTGTCGAGTCAGCGCGCCACTCGTCAGGTCAGTGCGTCGACGAGAGCCGCGCCCTCGACGTACGCGAGGCCGTGTCGGTCGGCGTACGCACGGGCGGCCTCCCGCGGGAGCGCCCGGCCAGTCTCGTCGTCGAGCATCTCACACACGACGACAGCGGGCGCAGTGTCGGCAGCACTCGCCAGAGCGATTCCCAGCTCTGTGTGGCCGCGGCGGTCGGCCAGTCCGTCCGGCGCACCGCGGAGGAGGTGGACGTGTCCGGGCGACCGGAACTCGTCGGCGAACGTTCCGGCGTCGTAGGAGTGGTCGCCGCGCGCGGTCGCCGCCGCGCTCGCGAGCTCCGAGATCGTGAGCGCGCGGTCCTCGTCGGTGATCCCGGTGAACGTCTCGCGGTGGTTCACCGTCAGCGAGAACGAGGAGCGGTCGTCGTACGAGAGGTCGTGGTCCGCAGCGGCTGGGTGATCGATCGTCTCTGCGAGAAACGGGAGTCCGAACGCGTCGGCTACGTCGTCCGGCACGGCGACGCAGACGAGTCCACCCGCGTCGTTCCGCAGCCGTGCCACGTCGGCCGGCGTCACCGCGCTCGCGGGGTAGACGAGATCCGTCTCACCCTCGCGGTCCGCGAAGTCGTGAATCAACACCGGCTCACCCGCCCGGAAGGCGGCCACCGCGCCGTCGAGTTGACTCTGCTGTCGACTCACGACTGGTCACCCCCGGAAGCGGTGGCCGGGCCCTCCGAGTCGGGGTGGTACGGCTCGTCGACCTCGACGATCCGAATCGTCACCGTCTCCCCGTCCGCGAGGTCGAGCACGTCGCGGAGTTTCTCGGGTGCGATCACCTCCAGTTGGCGCTCGTCGTGGTGCGTCCGCTCTGGGACGATCACGTGACACGGGTCGAACGTCTCGCCGGTCTCCGTCTCGACGGTCGCGGGGTAACAGGTCGCCGGCCCGTACGTCCGCTCGTCACCTTCCCAGCCGTCGATCGGAACACCCTCGACGGAGTCGAGACCGGCACGCGCGCGGACGCTCTCGTCCGTCAGCTCTACGTTGAGCGTGCCGTGGAACGGCTCGTAGCCGAGACGATCGACGAACTGCTCCATGTACCCCGGGAGGGCGATGTAGTGGCGACCCTCGCCCATCCCGCTCGTGACAGCACCGTCGAGAGAGACGCCGGCACCACCTTCGAAGATCCGACGGTAGTCCGCGTACTCCGCGCGCAGCTGGTGTTCCCCGTCCGCCGTGACCGACACCCACTGCCCGTCGCTCACGACCTCCCGCTCGATCAACCCCGCCTCCTCCAACCGCTGGAGGCGGCGAGACGCCGTCTGACTCGACGCGTCGAGGCGGTCACCGAGCACCGCACACGAGACTTTCACTGGCTCGGTGAACCCGCCCTTCAGCGCGACCGTCTTCAGGGCGGCGACCTCCGCCTCCCCGACGGCCGACGTGCTCGTTGCCATCACCTGTAACTCGCCACGCCGCGAACTAAAGCGTAACGCCCTCGTGACGCGTAACAGAATCGTTACGGTTGTCCCCGGGAGTCGGCGGGTGGCCGGCACCCGGCGGAGGGGGGTTTGTCGACACCTACGGGGCGGGGCTCGTCGACACGTACCGGGGGACGTTCGTCGACATCCGTGGAGAGACCGTCGTCGAAACCCGCGCGAGAGGTGTTCGTCGACATCCCGCCCGCGGACTGACGACTTCCAGTCGTCGTTACCCACGGAAAAAGTGACAGCGGGCGTGTGGAAAAGCTGCCGGTCCGGGCAGTTGTCCCGAGGAGTGTCCCACCACGCCAGCGGCTGCGTCACGTCTCTCACTGGCTGTCACACGTCGTGTTGCGTCTCAGACAGTTCGAGGCGTCAGCTGTCGCGCGAGCACAGTTCTGTGAGGCTCGCGGACGGCAGGGGGACTGTTAACCGTGGGCGACGACGAGAGTCGACGATGAGCAGTCAGTCGTCACACACGGACCGCGAGTCGGAGACAGACACACTCGTCGTGTACTCGGACATCGTCTGTCCGTTCTGCTACCTCGGTCGCGCGTCGCTCCGGTCGTACCTCGACGACGCCGAAGCGCCGCCGACAGTCGAGTGGCGGCTGTTCGACCTGCGTGGTCACAAGCGCGGGCCGGACGGCGAGATCGACGAGACGGTCGCGGACGGCAAAGACGAGGCGTACTTCCAGCGGGTACGGGAGAACGTCGACCGGCTCCGCCAGACGTACGACGTGGCGATGCAGTCGTTCGACGACCTCCCGGAAGTGGACTCGTGGGACGCCCAGCAGGCGGCGCTGTACGTCCAGCAGACGGCCGATCGGGCGACGTTCGAGGCGTTCTACCACGCGACACTGGACGCGTACTGGCGAGACGGCGCGGACGTCGCCGATCCAGACGTGCTGGCGAACGTGGGCGAGTCCGTCGGTGTCGACGGCGGAGAGATCCGTGCGGCCGTGACGGACGAGACGCTGGCGCGCGAACTCGAAGCGCGGTTCGAGGCCGCTCGCGAGCGTGGCATCACCGGCATCCCGACGTTCGTCTACGACGGTCACGCCGCCCGTGGCGCGGTCCCGCCGGAACACCTCCGACGACTCGTCGGTGGCGTCTGACCCCGCCACGGAGGAACTCACCCGAGGTGTCGCGCTCTCGCCCACACGTCGTCGAACGTCGCGGCCAACTGCGCTGCGAGGCTGTCGTCGCGGAAGTCGATCACGCCGAGCCGCTCGCTCTCGCCGGTCGGGTGTGGCACGTGGAAACACACTCGCCGCTCGTCCACCACGTCGAACGTGATCCGTAGCTCCGTCGTGGTGCGAATCTCGACCGTCGGCGGTGAATCCGTGTACTCGTCTCGGACCTGCTCCGGCACACCGTCCAGCACACCGGGCGTGACGAGCACTCGCGCGGTGGACGTGTCGACGACACCGTCGAGCGAGGCGTCGATCTCGGCGGCGTACGTCTCCCAGTCGACCGCCTCGTACGGCACGCTCATCGCTGATCTGACACTCTCGTCGGCCTCGTCGTACAGCGTCGCCGCGAGCGAGACGAGCGCCCGGTACGCTCGCGCCTCGTAGCTCGACAACCCGAGTTCGTCGAGTTTGCTCACGCCCGGCGCTGGCAGCGCGGCGAATAAAAACCACACTGCCGGCTCTCGCCGCCTGTGTCTCGACCGTGTCGGAAGCTGTCGAGAAACGTACAAAAAGTGGCGACAGATTCGGGAAGCTACTTCGCGCGGCGGCGAGAGCGGTGCAGTATGCGACCGTACGCACTCCTCGCGTTGGCGATCGTCTCGGAGGTGACCGGGACGACGGCACTCAAGCTCAGCGACGGGTTCAGTGAGCTCTTCCCGAGTCTCGTCGTCGTCGTCGGCTACGTCAGTTCGTTCTACCTGCTCGGGCTGGTGTTAGAAGAGCTCCCTATCGGGCCAGTGTACGCGACGTGGGCGGCGCTCGGGATCGTGGCGACTGCACTGATCGGCGTCGTGCTGTTCGACGATCCGCTGGATGTCGTCGGTGTCGTCGGCATGACGCTGATCGTCGCCGGTGTCGTTCTCCTCACTGTCGTCTCTGACACGTACTCGCCGGCGCACTGACGCTGTCAGTCTCGCCCACGAGTGGTCACGAGGGGCTTGAATTTCGCCAAGCCACGCTACTGATCCAAGAATTTTTATTTGGCGCTACATTATTCTTATATAAATAATTAGATTTTTATAATAAAGAATTAAAATAATATTCAACAAACCAAATTTAGATTAATATGATAAGATATATGTCTGGATGAGCAAATGAGGATTCGAAAAGACTATAACAGAAAGAGAAAATGCCTAATCTATGTCGCAAGACAAATCAGGTCGCGGAAGAAGAGAGATGATCAAACTGGTCGGCACGGTCGGCGTTGGGGCGTCAGTCGCTCGGAACGTCCGAGCAGCCGAGAACAACAAGAGAACAGTGAAAGAAGCTCGGGATGCTGCAAAGCGAACAGTTGAACGTGCCTCTTCTCGTGATGCTTTCGCCACGTGGCAGGGGGCATCTGTCGGACAGCACACTACCTTCCACGCGCGCAACACCGCTGCTGGTCCGAAGTACGTTCAGGCAGCCTACGTATTCACTGTACGCAACAGAGGGGAAGACGTAGGATACGTCACGACTGGAGCACGTCCCGACTGGTCGGCAGTGATGGAGTACAGCACGGCGGAACCACCACAGCGAGGAGTCGGGCCAGCGCAGTCGAAGGCCCGCAAACACGGTGTGAAGCCAACGGGACGACTGCTGTATCACGGTGGTGTCAAGTACGGGGTCGAACTAGCGAACAGTCGGGCGATGAACGTTCGAAACGGACGGACAACGCCAGTCAGGGGCCTCAATCCGGCCGAGGTGGCCACTGAATCGAACGAGGGCGGCGTTTCAGTGTCTAGTACTGATTACGAGCGTCTGTCGGAGGTTCCTGCGTGGTCAACTCCAGAGAAAAAGGCGGAAGATGGCGACGTAGACCCGTGGGATTACTGGGACGGGTGTGCTCCAGTCGCGGGGTCGATGATCGTTGCGTACCACGAAGATGTTGAGAAGGACAAGAAGGAGGAGTACATCGACGATCTCCACGTAGACATGGAGACTTCGACCGGCGGGACAACACTACCTACCACGATAGACGACGGGTTCGATGTCTTCGATACTGGAGATAATTCGTACACCGGAAGAAATATCTACATATGGCAACATCCCGACTTCGTGAAGCAGGAGATCGGGGCAGAACGCCCGTTCCTTCTCAACATGCTCAATGGTGATTCGGCCGACGACAGGAACACGGAGTACGACGACCACACCGTCGCAGTTGTTGGCTACGACGAAGGTGGTGACGAGTTGATACTTCACGACACGTGGGGCACAGAGACACATCACCTCGACTATGGAAGCTGGCAGAATGCGTCCTACACGAAAGTCACCGTCAACTGATCGGGGACACCACACAATGCGAGATCAGAACAGTGAGGCAGGCAGACAGTCGCCCGAGACGCGTGAGTGGACACGACGATCAGTTCTCCTCACGACTCTCGCAGCGACGACTGGTTGCCTCGGCTCTGTCGGTACGTCACGCGGGATCTCGAGTGTCGGTATTCACAACCCACAGTCGAGTGCGCGGGATGTCACCGTCTCCGTGTTCAATGACGATGGACCCGAGAAAGAGGAAACGCTCACTGTTCCTGCCTCCGGGTCCGGGTGGCTCGTGAACTGGATGCCGAGGAACCAGACTGTGACCGCGACCCTGCGGTCGAAAGACGACACGACAACCGACTGCCACACGGCAACGACCGAGTGGGTGGTTAATGACTCCCTGTACGCACACCTCTACTCGGACGGTATTTCTTTCGATAAGAATGACGATGTGAGCGAATTGCCCCAGTATCAAAATGATGGCACAGTAGACATCTCGGTCAGGGTGGGCCGAGGCCACGACGGCCCCGACAGAGAGGTCACAGTCCGTCTGACTCGTGACGGGAACACTGTTTTCGAGGTCACTCGACAGTTCCCTGCGTTCACGAGGATCGTGTTCCACGACCGCGTTGAGGCAACCGGCTCGGTGACCGCGACAGTCGAGACCGACACAGCCGAGCGAACCGAGGAGATCTCGCTCCGCAAGGCGCAGTCACTGGATATCCAAGCCAAGAAGGGGAAACCCGTGGGAAGAGAGATCACGTTCCAGATGTACTATCCGGGTACCGAAACACCACCCGAGAACCCGGGACCGCCCGAACAGCGATAGCGAACACCGTTCGTGTTGGTCGTTGCCTCTCCGGGGTCTGCGACTCGTGGCGACTACACGACCGGTGTCGTGCTGTTCGACGGTCCGCTCGACATCGTCGGCGTCGTCGGCACGACGCCGATCGTCGCCGGTGTCCCAGTGATTTGCCGTGACTTCTGCGGTATCGGGCGGTATCACGTCGCTGTGGTGCCCTCTGTCAGTCGTCGGTGGTAACGGTCTACGCACGCCCGTATCAAATCTCGACGCCAGTCGCCTCGTAGTCAGTCCCGAGAACGACCATCGTCTGTGAGCGGTCGAACCCTTCCATGTCGGCGATCTCGTCGAACATCAGGTCGCGGAGTGCGTCGGTGTTCTCCGCGTATACGCGCATGATCACGTCCCACTCGCCGGTGGTGAGGTGGATCTCGCGGACACTCGGCAGGTCACGGAGCCGTGCCAGCGACTCCTCCTCGTGACCCTGTCGCACTCTGAGCCCCACCAGCGCCGACACCCCGTAGCCGACGGCAGCGGGGTCGATGTCGGCGTGGTAGCCGTCGATCACACCCGCGTCTTCGAGTCGGGAGACGCGGTCGTGAACCGTCGCGCTCGACATGTCGATCTCTCTGGCGATCTCCGAGAACGGCGTCCGCGCGTCCCGCTGGAGGATACGGAGGATCTCCCTGTCCGTCTCGTCGAGGTCCATACGAGTGTCTGTGACGCGGTGCCACTTCGCGCTTCCGCTGTCCGACTCCTCGCCACAGCAATTATGCTGTCTGCGCCAGTACTTGCGCCCATGGCACAGAAGAAACTCCTGATGATCGTCGGCGACTTCGGCGAGGACTACGAGATCATGGTACCGTTCCAGGCGCTCCAGGCGGTGGGCCACGAGGTCCACGCCGTCTGTCCCGAGCGCGAGGCGGGTGAGACGGTGAAGACGGCGATTCACGACTTCCGAGGCGACCAGACGTACCTCGAAGAGCGCGGCCACAACTTCGAGCTGAACGCGACGCTCTCGGAGATCGACCCCGCGGAGTACGACGGGCTAATCGTCCCCGGCGGGCGCGCACCGGAGTACCTCCGCACGTACGAGGCGGTGCTCGACGCCGTCCGACACTTCTTCGAGGCCGACAAGCCGGTGGCGGCGCTGTGTCACGGGCCACAGATTCTGGCCGCCGCGGGCGTGCTCGACGGCTACGAGGCGACCGCCTACCCCGCTCTCCAGGCGGAGGTAGAGGCTGCTGGCTGCTCGTGGGTCGACGGCGTCGTCACGGACGGCAACCTCGTCACTGGGCAGGCGTGGCCCGACCACCCCGAGTGGATCTCGGCGTTCCTCGACCTCCTCGGCACCGAAGTCGACCACGGCGAGGCTGCCGTCCCCGCGGACGACTGACACTCCAGTTCGGTCGGCGTCTCGACGCGTGTCACTCCAGTTCGGCCGGCTGCGACGACGCTCTGCCACTCGTCGTCCGACTGACCGTGGACGACGAACGTCACCAGTCGATCCGTCGGCGCTCGCTTCGCGCTGTCGTCGTCGACAGCCAGCCGGAAGTAGAAGTCCGACTCTACCTCGTCGTAGCCGTACGACACCGGGGTCGCGTGCGGTGGCTCCGCTTCTCCCGTGGAGAAGGAGAGAACACCCGTCCCGCCGTCGCCGAGGAAGGCGTCTCGCTCGTCGTCGGAGAGTGTCGGGTCCGTGTCTGTCACGTCGTCTCGTCGGACGTGTACGGTCAAAAAGACCGCTCCCCGTTCCCGAGGACTGGTAGTCGTGTCGACTGCGTGGTTGTGAACTGTCCCAGCCGGTAGTATTATTGAACGAGGGTCTGGACGCACTACCGAGTGCATGGGTGACACGAATCAGAGCAGTGCAGACCCGACAGAGGCGAGCGGGGAATCGGGACAGTCGAGAGGCGGGGAGACGAGTTCTCGGAGTCGAGAGACGACACGAGAGACAGGACACAGCGTGACGGGAGCGAGCAGGCGCGATCTCCTCCGTGCGGCAGTCGGCTCAGTGGGTGTCGCAGCGGTGACCGGTGTCGGCAGTCGTGGTCACGTCGCAGCCGAAGAGACCGCGCTGCTCGACGAGGGGTTCGAGACCTACGAGACGGGGTCGTACCCGTCAGACTGGACGAAGGCAGGGAACTCGGATCAGGAGGTTGTCGACTCGACGGCAGCCGAGGGGTCGAAGTGCCTCCGGATCTCTGGGTCTCCCGGCGGCTGCTGGGAGGCGTTAGCCGACGCACCTGTCGCCGTCGGCGACGCCAACCGACTGACAGTCTCCGGGAGCGTGAAGCCGACCTCGAACGGAGAGGTTGGCTGTCACGACGGCAAGCGTGGGGCTGTCGGGCTCCGAACCGAGACTGGCAGTTGGAGTGCTGGAAAGGGAACACGACTCGTCAAGTTCCACACCGACGGCACTGTCCGCGGGGTTGGAGGCGAGTACGGCTCGTACGACATCGACGAGTGGAACAGCTTCGAAGTCACCTACCACCAGCGGGAGACGGAGGTCGAGCTCACGTACACGATCAACGGTGAACAGCGCGGCAGTGGTCGGCGAGCGGTCGCAGCGTTCGAGGACGACCTCTCGTACGTTCGCTTCGGGAGCGGCGACTTCACCGTCTTCTACGACGACCTGTACGCGGCTGCGGTCGACCGGCCGGACGCGCCGACCGTCGAAACACGCGACACCACCGGAGACGGGCTCGAAGACGTACGCGTCGCCAACAGCGAAATCTGGCTGTTGATCGAGGGCGCAGACGAGGACGGCCGAGTGTACACCTCCCGAATCGGTCAGTTCGGCGACGCCGCACTCGGAACCGACTACGACTTCAAACCGACGACCCGCGACGATCAGCTGTCTCACCAGTCGACAGAGCCGGTCGAGACGTTCCAGACGGAGGCGGGTGCCGGCTACCACCTCCGTCGACAGTTCGAGCTGTCGGGCGTCTCGTTCGGGACAGAGACGACAGTCTACCTGCCGAGTGACAGACGGAGCGCACTCGCGCGTGTCCGGTTCAGCAACGAAGGCTCACAACAACTCCTGTTGGATCAGGACCGTGGGAACATCCACGATGGGGTCATGGTGACGAGGGGAACGCCGCTCGCCGACTACGGACCGAACTACCGGTTCCACGTCACCGGCTCCGGGACACACAGCTTCGACGATGCTGGACTGTGGAGCACGTTCGACCTCTCCGGGTCACTCCCGACTGTCGTGGCGTTCGACGACGAGAACGCGATCAGCTACGGACTCGTCGACGGGGCGAGTGGACCACGTCACGCCGTGACCAACGGAGACCCGGTCCAGCGTGTCGACATGATGGCGAAACAACAGACCCTCGACCCCGGAGACACTGCGAGCTACACGCTCGCGCTCGGTGTTCACGACGGCGGTGACGATACTCCCTCCCGGGCACTCGACGAACTCTCCACAGTCGCAGCGCGGACGGACGAGATTCCAGCACCGCCGGATGGAGGGCTCCCTCCGTCTGCAGCCATCACTGTCTCTTCGGAGTCGGTCGGGATCGGTGACGACGTGACGTTCGACGCGTCGGGATCGACAGACGAGGACGGCTCGATCACCACCTACGAGTGGGACTTCGACGGCGACGGCACGACCGACGCCACGGGCGAAACCGTCACACACGCTTTCTCGGAGACTGGTGAGCACACCGTCTCGGTGACTGTCAGCGACGAGCGTGGTGGGACCGACACCGCACAGACGGTAGTCACTGTCACGAGTCCCACAGACGACCGTGTGTTCACCTTCACCGACGGTGCCGAGGGGTGGACGTTCGGCATGCGAAACGCGAGTCGGTCGACACCCGGGGAGGGAGAGTGGTCCGAGCGCGCGGACGGCAGCCTCCACCTCTCTGTCTCCGGCGCACCGTCGACAGTGCAGGCGTGGCGTGAAGTTGGACCGCTCTCTGCCGGGACGACAATCTCCGCCACGTACGAGCCGACGCGGTTCGAGTACGCCGCTGCGGGGGTGAGTCTCCGGCTCTACGTTCCGAGCGAGACTCGGACGATACAGCTCGACAAAGACAGCGACAACGAGAGCGGCGACTACGAACAGGACGGACGCCTCTCGGGGACAGTCCCGGAGAATCTCCCTGCAGAGACGCAGGTCGAACTCCACCTCGTCATCTGGCCGGGCGATACGGAGGTGTGGGTCGACCGTGTGTCCGTCGGGGCAGAGACGACCCCGACCGCCTCGTTCGACTCCTCACCGACTGATCCGACTGTGGGCGAGCAGGTGAGCTTCGACGCCGGTGACTCCACTGCACCCGCCGGCGAGATCAAATCGTACGAGTGGGACTTCGACGGTGACGGCGAGACAGACGCGACGGGCGAGACCGTGACACACACCTTCGACTCGACAGGCGAATACGCGGTGAAGCTGCAGGTGGTCGACGACAGCGGAGCGACCGCCTCGACAGAGACGACCGTCTCCGTCGCCCCGAATCCGGAGCCGGAGCCGTCGTTCACCGTCTCTCCCGACGGGCCACGGGCGGGTGACCGGGTGACGTTCGACGCGTCCCCCTCCTCGGACCCGGACGGGACAGTGACACGCTACGAGTGGGACTTCGACGGCGACGGCACGACCGACGCGACGGGCGAGACCGTGACACACACGTTCGAGCGTCCGGGCGAGTACGACGTGACGATCACAGTCGTCGACGACACGGGGACCACGGCGACTAACACCCGCCAGTTGGCTGTCGACCGACGGCTCGCAGACCTACGAGCGGAGAAGTTGGCCGTCGCAGACAGAGTCGACGCGGCCTCCGTCGTCACAGAGTTCGGCTGGGTCGACGCTGGAATCGGTGACCGCCCACTCGCGGCGTCGACTGTCGCCCGCTGGGAGTCTGCGCTCGCTGAGGGGAACGCCGACCGGAGCGTCGCCGAAGAGGCTGTCGACCGCCTCCGTGCCGCAGAGACGGCGACCGCGGCCGCGATGGAGTTCGTCAGTCCAGACGGCGACGCCGGTCACAACTTCGCACGCCGGCTCGCCGAGAACGCGACACGCGTGGTCGTCGATCTGCTCCTCATGAAGCTCTCTATCGGTCACCGGCTGCTCAGTTTCGCTCCTTCGTGGGCGAAAGGGACGATTCGAGATGTCGCCGAGACGGTGATCGACGACGCACTCACGAGCAGCATCAGTGCCTTCCTCGACATCGACGGCGCAAAGACGGAGACCAGACGGACGGCGAGTTCTGGGGTCACCGACGTGTGGCAGGATGTCGTGAGCGGAGCCAGAGACCTCTCGTCGGCGCTGTCTGGCGTGATCGAGTCGGTGATGGATGTCATTACACAGGGGGTGCGTGCGTCAATCGAGTTCTTCACGATCACGCCCGTGAGTATGGCGAACCCCCCAAACAGCATCAGAGACCTCGTGATGGGCAACAGCCTCTGGGCGACCACACTCGACCTCCACGATAGACTCTCGCCGTTCGCGGTCGACGGCTCACTTCCCGGGTCGACTGAGACGGCACGCCGGGCGGCGACGGACGCTGTCGAGACGATGGACAGCCGGCTCGACACGGTCGGCGACAACCTCGACGCGTTGAACAGGGTTGTCGGCGACTTGGGTGTCGTCGAGTCGGCCCGTGACGTGGCGAGTATGCCCGGTCCCGCAGGGTTCACGTGGGAACTCGCACAGACCGCGATTCAAGTAGTCTCCGACCTCGCCGGGATCGTCGTCGACGCGACGGCAGCAGTCTCGGCCGGACTCGCCGTGTGGCAGATTCGGAAGCTCCACGAGGAGGTCGTCGTGAGCACGCTGACCGGAACGGACGAAGTGAGCGGGTGGACACCGCTGTAACAATGACAGACAGAACGTCGATACCAGAACTCCACGCGACGGCAGTCGAGGCGGTCGAAGCCGGTGACGTTCGGCGGGCTCTGGAGCTGCAGGCCGTCATCGCCGAGGCCGATCCGACAGTCGAACAGCTCCTCGACCAGTTCGAGACTGCCGTCGAGGAACGTGCAGTCAGCCGAGCACGGACACTCACACAGAAGCTCGCAGACCAGCTCGCAGACAGACGCACGCGACAGACAGAGACACTCCAGCGCGTGACACACGCTCGCAACCAACCGGACATCTCGGAGGAAGAGGCACGACAGATTCAGGAGTACGTTCGGTCACTCACAGCGACCAGCCTCCGACGCGGTACGTTCCTCACGACGGCCGCGTCGTTGTTGGATCGACTCGAATCCCGGTCGGAGTCGGAGGTGTCTACTGGGCTCGACACGGCGAGTCAGCTCCGGTCGTCCGAAGAGACGACCGCAGAGACGGAGACGACCGTGTCAGAGACGACCGCCGACCGGACGCTCCCGGCGAACGTCCAGCTACTGAGCGTCTCGACACCGGATCTCGGGCTCTCTGTCGGCCAGACGGCCCCCGTACGTCTCACAGTGTCGAACGTCGGTGACGAGACCGCGACAGGAGTCGCTGTGACGGCTGCCGTCGACTCGGGTATGTCACTGGACAGTGCGACCCATCAGATCGGGTCGCTGTCGGGACGTGAGACAGCGACCGTCAGCTTCGAGGTGACTGCATCAGAGCCCGGGAGCCACACGGTGTCGTTCGATCTCTCGTCCGCCTCGGCTGGCAGCGGACACAGAGAGTACACAGTTCGTGTCCGTCCGTCACCGACGGGTCCAGTCGAGAGTATCGCGGGGGAGAACCGCACCGTGGAGTTCCGCGAGGTGCTCGTAGCGATCAGCCTGTACAATCAAGACAACCCGGTTCCGGGAACGGACGGAGCGACACTGACGTTCCAGGACGTGTTGCGTGTGATCGCGCTGTACAACGAGGGTGAGTCGGCGTGACACGACGACACGTGTTCGCCGTCGTGTGTTGTCTCGTGATCGCCGGGGTCGCGGCGGCTGGTGGATCGGCGTTCGCCGCGACTGACGGGACTGTCGACATCGCCGAAGCGGCCGGGAGCGACGAGATTGCAATCGACATCGCGGGGCCAGACGGCGTCACACCTGGCGAGACAGTGAGTCTCACGGTCACGATCACGAACGACGACACCGAGGCGACGAGCTCGCTGGGGTTCCAGCTCCCGTCGCTCCCGCCGACGGTCACGGTCGCGGGGATGGAGTCGGATGGGTCCGTCGCCGAGAGCCGGAACGCGGTGTTCTGGATCGAGCCGGTCGGCTCTGGTGAGTCGGTCAGCGTCACAGTCGACATCGCAGTTGCCGAGAACGCGACTGGCACAGTGAGCTTCGAGGCGCTCGCCGCGACGAACCAGACGACTGTCGAGACGTCCGTGACGCTCGCTGTCCAGTCACCGCCGTCGACAACCGTTGCTCCAGGCACGTCTCCGCCCGAGACCACGACACCGACGCCGCAGTCGACGCCAACGCCGACGCCGCAGCCGACGCCAACGCCGACGCCGACGCCAACGCCGACGCCGCAGCCGACGCCAACGCCGACGCCACAGTCGACGCCACAGCCGACGCCGACGCCACAGCCGACGCCGACCATCACGCCATCACCGACGGCGTCACCGACACCGACAGTAGCGCCAGGCGAGTGTAATCCGTCGGAGCCACCGAAAATGAGTACGGCGCGGCTGTTCACGCGCGAGGATACGATCACGACGGGACAGCCGGGTGTGATTGCGGGTGGATTCCTCCCGCCTGCAGCACTCCAGTGTGACGTGGTGGTCCGTGTGACGCTGCAAGTACCGAACAACGCCTACGTACAGGGGACCAACGGAATCGGCTCCGGGGGCGCGGGCCTCGTATCGAGTGAGTTCACGATTCCAGCGGACACCAGCGGCGTTCGCTCCGTTCGGGCGACTGTCTACGCGTCGGAGACTGGACAACTGGTCGTCACCGGCGACGTGGCGTACTGGCCGAAAGGGTACCCGGAGCTCCAACGAAGCATTTCTGGCCTCTCGTTGACGTTCACCGTCGAACAACCGGTCGAACGTGGCGACGGTGAGAGTGCCACACCGTCGACCGACAGTGGCGACTCTGCGACTGCGACCGGGTCTCCGGGACTGACCGCACTCACTGCGCTCGCCGGGCTGCTCGTCGTCACTCTCGTCGCCGTCCGCCGTCGGCTGTGATACTGTCCGTCAGGAGTGGATCGACTTCTGGTCGGCGACCCCGGCGTGATACGGTCGTGCGTCGTGATTTTCGGTGACTGTCGCGGTATCGGGCGGTATCACGTCGCTGCGGTGCTCT
>CAKZQY010000226.1 GCA_937142015.1 uncultured Halobacteria archaeon
GACACCGCAGAGCAGGGCTCCTCACGGGTGGAGGAGCTACTACGAAGTTCCGTGCTCAGCAATTAACTCACCAGTCAGTTGTAGTCGCGCCAGCGGTGACCACACTCCACACACTTGAAGAATCGCGTCGGCGGTTCGTCGGCGCTCGCAGTCTGTTTGAACGTGTAGTACGCTTCACCGTGGCCACAGGAGTCACACACGACGTCGTCGTCTTTCGGTTTCCCCTCGAAGTTGACGCCCTCTTCCGTCTCGATCACGTCGTCCGTGCTCTGTTCCGTCGTCGACTCGTAGGCCTCCGAGAGCCCCGCCTCCTGTTCGGCCGCAGCACCGCAGTCAGCACACACCATCTGGCCGCCCTCGTTGACCATCATCGAGCCGCAGTCGTCACAGAACTGCATTACGACGCCCGTAGTCGACGCCACCGAAAACCGTTGTCGGTCGCGTGTGTCGACACCGACGCCGCCCGAGCACGTCGGCCACGTCCAGACAGCCACGGCGAGCGGCGGCACAACCACTATACGTGAGACACCCCCAGAGGAACGTATGGCACTCCTCCCGTTCGGAGTCGCACGCCTCGACTCCGTACTCGGCGGTGGTGCGCCACCGGGAAACAGCGTGCTCGTCGCGGGCGAGTCGGGTGCCGGCGCGCGGGAGTTCGGCTACACAGCCGCGGCGATGAACGCGCTGGCGACGTCGGACCCGGAGCTGTTCGACCTCTACTACGGCGAGTTGGACGACGACGCCGAACGGCCACTGGAGGTCCACTACCTCTCGTTGTCCGCGAGTGAGGGGTACGTGGAGCGAGAGCTCCGGTACGTGATGGCCGACGAGATCGTCGACGCCGCCGTCGACCGGATACAGTTCCAAGACTTCTCCGAGGAGTACTTCCAGCTGTCGAGCATCCCGAGAGAGTGGTACATGGGAGAGGCGTCCTCGCTCGGCGACCTCAGCGGCGGGGAGAACCGCGACGAGGTGATGGGAGCCATCGGGGAGTACCTCTCGGACAACGCACAGGGGAGTCTGATCGTCGTCGACTCACTGACCGAGCTCGTCGACGCCGCCGGCGGGGAGATCGAGTGGGACGACGTTGCGATGCTGGCGCGTGGACTCGGGAAAGCCGCACACAGTTGGGGCTGTCTGCTGTTGGCGATCGTCAACCTCGACACGCTGACGGACATCCAGTACGGGCAGCTGATGGACGCGAGCGGCGGCACCTTGGAGTTCACGTGGGAGTCTGGCGGCTCACAGCGCGCCCGGACGATGGTCGTCAGAGAGTTCCGCGGCGTGCTCTCACAGCTGGAGGCGGAGAACATCGTCCAGTTCGAGACGGAGATCCACGACGGGGGACTCGACATCAGCGACGTGCGGAAGATCAGGTGACGAGACAGTGATAGAGTCCAGAACGGCGAGGTCGACAGAGCTCGGAACGGAGAGGTCGACAGAGCTCGGAACGGAGAGGTCGAGCGAACCGAGGCAACCGGGGGCGGGCGGTGTGATCAGAATCGAGAACTGACTGCACAGGTACTTAAGTAATCGCGGCAAAACACACACACGACCGATGGTTGGAGAGCAGGTGGCCGAGTTGCCCGAACCACTCGGGGAGTGGGTAGAGGCACGTGCCGCCGAGACCGGTCGGAGCCCGGAGGAGGTGCTCGGGCGGGCTGTGGCTGTCTATCGTCTGTTAGAAGAACACGACGACGACCTCGCTTCGTTGTCGGCCGCTGTTACCGACGGTGCGGCGGTCGACATCGACGAGCAGACAGCGGAGTTGGACGAGCGTCTCACCGCCCTCGAGTCCGACGTCGACGAGAAGATTCGGGACGTGCGCCGGCGCGTGGTGCAGGTGAAACGCGAGGCCGACGAGAAGGCACCTGCCGACCACGATCATCCGGAGCTGGCAGACCGAGTCGACACCGTCGACGAGCGAGTGACGGAGGCAGCCGACACTGCCTCGGAGGCACTCTCGGAGACAGCGTCACTCAGAGAGGAGTTCGACGAGTTAGACGAGGCAGTAGAGGGTGGATTCGACAACTACGAGGAGATTCTCCGGGGGCTGAAAGACGCGACAGACGACGTCCGGTCGCGGACAGACCGTCTCGCAGCGGCACTGACGAGACTCGGCGACCGCGTGGCAGAGCTAGAGGCGCAGTCGAACAGACGGACAGCCGCGGCGGAGTTGAAACGCGAGGCGAGCCAGAAGGACGTGACTGACGCGGTGTGTGACACCTGCGAGTCGACAGTTCACCTCGGACTGTTGGGGTCCGGTGAGTGTCCCCACTGCGACACCCCGTACGAGGGAATCGACGCCGACACCGGGTTCTTCAGGCCGCCACGACTCCGCACGGCCGACCGGCCGGCGCTGGAAGGCTCCGAGCGGCGGGAAGACGGCACGCCGGACCACGACAGCCCGGCAACGTCTGAGCAAGGGACGGACACCGACCCGGGACACGTCGACCTCCAGCCGGGAACTGAGGAGACAGCCGGGGGATCGGACGAGGGACTGATCGACCGCGATATGCCGGGTGAGCAGTGACCGACGACAACACTGACGCGGGGGGCGACCACGACGACGCACCCGAAACGGAGAGCGAAGCGACGGACGAAGAGGACAGTGTCGACGAGCCACTGTACGACGAGTCGGACACGGTGGAAATCGACTTCGGCAGTGACGACTTCCGTGACCTCTCACCGACAGACGAAGGAGACGACACTGAACCCGCCGATTCTGACTCCGATCCAGCTGAGTTTGTTGGCGACAGTGACGACGACCTCACCGAGTCTGGCGACGACAGTGGCGACGATTTTGCCGAGTCTACCGACGACGATTTCGCCGAGTCTACCGACGACGATTTCCCCGAGTCTGGCGACGATGACCTCGCCGAGTCTACCGACGACGACCTCGTCGGGTCCGGAGACGATGGTGGCTCCACCGATCTCACTGAGCCTCTCGACGACACCGACGACACTGATCTCACTGAGCCTCTCGACGACACCGACGACACTGATCTCACTGAGCCTCTCGACGACACCGACGACACTGATCTCACTGGGTCCCTCAACGACACCGGCGGCACTGATTTCGCCGGATCAGTCACCGACACCGACGACACCGATCTCAGCGGACCTGTCGACGATACCGACGAGACCACCCAGACAGAGTCCGACGACGAGCAGAGCACAGGACGACAGTCGTTCGGCGAAGAACTCGCCTCCGAGATTGACCGAGAGAGCACCACGACGGACGACAGCGGAGGGCCGAGTGAGAGCGGGGAACCGAGTGAGAGCGGAGATGAGAGCGGGGCTTCGAGTGGAGCAGGGAGCGACGACGAAGCGTCCAGTGCTACGGGGGACGACAGCGAGGAGTCGAGTGAGCAGACACAGAGAGACGCACCGCTGTCGGAACTGGCAGCAGAGGTGAGAGCGAGCAGCGAGGCGTCGTCGGCTGCAGACACCTCGTCGGGCGCTCTCGACGACGATCCACTGTTCGAGGAGGTGGACACGAGCGGTCCGACAGCCGAGGAGGCGTGGGAGCAGTTAGAGCGCGAGGAGTCGTTCGAGCGGCCGGAGACGAGCGCCAGCCGCGGCGCGGAGGCAGTCTCACAGCAGCGACCGGAACACGACGTGGACAAGCGGCTGTACTGCCAGCAGTGTCCGTACCTCTCTGCGCCTCCGGAGCTCCACTGTACACACGACGGCACCGAGATCGTCGAGGTGGTCGACTCGGACCACTTCCGGGTGCGCTCGTGTCCGATGATCGGCGAGGAAGGCCCGAACTTCGAGGGCGCGAGCGACTCGTGACCCCTCAGCCCGCGAGTCGGGCGACGAGTTCGTCGACGCCGTGTTCGGCGAGCATCTCCCGGTACTCGTTAGTCAGTTGGAGTCGCTGGCGCGGTCGACCCATCTCGACCGGTACCTTCTCGGTGGTGACGACGTCGAGGTCCTCCAGTTCACCCTTCCGACGGGAGAACGTCGCCTTGCTGGCGAGGCCGACCTCCTCACCCCACCGGCTGAGGTCGTAGTGGAGGATGTCGTTGGCAGCGGCGACGACGACTGCGGCGGTGACGGCCTCGAAGCTCTCGGAGTCGCGCTGGCCGGCGACCGTGCTGAGTCCGTTGTCGAAGTCTGCACGCACAGTCTCGCCGAGATCCGTCTCCATCGTCGAGCGGAGCCGGTCGAGTGCCGGCGTCCGCAGCGAGAACGACTCACCGGACTCCCACACCTCTGCCGCCGCGTCGGCGGCGTGTTCGACGTACGAGCCGCTCCGTGCGGCGATAGCGGCACCGGTGCCGTCCATCAGCAGCGGGGCGTACACCCGCTCGTCGCCGACGATTGTCGGTGTGTCGCCGCCACCGTTGCGCTCGCGGACGCCCAACGTGCCTGCCTCGACGAGATTCGCCGCGCGGCTCGCCGCGACGAAGCTCTGACGGAGACTCACGAGGGTGTCGCGCTGTGCGACCAGCTGCAGTGTCGGGAGCTCCGACTCGTCGAACTCCGTTCCGGCCTCTGCCAGCGCCGAGACGTACTGCCACGGCGGGTCGACGAGGTAGTACTCCGAGTCCGCGTCCGCCTCCTGCAACAGCTCTCCGACGACTTCCGTCGGGTCCGATCCAGTCAGTTCTGCGTCAAGTTCTGTCGACATGTTCTGTTACCTCGACGAATCTCCTCGAACTTAATACTACCGGCGGAGAGGGGAAAAACGCCTCGAAACGAGTATGTAAGACGGGAAGGTGGTTAATTCGAAACTGGAAAACGGGTGTTCAACGCTCGGAAATTGCATCTCACTGCCAAGTGGTTCGAAAACCAGATTCGGAAAGAATTACGCGCAGTACCGGCGCTGGGACGCGCTCGCGCGCGGTCGGTCCGGGACGGCACGGACGAGGGGAACAGAACGGCACGGGGGAGGGAGGCAGAACGGCACAGTCAGACGCCCGGAGGACAGTCGTCTGACTGGTGTATTTGAGGGGGGAGCGTCTACCAGTCGTCGATGCGTGGTGAACTCCTCGACATGGACGAAGTGACGTTGGAACTGACCGAAGAGGAGCTGGAGGAGATCGACGACCTCGCGTTCCACGACCACCGTGGCAACCGGGAGGCGGCGATCAGGGAACTGCTAGACGAGTGGCTCAAGTCACGGGAGGAGTGATCGAGCGTCGACCGTCCCGACGAACTGCGACCGTACTGGGGTGAGAAATCGACTCGTCGGAGTCGACCGTCGCTACCGAGGACGCACAGAGACGTCGCCGTCCCGCGTCGACGGCTCGGAGGAAGTCAATTGTCGCCGGTCTTCGACTGCCACTCGTAGTCGCGTCGCTTGGCGGAGTCGCCGAACCCGCAGGAGGCGCAGACTTTCTTCTTGACGTGGTAGGACTTCTCGCCACAGCGACGACACTTCACGTGTGTCTTCGTGTTCTTCTTCCCTTGAGACGGGGTCCCTGCTCCGGTCATAGGCTGATCGAAACGACGTTGTCGCCACGGATAATCGTTGTGTCTCCGACCTCGTCGACGCTGGAGGCCGCCTCGCCCTCGTCGGTGGACGCGACTGCGTCTCGCTCCGACTCCGTCGGCTCCAACACCACGTTCATGTGTTTGTCGTAGCCGGACAGCACCCCGACACGTGTGGTTCCGTCTTTCAGTCGAACTGCCACGTGGGCGTCCAGCGCCTCTTCGAGCACGTCGAGTGGGCGTTCGCTCATACTGGAACTGTAATTCGAGACGTAATTAAACGTACCGAAGACGAATGGCACGAACGGAGAGATCAGGAGAGTTCTGCGGCGTCGGCACGGGCGGCGTCAGCGACAGCTTCGGGGTCGAGTGGTGCGTCGGCCCACGGCGGTAGTCGACCGTCGGCGGCGGGTTCGCGGATCGCCTCGGCGTAGCGGTCCACCTGATCGAGTTCGCCGGCACGGTCGAACGGGAGGTCGTTGAACGCGGCGTCGGCGGCGTACGACCGAACGAGTCTGGCGGCCGTCTCCCGGTAGCGGCCCGGGAGCCGTTCGTAGTCGGGAGCGACGCCGTGACGCTCGACCGCGCGCAACAGCGTCGCGCCGACGGACTCGCTCATCTCCCCGAGTCCGGTCGAGCCAGACACTGCTCGGTGGTCGTGTGAGTAGCTCCCCAAGTCCACCTGAGCGGTGCCCGAGGCTCCGACCGCGTCGTAGGCGTCCGCGATGGTCCCGACTTCGAGGCCCCACTGTCGCTGGACGCAGAGCTGTCGAGCGACACTCCGGGTGGCGGCGAACTCGCCAGCCAGCGCGTACCGGAAGCTGTCGAGGTACGCGAGAAAGTCGCCGCCGTGGCGGTCCCGGAGTGTCCGGACCAGCGGCGTGTAGAACAGCCGAAATAGACGACCGTACAGCCCGTCTGACTCGACGCGGGCGTAGTACCCCTTCGAGAAATCGAAGTTCGTGTCCGAGACGAGCGGTGCGAGCAGACGCTGGACGTACGCCCGGCTGTACGTCTCCGTGTCGGCGTCGTGGAAGACGATCTGCTCCGCGTCTGTCGCGAGCGCGACCCCGAGAGCCAGCCACACGTCACGGCCCTTCCCCCGAGGACCGTCGAGCGTCGCGTCTGCCAGCAGGTCGGCGACCCGCGGCCCGTCACACCACACCGTCCGTACGTCGAGGTCGAACCCGTCGAGCCACGTCCGAAACGCCGGCACGGTCTCACTGCTCGCGCGCAGCGGGACGATCACCTGCCCCGGATCGAGCGCAGCCAGCTCGGAGAGCACCCGCTCTGCCGCCAGCCCCGCGTACTCCCGCTCGGTCATCGGAACGACGACCGCAGCGCGGTCCGTCGGAACCGAACGGTCTGCCTCCCGCAGGTCGTGGAGGGTGGTGATCCGCTCTTGTGCGTACTCCATCGTGTACTGACAGGGCCGTCAGCCGGTTAACTCCCGCGTCTCCGAGGTGGTTGCGTGGAGTCGCTACAACACTACTGGGCCGTGTCGTGTCCACCGCGGCCGTCGTGGCTGTGAAAAGGTATTCGAGTGCGGACGTACCACCCCCGGACGTGACAGCCGACGACGGAGCGACTACCGATAGTGAGGGAGGCCGTGGAGCCAGTGACGGTCGAGCCGGTGGACAGAGAGCCGACGGCGAGGGAGCCAACAGCCAGAGAACCGACGACGAGGGAGCCAACAGCCAGAGAACCGACGACGAGGGGAGCGGCGACTTCCCGGCAGACGAGCGTCGGCGGGAACTGCTCCGCACTGTCGCCGAGGAAGTTCGTGACGATTCGAGTGAGTCACGACAGCTCGCTGCGATTCTCTACCGTGTCTCGGATCTGTACGACCCAGAAGAGGAGACGTCGCCGGAGGAGATCTACCGCAACGTCCGTACGATTGCGCAGATCAAAGCGCGTGGGGGCCTCGAGCGGAACGGCACCGATCAGTAGGTGGTATCCTCGACAGCGTCGACGAGCATCGACGCGCCCATCTCGATCTCTCGTTCCGTCACGTCCAACGGCGGGAGCACACGGACGATGTCGTCACCAGCAGCCAGCGTGAGCAGCCCACGGTGCATCGCAGCCTCCGTCACCGCGTCACGGCGGTCGTGGGAGTCGAACTCGACAGCGAGCATCAGTCCCTTGCCGCGTACGTCGGTGACGGGATCGAGGTCGGCGTCCTCGACGATCTCTCGGAACTGTCGGCCACGTTCGACAGCGTTCGCCAGCAGGTCGTACTCTCGAATCGCACGGATCGTGAACACGCCTTGCATCGCCGCGAGCACGTCACCCGCTCCCCACGTCGAGGAGAGCCGGTTCAGCTCTTCGGGGAACGTCTCCCGAGAGCCGATCGTCGCGCCGACACGCAGCGCCTTCGCAGCGGAGATCACGTCCGGCTCGTACGGGTAGTGATCGGAGGCCCACATCTCCCCCGTGCGACCCATTCCGGACTGGATCTCGTCGGCGATCAGGTTGATGTCGTGTCGCTCGGTCACGGCGGTCAGCTCCGAGACGAAGGAGTCCGAGGGGAACCGGTAGCCACCCTCACCTTGGATCGGTTCGAGGATCACGTACGCCACCTCGTCGGGGTCGATCCACCCTGTCTTCTCGTCGAGCGCCTCCCGCAGCACGGAGGTGTCACCGCCGTCCGTGAAGAACCCGCACGTGCAACTCGCCGGGGAACAGTTCCGGTCGTCACAGTACGGCGCGTCGTGGATACCGTCGATTTCGGGGAAGTTCCGGCGGTAGACCCCCTTCGAGCGGTTGAGCGACAACGCCCCCAGCGTCCGGCCGTGGAACGCGCCGTGGAACGTGATCCCGTAGCGACCACTCGTGTCGTCGTAACAGGTCTTGATCGCGTTCTCGACCGCCTCGGCACCGGAGTTCGAGAGGAACACCGTGTCGAGTCCGTACTGGCTGGTCGTCTCCGTCAACTCGTCCATCAGCTCCGTCGGCCCCGGGAACGTCGACTCACCCGGGTGCGAGCCGTCCGAGAGGTAGAAGTCCTGTCCGGCAATCTTGCTGGGGTCCGGCAGGTCGAACTCCGCCATCGGCTCGGTGATCTTCGGGTTGTTGTAGCCGAGCGGCGCGGCGGCGACGTGTGACGTGAAGTCCAAGAGGACGTTGCCGTCCACGTCCGTCACGAACGGTCCCACCGCGTCGTCTGTCACGTCCCAGACGAAATCGTACACGTCGTTGCTGGGCGCGGCGTGTGACTGGTGGTACTCGACCCACTCCCGCGCCCGCTCCCCGGGCATCTCCGTCACCTGCGGTTCGGTGCGGTGGCGGTCCATACACGCGGAACGATACCGGCTGGTATAAATCCGGTGAGTTGGTTCCGACTCGTGCGAAAGTTGCCAGCGGACGACGCGGAAGTGGGTGTTCGACGGCTGTCGGTCGGGGGTGGGTGTTCGACGGCTGTCGGTCGGGAGTGAGTCCCGAACAGCTGTCGGTCGAGAGGGAGTCCCGAACGG
>CAKZQY010000227.1 GCA_937142015.1 uncultured Halobacteria archaeon
TCACACCACCACATCGTCACTCGACGGTCAGTGTCAGTTCCAGCGGCGCGCCCGTCGTCAGCGCGTCCACCAGCGTGCGGTCGACGTCGGCCGCTGCCTCCGTCGCGCCCACGACCACCGTCCGGTCGTCCACGTAGTCGCTCGTCCGACAGACGAGACTCCGGTCACTGTCGAACGTGAGGTCGGGATCACCCCGCCCTACCGTCTGCCACGTCCGGTCGCCGACCCGCAGCGTGACTTCGATCGTCGCAGTCTCGTCACGGCACGCCTCGACGAACGACTCCGCGAACGCCGCGGGCGCACGGTCGGCGTCGACGCCGACGATACAGTCCCCGGCCGGCGTGAGCCAGTCGTCCGTCGTCACTTCGAGGGTGCTCTGGTGGGCTGCGCTGACGTTGTCGTGACCCGTCGCTCGAACGACCTCTCGCTGCACAGTCGTCTCTCGACGACCCGGAGAGTAATGTTCGACGGTTCGGACCGAGTCAGGTCAGATCCACGTCCGCTGCAGCGCGGTCCAACAGCAACACCACCGCCGCGCCGACGGCGGCGGCGACGACGAACGCGAAGACGACCGACGGCGTCCACGACCGACCAGCCTCTCGCAAGGCGTCGGTCGTCCCGACGACGGGTGCGCGGAGTGCGCCGACGACCAGTCCGACGAGGAACGTCATCGTCGTCGTTCGGTCGCGTGCCAGCGCGGCCCGGACGGTGTGAGCGACGGTGAACAGCCCGACTGTGGCACCCGTCACGAAGACGACGACTGTCGTTCCCGGCTCGACGAGTACCGCCGGATCGCTCCCAGTGAGCGTGTCGAAGACGGCAGCCTCGAACCGTTTCAGCACGCCCGACATCCGTTCGTACTGCCCGAGGATCACGAGGATCAGCGACCCGGAGATACCGGGCAACAGCATCGCACTCACGGCGAGTGCGCCGGCGACAGCTGTCGCCGGGAGCGACGTGCCGAGTGCCGCTCGCGCGCTCCCGGAGGCGAGCGCTGCCGCGAGCCCGCCGGCGAGAAACGCTCCCGCGTGGCGGCGATTCCCGACCGCGACCGCGTCCCGCAACACGACGACCGACGCGGCGATCAGTCCGAAGAACCCGCCGAAGGTGAGCGCCGGCACTGTAGTCAACGCGGTGTTCAACAACGGCACCACGATTGCCACCGCTGTTGCGATGCCGACTCCGAGCGTGAGGAGAAACGGCACGTCCGCCTCCGTCAGTGTCTCGACTGCCGCACGCGGCTCTGTCGTCAGTTCGCGGACGACGGTGACCGCGAGCGCCGGCTCTAACGCCGAGACGGCTGCGACGAGCCGGTCGTAGATCCCCGTAATGAGGGCGATGGTTCCCCCTGAGACACCCGGTACGCCGTCGGCGGTCCCCATAGCGAAGCCTCTGAGGTACGTGCCGGGCAGCGACTCGTCGCGGTCGGCGACCGACTCACCGTAGTCGGTGACAGACTCTTCACCGCCTTCCGGCGCGTCTGACATCAGTCCGCACCTCCTCCCGGCGCGTCTGACATCAGCCCTCGATTCCCGCTGCAGCCCGAGCTGCCACAGCAGCTTGGTGTCGGCTTCCACCCGTCGTCTGCACGTCGCCACCGAACGGTGTCTCTCGGAGCGTGCTCTCGTTGCCGGTCGTCTCGTTACCGACAGTCTCGTTCCCTGCCGTCTCGCCGCCGATAGTCTCGTTCCCTGCCGTCTCGTTGCCGGCTGTTTCGTTGCCGACAGTCTCGTTCCCTCCCGTCTCGTTGGCAGAGGGCTGTGGCGCTTGGAGAACCGACTCCGACAGCGTCACGTCCACCTGTCCGTCGCCGGCACCGTTCACGTCGGCCTCGGAGACGTTCAGGGTCGCACCGTTACGGAGCACGTAGCCAGACTCGTTCGTACGGACGTCCCCAGAAATCTGGTACGGACCCATCGCTCGCACTGTGACGTTCGTGTAGCCGTTCTCCGGGCCGAACTCCTCGTAGCCAGTCGTGGAGTACGGGACGGTGAACGAGAACTCCCCGTCCGGTCCGGCCGTCGTCTGCTGCCGGTAGACGAACGACGTTCCGTTACCGCTGTCTGCCGGAATCTGGAGACGGACGGACGCAGTGAGCGTCTCGTTGGGGTCTGCACCGCTCCCGGTCACCGTCGCGCCGGGGACTCGCTCGAACGTCTTCACCCACGACGGCGTCGTCTTGAACAGCTGTCCAGCTCGCTGTCTCCCCAGCCCGAGAATCTGTGCCTGCCGGAGAGTGCTCAGTTGGTACTGCCGTGCAGAGAAGGCAGTCGTGTCCGTCGTGTCGACGAGCCGGTAGTGTTCGAGCGCGGCCACTGGCTCGCGTGGGAAGGCTCCGACACCACCGATCCGGGCGGAGCCGTCCTCTGCGACGAACTCCTCTGCTGCGGTCCGGTTGGGGAACGTCTTCAGCGGCGAACCCTCCTGTCCGGGGGTGACGATTTTGTACGTCACGTCGTTGATCCTGTCGGTAACCTCCTGGTAGTCGAATACGACGACCTGATCGCCGAAGAGTCCCTGAATCCGCGGTTCTGCCCGGCTACCGTGGTACATGTACAGCCGGATCATCATGCTCTCGTAGTAGCGCTGTTTTCGCTCTGTGAACCCCCCACGGAGCCCGTTCTCCGTTCGAACCAACACCTGCTTGACACCGGTGCTCCCGTTGATCGTCCGTGTCGAAACGAAGTCGGACGTCGAGACGTTGCTCGCGTCGTAGAACTGGATCGGTGCGAAGAACTTGCTGTTGGCTGCCGCACCAGTAGAGGCCATCTTGTAGTCGATCATCACGTACCGCGTGTCGTCTGCCTCCTCACCACGTTCGAGGAGTGCTTCTCGTGCCGCAGACTCGTTCGGTGCCAGCAGGAAGTTCGCGGCCGCTGCTGCTCCCTCTTGGAACGGGTTGGCGTTGGGGATGCGTTCACTCCGCATCGTAATCCAGTGGCCGTAGTCCCACCACGACTGCACACCGTACGCCCCATCGGGGTACTCGAAGTCACTGTCGGCCGGGCGCTGGTACTGTCCGTAGAAGGTCATCTCGTTGTCGGCACCGCCGAACGTCCCCTCTCGTGGGGTGTGATCTTCGACCCAGTCGAGGCTCTCGTCCCAGATGAGGAATCCCGACCCGGGGCCCGTTTGACTCGTTTCCATCACGGTCCGTGTCTGGACATCCCGTGGTCCCAACTGGATCGGAACTGTGAGCACCGGGACGAGAACGATCATCACCACCACGACCGCGGCAATCACCTGATACGTCTCCACGTCGGGAGCTTCGATGCCAGCCCCGAGGTCGATGTCGACGAGTGTGAGTACCTCTCTGATAAAGTACGCGTTGAGCACGGCGACCGCAACCGCGAGGTAGTAGTTGAACCGCACTTGCGTGAACGCGGCCATCGTGAGGAAGGCTGCCCACACGAAGACGAACAAGGCCTCGGCGTCGTACCTGACGCGGGCAGCAGCAGCGAAGACGAGCGCCCCGATCACTGCGACACCGGCGAGCTGTGGGTCGAAACCGAGTAGACCGACGAAACCACCGAACAGGTCTGGAAGCGGCCCGATGCTACCGAGGAAAATGAAGACGATCAGCAGCACAGCCACGACGAGGAACTGCCTGTCACCCTCCTCGCTCCGACGGTACAGCGGCTTGACGATGGACCACGCTGCGCCGATCAGCGCGGTGACGAACGCGAATCCGTACTGCGAGAGGACGACCCCCGTCTCGCCGTACGCCGAGACGAGCTGTGAGTTGAGCCACGGTTGCGCCTCGCCGATCGTCCGTGTCTGTGCGCCCGCACTGAACCCGACGAACCGGAGAAGGTTGTTCCGTATCAGGCCGAACGGCTGCGCGTCTATAGATATGACTGAGACAATAGCGAATACGATACCAGCTGATACCACCGCTCGGAACCCGTTCTCCTCCAGCCACGCGTTCTCGAAGGATGCAGCCTCGAACTGGCGGGCGAGCCACGCCAGCCCGACAGCGGTCACTGCGATTGCGAGCGCGAACCCCGTGTGGAGAAACCCAATTTTCGTCGCGGAGAACGTCGCCTCTTGGAACTTGAGGAGAGAGACGACGGCGGTGACAGTCATCGAGACACCAGCAACGAACGCGACGTGGTCCGGGGAGTGTGCCGTCCCGTAGTCCGAGAACACTTGCAGGACGATGTACACGGAGAAGATCCCTAGCAACAGCACACCGGGGGGCCACACCCAGATGTACAGGCCAACCGCCAACCCCGCAATCGCACTCCACATTGTCGACCGTCTGAGACTGTCCCACTCGCGTGCAGTGACGAGTTCCCAGATCGGACGCTCCTCTTGTGCTACCGCCAACGCAACTGCGAGTGCGAGAACGGCAGTAACCTGAAACACAGGTTCGACACCGTTGTGATCGGCGAACCCGACGAGCGTCCGTCTGAGGAACGTCCCAGGCAACAACATCAACACGACCGCACCGAACAGTCCGGCGACTCGTCCTGCAAGCCGTTTGCCGAGGAGGTACGTCGGCACTGCGGTCAACGCACCAGCAACTGCTGGAGTGACGAGCAGTACCTTCGCAACGAGATCAGCCGAAGGGGACCCGAGACCGACGATCAGCGCTGCTGTAGCGACGATCTGGTCGTACAGGGTCCCGAACTGACCGACGAACGTTCCCTCAGGGAAGTTCGTCCACGGGTCGAACGGCATCGTCCACGGCCAGTGCCTGACGACGTATCGCACAGATCGTAGGTGGTACCACGCGTCGTTCCCACTGAAGTACACCTCGCCGTTCCGGACGAAGTTCGAGTACGACTGGAGCCGTATCCACAACATCGCGGCGACGATCACGAGGAGTGCCGGGACCTCGTACCGGTCCCGAACTGCACCTAGTATCGACGTGCCGTCTCCCAGTTCGATTCCGAACCGGGAGGAGGGCTCCTCGTCGCGCTCACTACCGTGACTCATTGTCCCCACGAACCCCGAAAACGGCAATAAGCCTTTTGACCTCTCTGTCGCAGCGCGGACGGGGTCGCCGTCTGGCGGCACGCCGCCCCGACAGTCAACTGTCGCTGTGGCTATACTGTCGGTCACAAGCCATCGAACCCGGGGTCGACAGAACCGGAACGAGACGCGTTGGAACCCCGAGTGACACGCAACAATCTATCAACACTTGTGACCGACAGTATACCGAGACACCGCGCCAGACACGCCGGCGTCTGACCGACCGGTGTACACCGCGAGCAGTTCGTCGGTGACCGTCTCCCACGTCGGCACCGCGGTCGGATCTGGCGACGGCCCACCGACAGCACGCCGAACCGCGTCGGCGACCACCGACGGCGAGGGGTCGTCGAGACCGACCACACCGGTCGTCGTCGTCCAGTCGACGAGTGCGCCGGCCTCGCGCACGACGACTGGTGTCCCGGCAGCCAGCGACTCTGCGACTGTCATCCCGTACGCCTCGTGTGTCGACAGCGTGACGTGCGCGGCGGCGTTCGCGTACAGCCCCGGGAGCTGGTCGTCGTCGACGTAGCCGAGGAACTCGACGCGGTCGCTCACTCCCGTCTCTGCCGCGTGCTCGCGGAGTTGCTCCCCGTACGCTCCCGACCCGGCAACCCGGAGGTCGTACGCCGGGAGCTCCGGCAGCGCACTGATGACGTGTTGCACCCCTTTGTACTGTTCCAGCCTGCCAACTGTGAGCAGGTACGGTCGAGACTCGCCTGCCGCCGCGTCTCCCTGATCACTTCCTGCCGCCCCGTCGAACCGTTCGCGGACGACGCCGTTCGGAACGACAGTCGCGTCGACGCCGAACGACGCCTCCAACTGCCGCCGCTCCCAGTCGCTGACTGCGATCACACGGTCCGCGCGAGCCAGTGTCGCCGCGCCGAACGGACGGTAGAGTGTCAACAGTTTGTCTCGACTAGCGTCGTCACTGCCGGCGTGGTAGTGTGGCGTGACGACGAGTCGGGCGTCGGTCGCCAGCCACGCCGTGAGTCCGCCGAGAACGAACGGGACGGCGTGGTAGTTGTGGACGTGAACCACGTCCGGGGGTGGGCGTGCGCCGACGGCGCTGTCGACCCCGCGGACGACCCGCCAGACGGCTGGGACGATGCCGGGGGCAGCATAGACGTTGCCTCCGGGCGCGAAGGCGGAGACGCGGTGGACCTCGACACCGTCATCGCGTGTCGTGTGCTCGTTGTCGCGGCGTGTCGTGTCTCCGTCGTCACGACCTGTCGTGTCTCCGTCGTCACGGGACGCGGGACGCTCCTCGGGGTCGTGTGCGTCGGTCTCTCTCGCGTCGGCCGCAACGACTGTCACGTCGTGTCCGCGTGCGAGGAGTCTCGTCGCCAGCTGTTCGACGTGTGTCTCGACGCCGCCGGACTGCGGCGGATAGCGGTGAGTGACGTAGCAGACGTGCATGCTCGTTGTGTGGTGGTCGTGGGTGAGGTGGTGGGATAGTCGTGCGTGAGTTCGCTTAGGCGACGGCGGCAGTCCGTGAATGCGCTCTCGACAGGAGCGGCCGCGTTCACGTCGCTCGCGCGACAACCGCGAAGAACGGGTCACCAGCGCCAGACTCGGCGATACGGTCGACGACCGACAAGTCGCCTGCACGAGCGTACGCTGCGACCAACTCGCTCCGTTCGTCCATCGATGCCTGCCGCCACGCGTGGACGGCCTTCGTCGGGAACATGCGGTTGCTGAAGCTGACGATCAGGTGGCCACCCTCGTCGAGCACGCGGGCGAACTCCTCGAAGACGGCAGCCGGAAACTGGAGGTACTGGACGGAGAGCGCACAGCAGACGACGTCGACGCTGTCGTCCGCGAGCGGCAGTTCCTGTGTCTCGTTCAGGTTCTGGCAGAACCACTCGTCGTAGCGGTCGTTCTCGGCCAGTTCCGTCTCGTTGAGTCCGTGTCCGATCACTCGCTCGAACGACGTGTCTGGCAGGTGTGACACCCAGCTCCCCATCGCGTCGAACACGCGGTCGCCGGGCGCAGTGTGCTCGTCGTACAACGCCGTCAGGCGATCGAGAAACGCGTCGTCGGCGTGAGTGACGAACCGCGGAGCGTCGTAGAACGCGTCGTCGTCGCGCTGATCCACTTTCTGGTGCTCGACCTCCGAGAGTAGTGTCATCGACGGCTGTAGGTCCCGCACCAGTATCAGTCCTCCGCAGCGCGAGCAGCGTCAGTTCACGGTGTCACAGCCCGTGAAGCACGACAGAGATCACCAGTGGGAACCTACTCGGCCTCGAAGGACGCGAAGCGACAGCGTACGTCTGTCCCGACTGTCGGCTGCTCCGGTTCTGCGCCGAAGACGACTGATATGCCAGTCACGAGCCGTCGCACACGGAGTGGTCAGAGCCGACGTGAGACACGGCAGACCCCAGCCCGAGGTAGTCGTTGTGCCGCCGTACTCGCGGACGGCAGTCCGAACTGTGGGTCGTGTCACCACAGTTGTCGCGGGGCTTATGACGGGGGAGCACGTCGATACGGTAGTGACAGAAGAGACATCACGGAAGAATCTCCGTATGCCGCACGGCGACGAACAGTTCGCCGTCGTCACCCGTCACGACGGCGGGAACCACGTACAGGTACGGTGTCAGGACGGCACCCAGCGACTCGGCCGTATTCCCGGCCGCATGAAGTACCGCGTCTGGATCGAAGAGGGCGACGTGGTGCTCGTCGAACCGTGGGACTGGCAAGACGAGAAAGCCGACATCGAGTGGCGCTACTCGGAGCAGGACGCCGACCAGCTCCGTGAAGAAGGCCACATCGAGTGACAGAGGATCGACCAGCGATCGACGGGACAACTGCCGACACCGCAACGCCGCACGATTCTACAGGCTGAGCAGGCCGAGTGCCTCGGGGTCGTCCGAAAATCAGAGATTTTCGGGATCACGAGAATCTTCGATCCTCGAACGACTTGACCCCGAGGGTGAAGGCCGTACGCTCGATTAAACGTGGTTCGTGCGCTCGATATACTGCTCAATCGTGTCGGTCGAAACATCTCCTGCCGTTCCCACGTAATATGATTCCTCCCAGAACCCACCGCCCCACAGGTACTCCTCCAAGAACGATTCGTGCTGTCCCCACATCTCACGCGCAGTAATGCTCTTGACCGTTCGCACAATCTCGCTCGGCGCGTGCTTCGGGTGAGCAGAGAGAAATAGGTGTACGTGGTCGGGTGGGATGTGGAGCGACAGTATCTCGTAGTTGTACTCGTCGCACACGTCGCGGAAACTCGCTTCCAGCGATTTCTCGATTGGTTCGAGTATCGCGTGACGGTACTTTCGACACCAAACGAAGTGGTAGTTGACGTTGTACACCGTGTTTCGACCGCTTCTCGCCCATACCTACCAACACAACGACCAATCAAAAGTACCCTCTGAAGTGACTCACAGAACACCACCAGTAAACTTTTTAAGTTCGGAGAAACAAGAGGTAGACGTGACGAAGCAACTCAAGGTATCCGACGCCGTGTACGACGATCTTGATGAACTCAAAGACGAGGAGGGCCACACGAGTTTCGACAGCGTACTCCGCACGCTCCTCCTTCACTACCGTCACGTCCAACCCAACGACCAAGAATGACCACCGAACAGACTCTCGTCAAGACTCTGGACTTCCAACTCGACATCCAGAGTGACAACGAGAGCCTGCTGCACCACGCCACCATCGAATCTCGCTGGGTGTACAACGAAACCATTCGCCTCGCCAAGCAAGGTGTGGACTGGGACAAGATTTCTCCCCGCCTCGAAGACGACGCCGACCTCGTGAAAAACACGACCCAACGCATCGTCGCTAAGGCACTCGGCGCGATGGAGAACTACTACGAGTACGACGACTACGGCAAACCCAGCCACACCACGGACGGAACGTACCCGCTCCGAGCGAACTTCACGGAGGGGTACAACCTGTCGCTCACCGACGACGGTGACGTGGCGTTCCGCATCAGCGCGA
>CAKZQY010000228.1 GCA_937142015.1 uncultured Halobacteria archaeon
TGTCGTCGTGGACCCCCAATACCCCCTGAACCCCCGGGGGGTCGATGACGAGCGTCAGTTCAGCTCGATCAGGTGAACCGGCTCCCCGGTTCTTCTGCATCACCGAGCGCTGTGCAGTCGACACTCGCTGCGATGTCTGCGGTGAAGAGGTACACTGAGTCGTCGGGCTCGAGTTCGTCCCTAATCTCCTGTTTCACCGTCGTGAGTTGACCGTCGGTCAGTTCACCGTGGAACACTGAGTACTGGATGTGTTCGAGATAGCGGCGCAACAGCTTCCGGTAGATCCGCGTCCGTTCGGCGGGTACGTCGTACACGACGAGCACGAACATCACCACCACCGCCTCGTCGGGTGGTACGACTCCCCAGTGAGAATGTGTTTCTTCAGCGAGTACACGTCAGTCTGAACGAGCGTCTTGTAGCTCACTTTCCGGTTCAGTCGTGGATGCTCGACGGTTTCGTCGAGCGTCTCCTCGTACAGCTTCAGAACCTGCTTTCGGCCGTCCTCCGTCAGCAGACAGCCTTCGAGGTCGGACTCGAACTCGTCCGTCGAGATTCGCTGCTGGTTGACCAGACGGAACAACACTCTGTCGGCGAGAATCGGCTTGAAGATATCCGCAATGTCGAGTGAGAGGGTGAACCGTCTGTCTCCGGGCGCGTGAACGTACCCAACCGTGGGGTCGAGTGCTGTCTTCCTTATCGCAGAGACCGACGTAGTGTACACCATCGCGTTCAGAAACGAGAGGAGTGCGTTCGTCTCGCTTGTCGGAGGATTGTACTCCCGGCGCGCAAGGTCAAACGGCTCTCGAAGAATCTCGTCGAAGCAGCCGTAGTACGCTTTCCGAGCGGTCGCTTCGACGCCACGGAGTTCGTCGATCTCTCGGACAGTATCGACGCGTTCGCGCTGTGTTTCGAGCCGCGAGATGGCGTCCGAGAAGTCTCCCTGTCGTCCGTCGTAGTACTTCAGATTCCGTCGCATATTGTGGATACTCGCGTCGATGATGTCGTGAGCGATTGCCAGCCGACGGTCGTGATCGTCGTAGGCGCGTACCTGCTCGACGAGGGTGTTTCCGGAGTTGTGCGCTTTGCTCGGTAGATACGAACCCTTGTAGTAATCGTTCCAGCCGAAGATGTGAAGCGTCGTGTCGTGGTCGTTCAGGAGTCCGAGCGCCCGTGTGTTGAACGTGATCTGTCCGTGGAGGTACAGTGTTCCGACACTCTCGACCGGGAGATGCTTGATCTCCCCGTCGAGTGTGTCGATCCTGAGCGTTCCTTCGCTACGCGTCAGTTCACCGTCGGCGAAGATGTGGTGGTTGGGTTGTGGCATCTGTCTCACATCCAGCAGAGGTCTTGGTACAGACAGGCGTCACAGTACGGTTTCTTCTCCAGTTCGGGCGGTGCGTCGGCTTCGACAGTGTTGGTAATTCCGCGGATTGTGTCCTCTACTCGCTCGGCTGTCTCCTGCGTGAGTTCGACCTGCTCGCGTTTGCGTTCGGTTGGATACGCGAGTACACCACCGCGCTGAATGTCGTGAATCCGGTCGAGGTACCATAAGTAGTACAGCAGCTGCATCCGTGGTGGTTCTTCCAGCGTGGAGGAGACTTTCACCTCCATCACGTCGTCGCCATCCAGCAGGTCGATTGCGATCCGACCGTCGATCTGGTAGGAGTGCCGACGGTCGTCGTAACTCGTCTCGTCTACTCGCGTCCCACGCTGGATGTTCACGGTATCTCGGTCAATATCGATCCCTCGTGAGGAGAACCACAACTCACGCTCACAGGTGTGGTAGTACTGGACCATCAGACCGGTGATGCCGACACGCGGGGTTCGGTGTGGGTCCCGCTCGTCGCGGATGTGCTGTTCGATCAGTTCGTATCCACTGTAGCTGTGTTCGTTCGTCATGGTCAGAAGGTGAATCGGCTTCCGACGCCGCCCGACTCGGCGTAGAACCCGCCGTCTGAGAGGTCGTAGCGACCGTCACCAGCGTTCGGCTCGTACGCGAGAACGCTGACACCGTCACTGTCGGCACGGGGTCTATTGTCGACACGACTCAACGAGGGCAGTGACTCTTCGACATCGCGCACGGAGACCGAAATTCGGAGGTCCGACGCTGACTGGAGGAGGTCGAACCCTCGTGGCGTGTTGCCGACACTGAAAGCCTCCCGGATCTCTCTCAGGAGTGCTCGTTCTGCGGGACTCTCTGCGACCAGAACGTCGACCGTCTCGTAACCCTGAATGAGAGAGACCGGAGCGAGAGCACGGGCTCGACACGCTTCGATGTCGTCGAGAACCGACTCGGCTCCGACGTTCTTTTGTAAGACTCGACAAAAATACGTCGGAACAACCGACCGTGTCAGTTCGACTTCGGGAATCTCGGTCGTGCGTGATGGCTCCGAGTTGAGCAGGTCCGCGAGCAGGTCGACGTGCTCCGGAACTGAATCATACACCGAGGAAACCGGAGCGCTACCTATTGCTGCATCGGGACGTTCCGGAGCGGCGAGACACCAGATCGTCACATCCCCGTTCGCCTCCCCCCACTCGAACGACCGGTTACACCGACCCGCAGTCTGCACGACACTGTCGAGTGGAGCGAGATCCCTGTATGCCCGCTGAAAACTCAAGTCGACCCCTGCCTCGATTGCCTGTGTCGAGACGAGAACAAACGGAACGGCTGCTGTCGAGAGGACATCCGCGGCCGCGATGAACACTGCACGGTCCTTTGGCCGATACTGTGAACTCAATGATCCGACTACCACCGGTGGCGAATTCGATCCCTCCCAGGTGAATGACAGATCTACATTCGGTTGCCCGTTGCTGGAATGTCGTTCGCGGAGGCGTTCGTCGTCAGATTGTCCACTGTCGGCCGCTGTCGGCTCCGGGGAGAACCCGAGTTTCGAGAGCGTCGCTGTCAGTAGTGCTTTCTTCGAGGCTCGTGTGCCGTCGCGTTCGAGTTCAGCCAGTGCTTCGTCATACACGTCCCCGATGTGGACCGTGTCTCTCCCTCGTGCGGTCGCTGCATCGATTACAGTTTCGGTGAGCGTTCGTGAACTCCCAACCGTATTGCACACTACCAGTCCAGATGGGCCAGCAGCATCCGGAGACGACTGGTCGAGAAGGTCGGTAACGACACGCTCTCCGGCAGTCTGGTGGTCAAGAAGAGTGGCCTCACCGGCTCCAGCGAGTGACTGAATTGACTCGTCGAGATCGTACGTCACTCGGCGGACGGATCGATAGTACTCCTCCACGTCGTCAAGTAGAGGAGTGGTGTCGACCCAGTCGCTCGCCCGAAACAGCCGCGGTTGGGTCGCCGTCATCGAGACGACCGCCGCGTCGTACTCCGTCACGAGTAGATCGACGAGTCGCGGCACGACACGCCACCAGCTCTTCGGGAGCGTCTGCGGTTCGTCGAGGACTACAACAGCGTCCTGTAATGCCGGAAGCTTCGTTCCTTGGCTGTTCGATGGGCCTGTCAGGCTCTCGAACAACTGGACAAAGGTAGACAGCACGGTGCCAGACCGCCAACTCTCACCGAGCATCTCTGCGGCCGATGGCCCTCGGTCGTCTTCGGGCTCATCGTTCGTCTCCGTGGTCTCGCTGTCGACAGTAGTGACGGTCTCGCTCAGATAGTGGTGAACGGTGAAGGACCGTCCTGTCGGGTCCGCGTCCCAGATCTGTGGCTTCTCGAACGTCTGTCGTGTCTGTTCGATAATCGACGTGTACGGGAGTGCGTAGATCACCCGCGGACGCGACCGTTCCCGGCGTTCGGCGATCTCGTCGCGGAGCGTGTAGGCCGCAGTGATCCCGGTGAACGTCTTTCCGAGACCGGTCGGCAGCGTGAGGGTGCCGACATCGGCGTTCCCGTCGAGTAGCCGAGTCACGACGTTCTCTCGAACGGTCTCTCGAGCAGCCTCTCGGCTCTCGTTGAGGTCACGTTCTCGTGGTGTCGATCCTGTGAGACTGTCGATGTGGCTGTCGAGCGGGTTGCTATCGAGATGCTCGGCAGTCAGTCTCTCCGCCCCGAGTCCCGCTGCACACGTCTTGTCGGCGAGTGTCAGACCACTCCAGTACCGGAGTAGCCGGTCGTACAGTCGCTCCGGAAGCCGCTCCGTGTCCGGCTCCCGGCCGAACCCGATTTCCATGCTCACGGCAGCCGAGAGTGAGTCCAGAAGCTGACCAGTTTGAAACGCTTGTCGAAAATCCTTCCACGAGGTGGTTCCGTCGCTGGCTGTCGAGATGATCTCGTCGGCAGTCGCCGCAGTCTGCTCTTCGATCCTCTCGATCTGTGTCTGGACCCACTGGCGAGGGTCGGCTTCGGACTGCTCTGGGACACAGACCCGCTCGTGTGTGTAGGTAGCAAAGTCTGGAAGACGGCCGTGGTGCTTGGCCACCGCACCGAACCCGGCGAGTGCGTCACGCTCGTCGGCGTGGAGTCGAGTCAGAACCCAGTAAGTCGCCAGCGCACCGATCCGTGCGTGGTAGGTGTACTTCTGCTCACCGTGATACTCGCACTCGTCTTTGAGGTACTGCTGAAACTGTGGTGCCACTTTTCCGAAGTCGTGGAGACGGGCAATCACAGCTGCCACCTGCCGTTCGCTCGGGCTCCCCGCTGTGTCGAACGTCTCGAAGCTCGTGATCCGGTCGGCCGTCTCCCGAAGGTGTTCGGTCAATAGAAGGTCCGCTTCGTTCTGTCGTGGGTGTGAGACGACTTGATCGTGAGTCATAGGTGGGGTCAGTGGAAGACGACCGTGTCTTCGCCCACGGTCACTGGCGTCACAGTGTCCGGTCGGAGTTCGATACTGTCACGCTCTCGAAGGCGGAAGGCGTACGTCGCGTATCCGGTTGTTCGACGACCACCAGCGTCGGCCTCCATGAACGCAGGCATCCGTTCGGTTCGGTAGGTTTCCCCGCTCGCCGGAATGATCTCGCTGGTTCCCCCCGGAACTGCACCGTCTACAGCGACCGTCGTGGCAGTTTTCCGTTCTGGCTCGAACTCCCACACGGACTCACTGCCGTCTCCGACCGGTTCAATCCACGCGATGTACTCCGAGAGGCCCATCGAGGGTGTGTAATAGCTCGTTCCGGTCTCCAACCGTCGTCGCAGCGTGCCATAGAAGTCGGGGTCTTCGACTGCGACATCGACCCGATACGACGGCTCAACGAGTAGCTCGTAGCTGTGGATCTGACGGTTGTCTGTGCTGTCGGGATAGGTGATCTGAATTGTCTTCCGACCGGTTCCGCCCGCACTGGCAAACGTTTCGTCAGGGTCCGTTCCGAGGCCAAGTGTCGGTTCGGTTACAGTCCTGATGTCGAATTTGGGTGTGACGGCAACTGCAGACCGCTCTGGCTCGAACACGTCGTAGTAGCCATCGCGCCGAACGCCCGTGATTGCTGCGAGTACCCCAGCGAGGGTCGTCCGCGGCGGCAGCCGATAGGTCTGCTTGGTGACAGTTCGGTCGATCCGTCTGAAGTGCCCCCAGTCCGCTTGAACGACAAACGAGAGACACTTGGACGGGACTCCGTCGGTATCGACGGTCGGCGGATCGGTGGCCACTACGTCTTCGAGATCGGTTGCTTCCCTATCAGGTCCGTGCATCGGATTACGCCTCGTTCGGAAGTGTCGACTCGAACTCGTCGTACACGTCAACTTCGTCGACAGGCACATCGTGGTCGCGTAGAATCGACGGGAGGTCGGCAGCCGTGTACTCACTGTCTTCGACTGAGATAGACAGCCTGTGGCTCCCGACCGTGTGGACAGTCTCGATGTGCTCGTCTGCAGTCACCCTGTCGAGTGTCTCCACGAGGTGTGTCAGGTCGAGACACACATCACGGATACTCCGCATCTCGGCTTCAGCCTCGGATCGATCCTGGTCGAGCCGAACGTCGTTGTGGAGGTCACCGACGTGATAGCCTGTAGTGCTGTACTCGACACGAAGGTACAGCCGAGGCTCTTGTCCGACCTTCGACCGTGAGATGGTCTGGTTCTTCAGTGCTCGCCAGCAGAGCGTGTCTAATCGCTCGACATCAGCCGGGGTGAGATTCGTGTCTCTCGCGCCGTGTTCGTCCACGAGGCCGTGGAACGGGAAAATGCCGTACTTTATACGGTGGTCGTCCAGTCCGTATCCTCCCTGTTCCTTGTCGGTCTGTGTTGCGATGACGCTAGTGAGTTTGCTCGTCTCTTCATTTGTCTCGACCGCGTTGAGTGAACGAGCAGGCGAGAACTGTACCGGCCCCGTGAACTGTGACGGGAACTGCTCTTTGGCGGCCTCTAACAGCTCCTCGTTCGAGTCCGCGTTGAAGCTCAGGGTCGCACCGAAGTATCGAACGTCGGTCGCTAACGCGAGGAACTCCTCACGGATGTCGTCTACTGCGTCGAGATCCTCGACTGACTCGACATCGTCAAACAGATCGAGCGCGAGTTGGGCTCGAACCTTCGACTCCTCCCCAGTCTTCTTCACGTACACTGGATGGCCGTCGGCGTCGAGTTGATCGCGGAGGTACCGTTTCAGTCGAACGTCGGTCACAGCAGCCCGGTTCGTGACGGGATCGATCCGGGGACGGTCTTCGCCCATCGGGTTCCCGTTCGGGTTGCAGTCCTGTGCGTCGGTGACGAACACGAGCTCGGATCGGTTCGAGACGTGGGTCGTATCTGAGTCTGCCATGTGTGGTGGGAGTGGTCGTGACGGTTGTTCACTCTGTACGCTGGTCGCTGTCGTCGGTCGGTCTGATTCGCTCGTGGATTTTGTAGGCCCTACTGTCGGCGCGCTGGCCGTACGACAGACCGAGCGCGTAGAAGAACCGGACATCCTGTAGCGGAAGCTCCCACGAGTTCGGATGATCGAGTGTCTCGACCTGCTGGTCGAGCACCTCGGGGAACAGGGTGTCGCCCGCCCAGCCGACGTCTCCGGCGTACACGCTCGCTTTCTTGACGAGGTCAGGCCACGTCCGTACAAGCCGATCCAGTGTAATCTGGTCGGGAGGGTGCTGATCGACGAGCGTCCGATTCATGTCTCGCTCAGTCCGCTGGTGGTGTGCGAGCATCCCGACGAGAACGCCAGTGAGGAACGCTCCCCGTCGATCCTCGTCGGTGAAGCTCTCGCGGTCGTCGAGAAACCGTTCGAGTCTGTGGCGACGCACGTCGACCCGCGAGAGTTCGTCGCCTCGCGGGTCGATATCGGCAGCCGTGATCGTCTCTGTCATGTGTGCTGGTGGTGCTGTGAGTTCCATCCGGGTCGGTGGTGCGGTGAGACGCCCCGCCGTTGCGAGGGCCTCCAACTGTGCGAACTGTGTTTTGACGTGTCTGTGCGGATGTCGGCCGTCGTCGTCACGGCGCTGATCTCGCAGTTGTTCGACGTACTCGGAGAGGAGCCGATCCACTGGCACCGACTGGCCAGTCAAAATCGCGTACGTGAGCCACTCCTGTGGATCGTCCGTACTCGCTCCATCTTCGCCGGTTGATGGAAGTGTTCCCCACGCATAACGGCCACTGACTATCTCGTTCGTCACGTCCGCTTCGCTGGTCTGCTCGTTGATCGGCGACCAGTCTGTCTCGAGTTCGAACGCTCCGTCGGGTCCGAACGCCGAGGTGTCGTGGATCACTGTCTCGTGTGCGCGGGCGACCTCCCGAGGCTCGAACAACGACACGTCGGGAACTTCGTGGATCACGTTGATGTCGCCGCTGTCGTTCCGGCGCGAAATTACGTAGAACCGCAGCGCCTCACGATCTCTTTCGGTCCCGTTTTTTGCGACCTGTGCTTCGAGCCGCTGCATCGGATGTTGGTCGGTGTTCTCCCAGTCACGACTGTCGGCGTCATTGAGTGCTGTGTGTAATGCCTCGGCACGACGTTCGGTGATGGTACTGAAATACGGGAGTGTGAACACCTGTAGGCCGTTTCGGGTCGTCTGACAGGCTTCGAGGAGCGAAGCGCCCGACTGGAGGAGGAGTGCGGCGTCGGAGCTGACTGCGTGATTTCGCCACGAGTTCGACTTCTTCAGTTCGCCGAACTTTTCGGCGTGCTGTACTGTAAAGAAGTCGAGCGGATCGTCTGCCGTTCCAAATACCTCACCAGTTCCGTCCGTTACCAGACAGGCCGACGTGCCTTTCGACAGTGTATCGTTCTTCGTCGCCAACTTGTCGATCTTTCGCGCCCTCATGCCGGCGTTCAGAACGTCGATCCAGCCCGGGTAGTACCATCCCATCTCGTCGATCTCTCCTGGTCGTTCGAGTTCGTCTGGGTCGAGCTTGAGTCTCACTGTCACGACGACTCGCTCGTCGTCAGTGTACTTCTCGGAGCACTGCGTTTCGATACGGTTCTGTACCGTTTCGTCAGAACCGAGCGCCCGGAGTTGTTCGACGACCCAAGCGTCTGGATGGCTGTTAGTCGCTTCTCTGACTGCGGGCTCGTTCCCGTCGGCACCAGTCCACTGTGTGAGGCAGCTTATACAGTACTCGGCCACTTGATCGGGTCCAGAACCTCCCTTTCTTCCCCTCCACGTGATGCTGTGGTCCGGCCCCTTCCACCTGTAGTAGGCGTAGCCGAGATCAGCTACCATCGACTCCCTGAGGAAGTCAACCTCAATCCGAACGTCTTCTAGTGAGGCTTTCCCTGACGTGAGATCCACACAGACCGAGACAAGGTACTTTTGACTCTCGTCGGGGTTGTCCGTGGTGAACCCACTCAGCTTCCCAGGGGTGTAATACATCGCGTAGTCCGGGTCACCGCCAACGAGTCCGTCCTCTGTGGCCTCAGCGAGTGCGCCATATAAGGCTTCGATCCGCCGGAGTGAACTGATCGGATCAGGCGGAACCAGCCGATCCAACGTCTCGAAGTCGAGGGAGCTCACCCGACTACCTCCCTGTCTGTCGGTTCTGCCTTGAAGGCTCGGCCAGCCGGGACGACGGAGTCCTCGTCGATGTTCAGGAAGCCGAATCCCATCGCGTTCCGTTCACCGATTC
>CAKZQY010000229.1 GCA_937142015.1 uncultured Halobacteria archaeon
TCTCCGAGAGCGCGCCGGCGTACTCGCTGTAGCGGGCCCCCTTCAGCCGGTGGGCGAGTCGCCAGTCTTTGACCGCGGTGTAGTTGGAGATGATGTCCGCACAGCCGGCGGTCGTCAGCCGCCACGGTGCCTGTGCCATGATCTCCGTGTCCGCGACGACCGCCAGCGGCGGGTCGGCGGCGACGGAGTGGCGCGTCTGTCCCTCTGGAATCGACGACCGGCCGGAGACGATCCCGTCGTGACTCGCGGCTGTCGGCACGGAGACGAACCCGCGGCCGACCTCCTCGGCAGCCATCTTCGCCACGTCGATTGCCTTCCCGCCGCCGAGTGCGACGAGGTACGCCGGCTCCACCTCGCGGGCGACGCGTGTCACCCGCTCGATTGCGTCGTACCCTGCTGTCTCGACGGTGACCGTCGTCACGTCCCCGAACTGTGCGCGCACTCGGTCGCCCGCCAACTCGTCTGGCGTCGGACTGGAGACGAGCAACGCCTCGCCGTGGAGCCCGAGCTCGCCGACCGCGTCCCCAACCTCGTCGAGCATCCCGTGGCCGACGAGGACGTTGCGCGGCAGCTTGATCCACCGCGACTTGTCTGTCATACTCGCTGTGTCCGTCGGCCCCGTTGAAATGGTTTCGTGTCCGACGGACGACGGCGGTCCGGTCGGAGTGTCTCGCTGTGTGCCGTCAGCTACTGTCTCGATGTCGACCGCTCGTGGTTTCGCGGGTACGTCTCTCAGACGTGCCGATCACGTCACTGTTCAGACACGGTGTACGTGACCGTGCCCTTCTTTTCGAGTCCGACGACGGCGCTGTCGTCGGAAGACGCGAGCCGAGTCCGTGGTTGTGTGTTCGGTTGCCCCGGCAACTGTGTCTCCCCGAGTACGTCTCCAGTTGCGGGATCGAGCGCGTACACCTTCCCGTCCGTCGCAGCGGTGACAAACAGCCCCGACACCGTCTCCACCGGGAATCCGGCGACGCCGCCGAGTTCCGTCGTCCACTGCAGTTCGCCCGTCTCGGCGTCTAGCCCGACGACAGTCACGGTCTGTTTGACGCCGATAGCGACTGTCCCGTCCGATACGGCGGGGTTCGCTCTCGTGTCGCCGCGGTCGAGTTCGTGCTCCCACAGCAGCGTTCCACTCTCGTGGTTGATCGCGGCCACTCCGTTGCTCGTCGGCGCGTAGACGTGACTCTCCGTGAGGGTCGGCCACCGCGTAGCCCTCCCCATCCTCGAAACTGCCCATCGCCGCTCGCCGGTCGCCACGTCGTAGCCCGAGAGCTTCCCGCCCACGAGGAGGGTGTCTCCACGGATTTCGACTGCTCGCGTCGGTCGGTCGAACTCCAGCGTGTACGCCTCGGACGCCTCACTCCGGTCGTAGACCCGCACAACACTCGATCCTGGGGCACTCGCAAACGCGACGAACCCGCCACCCGCCGCGACGCGCAGCCGTGTCGAGTCGCTGTCGAACGAACGGGAGAAGACGGCGGAACCGTCCGAGGAGAGCACCTGCAGAGCGATACGATCGTCGCCGAACCCACCGAACGCGTACGTGTCGTCGGTCACGTCCGCGTCGGTCGGTGTCCAGTCGTGTTCGACAAAGATCCACTCCTCTCTCCCAGAGGAGATATCCACCGCCCGGACAAAATCTTCGTGCGAGAAGTACACGGTCGAGCCGCTCACGTGGATCAGGCCTTCCAGCCCGGAGGTCAGCCACGAGCGGGTGAACGGACCGTCGTTCGTCGGCGTGGCCGACTGGCCCTCCGTCGGCGCGTCGGTCGGCGAGTCGGTCGGCGAGTCGGCCGGCGAGTCAGTCGGCGAGTCACCCGAAGAAGCGGTGGACGAGTCGGTCGGTGTGCCGGCTGGTGTGTCAGTCGGTGATCGCGTCTGTCCTCGTGTGGGTGAATCCGTCGATCTCCTCGTCGTCGCGGTCCGCGTCGGGGAGGATTCACTCTCGGTCAGTCGCAGACACCCGCTCAGCGAGAGTGCGGCACCCAGCGTGGCGACGACCCGTCGACGTTCCATGTGGGCCGGTTTCTCGAACCACTCAAAATAGTTTCTGGCCACGAGACCCTTCGTCTCACCTATCGACGGACAGAGTCACGTGGTGACGACTGACGAGAACGGCACCGGCGGGAGTCGTCCAGACCTACCGCGTCTGGAGTTCAGTCTCGTCGGTCTCCATCGCAGTCACTTCGTCTTCCAGCCACTCGCGGAACCAGCGGACACGCTTGAGTCGGCGGTGAGCGATCGACGTCGCCGTCTCCGACTCCACACGGCTGGCGTGTCGCTTCCCGCGCTGGAGCACACGCTCGACCATCGTCGCGGTGTCCATGTGCGTGCGCGACTCGTACCCCATCCGGAGGAGCATCAGCGCCGTGCCGTTTGCGCCGACCTTGTCCAGCAGGTCCGCCTCGATGAGACACTGGGTTTCCAGTGAGAGATCCGTCACCGGGCCCTGATACGAGTGGTCGGCGACCGCGTTCGCAACTTCCTGCACGAACGACGGAGCGTACGTTCCGCGGCTCTCTAAGAACTCGCGGGCGACTCGTGCGCCCTCGTCGGCGTGAACGTCCTGATCGGCCTCCAGCTTCGCCACGTCGTGAAACAACGCAGCCACACGCACGACGTCTACGTCTGCACCTTCTGCACGAGCGATCCGTTCACCCAACTCCACCACGTTACGGATGTGGTTGAACCGGTACTCCGCGGAGTGCCACGGGTACCACCGCATCCGACCGCCGTCCTCCCCGCTCTCGACGGACGCGATCAGGTACTCGCGGACGAACCGTTCCATCTCGGCGAACTCCTCGGCGGTGACCGCAGACTCCTTTATCTCGACACCCACGGTGTACACCTCCGTTCGACCCAGTTGAGAGAGACGTACGCTGATCTCATTGTCGGTATCTCAGGCGACTTGCGTCCTTATAAGCTTCGCAACGCCGGTCTCGTCGCCGCTACTCCCGCTCTCCCGCCGGTTCTCGACGCCGGACAGCCCCCAGCCCGGCGTGTGACGCTCCCTTCGGACCCGCGACTGCTGCCGTCGACGCTCCCCTCGGACCCGCGACTGCTGCCGTGTCTCTGTCGTGGCCGCGTGGGGAACGGATTTGTACGTGCGTTCCCGAACGCACACTGTGACAGAGCAACTGTACCTCGAGGACAGCACAGTCCAGTCGTTCGAGGCGACTGTCGAGCGATCACTCGCCGACCGCGTCGTGTTGGACGCCACACACTTCTACCCGACCGGCGGAGGGCAGCCACACGACACCGGCACACTCGCCGTCGACGGGGAACAGCGACGGGTGACCGGCGTCGAGAAGAAAGACGAGGTGTACCACACCCTCGCCGGCGACACGCCAGACAGGGGGACGACCGTCCAGTGTGAGATCGACTGGGACCGCCGGCACGCACACATGCGGTACCACACCGCACAACACCTCCTCTCGGCGGTGTTGTTGCGGGAGTTCGACGCGCCGACGGTCGGCAACCAGCTGTACGACGACCGCGCACGCCTCGACTGTGAGTACGACCGGTTCACGGAGACGGATCTGGCCGATCTGGAGACGGAGCTGAACGCTCTCGTCGACGACGGGCTGGACGTACGCCACTACACGATGTCTCGGGAACGCGCCGAGTCGGAGTTAGACACCCAACGCACCCGGATCGACCTGCTGCCCGACTCGATCCGGGAGCTCCGAATCGTGGAGATCGGCGACGCCGAGGACCCCTTCGACCGTACGGCGTGTGCCGGCACACACGTCGGCAACACGGCGGACCTCGGCGAGGTCACCGTCACCGACCGGACGACACAGGGCGCAGAGAAAGAACGTGTCACGTTCGAACTCGCAGAGCCCGTGACCGACGGCGGACGTGAACACGGCACACGTGAACGCGACAGACGCGAACGAGGCGAACGTGGATCTGGCGGGGGTACGACGGCAGACGAGCGGCGTGTCTCTGCGAGCCGACCAGACGACACACGGGAGGTAGACGGATGACAGTGATCGAGGTGTTGCCGAAGGACGCGATTCCGCCGGTGTACGAGCCGACGTTCGAGCCGGTCGAAGCGTATCCGTACGAGCCGGACGACGACGTGATCGTCGTCGAGATCGACGGCGAGGTGCGCGGCTACCCGATCAGGTACCTCACGTACCACGAGATCGTCGACGACGAGCTCGGCGGGGTCCCGATCGCAGTGACGTGGTGTCCGCTGTGTGGGAGTGTGCTCGTGTTCGACCGGCGCGTGGACGGGCAGACGCTCACTTTCGGCGTCTCCGGGAAGCTGGACGACGACACGCTGGTGATGTACGACCACGAGACGGGGAGTGAGTGGAAACAGTCGCTCTCGGAGGGGATCGCGGGCGAACACGAGGGGACGCGTCTCGACGTGCTCCCGTCGTCGGTGACGACCTACGAGCGGTTCCGCGAGGATCACCCCGACGCAGCGGTGTTGGAAGCGCCGGGTGGTGCCTCCGAGACGGCGAGTGAGACTGACGAGCCGGCACAGGTCGACTACTCGGAGAACAACTTCGACGACTACTTCGAGAGCGACGGGTTCGGACTGGCCGCTCACCGCGGCGACGGCCCCGGCGTCGAGCGCGAGTTCCCGCTGGACTGGCTCGATCCGAAGACGGTCGTCGTCGGACTGGAACACGACGGCGACGCCGTGGGACTCCCGCGGCCGGAGGTCGAGGCCGCCGGCGGCGTGGTCTCGGTCACTGTCGGCGGTGCGGACGTAGTGGTGTTCGCCACAGACCACGGCACACACGCCTTCCACGACCCCGGCTACGACTGGGAGGCGACACGCGGGGGCTTCCGAGGCGACGGCGCACTGTGGGACGGTGTCACTGGTGAGACTGTCGACGAACCGGCCGCCCACAGCGGCGAGGCGTACCGTCAACGTGACCCGCTGGAGCGGTTCCCCGCGATCCGACTGTTCGCCTTCGGCTGGGTGGACAACCACGGCACCGACGCGCTGTTTCGGGCGTGACACCCGACGCGTCGTTGTCTGTGGCGCACCTGACGTGTCCTCTTCGGTGGCGCACCTGACGCGTCCTCTTCGGTGGCGCACCTGACGCGTCCTCTTCGGTGGCGCACTTGACGCGTCGTTCTGAACGTGCCACTGTCGGCTGACGCACGCTCTCGATGGGCGTCTCGATTGTTCTTGTAGATTAACAACGCTACGGAATACACGAGTTCATCGAATTCAATTCTTGCTAAAGTATCAGATCCATAACCCTTATGACCGAGCCAGAACCCGACTCGAACATGTCGGGACCAGCGATGTCGGGGAGATACGTCGTCGCATTCGTCGAGAGTGCGAGCGCAGTCTCGCCGGTGTTCCAGCGGAAAGCCGAGGACGTGCTCGAAGAGTTCGGGATCGAGGACCCAGATCCGGAGTCGTTCTACGACGTAGAGGCGTTCGGCGACGCGCTCAGAGAGGTGGAGAACCGAGCAGGCGAGCAGACGGTGATGAAGGCGGGCGAGCGGATGGTCGACGCCAACGACCAGATCGTCGCTCAGGAGTCAGCTCGGGCGGGGCTAGAGGTGATGGGTGAGCAGCACGAGGCAATCCACCGCAACTACACGCGGGCGGCCGCCGGAGGCTACGAGGTCGAGGCCGTGGAGCCTCGTCGGTTCCGTGTCGGTATCTACGGAGACTACCCCTTCCCGCTGTCACTGCCGAAGGGCGCGGTCCGGGGGACAGTGAAGGTCACGGAACCGGAGGCAACGATGCCAGATGTGAGTGAGGTTCCCGCAGCGGACGAGGAGACCGCTGCGCTCGTCGTGACGTGGTAGGACACGTCGGGAATCCCTCTCCGACGCCTCATAGTGATTACTGCGAGTCTTTACCGCCGTGGCGACTCGTGTCGGTGGGCAG
>CAKZQY010000230.1 GCA_937142015.1 uncultured Halobacteria archaeon
GGCACGTCCTCGTGACAGAGGTGGATCGACGCGCGAGCGGTGGTCTGGACGAGTCCCATCGCACGCTCCTGCGGGAACTCCCGGGAGCGCTTCAGCGTCCGCGCGGCGCGCACGACGACCTGTCCGGCGTGGTACAGTTCGAGGTGGCCGGTGCCGTCCGTGTGCTCCGGAGCTCCTGCGGCGTCGAGATCGTCCGTGTCGATGCCGGCGAACTCGTCGTCGACACCGCTCGACTCGTCTGGAACCTCGCGGCCTTCGAGTCGTGCGACCTCGTCGAGGGCGACCGTCGCGTCCGTGATCGCCTCGCGGTAGTCGTCGTGCGCCTCTGCTGCCGCGGTGAGTGCGGCGTCTGCCCGTTCGAACGCCGCGGCAACCTGCGGGTTCTCGTCCGTCTCGGTCGTGTCCGTCCCAACGGCGTCCGTCTCGGAGCTGTCTGCGTGCGATGCGTCCGTCTGTCCGTCACGCTCTTGTGACGGTGTGTCTGAGTCGGTCATGGGTGTTTGTTCTCAGCGACACCCCGGTGAGGGTGTGTCCGCACCCTCGCCACTTCTCGCGGTCTGCCGAAGCGGCGAGCCCGGCGTGTCGCAGTTCCCAGTAGTGGAGGAATTATCTTAATGTTTTTTATAGCTTTCTGACAAGTTCTGTGGATAATCTATTGAGTCAGTACGATTGACAGGTTCTGGTGGCGCGTACCTCTCGGTGGGGCTGTTCCGTGACCCGGGTTCGTGTCACGAGGCGACCTGTTTCGGGTGGAGAGAGTGAGACGAGTGAGAGCGAATCGTCTGTGGGCTCGTGCTGTCGGTCACGCGTGCGCGAACACGGCTGTATCGGAACTGAGGGTTCACCCTGTCTCACTGTCGACGGTCGCAGGGGAGACCCGCAGGTGGCTGCCGAGCGACACGACTGCGGCGTCGTCGTTCGTTGGTGACACCACGTGGACGTAGTGGGAATTGTGAGGCGCGATTCTGTGGAGACGAGTGGCTCTACTCGGGGAGGTGCGGAATCGTCGGTTCCGGCCACTCGCCAGCGAACTGTGCGCGCCAGCGACCGGCGAGCGCGCCGTTCTCGTGCTCGGTTCTGAGTTGGTCTCTGACTGCCGGGAGCACCTCGCTCGTATCGGCGTCGACGTGCTGGAGTTCGTTGGCGACGAGTTCGAGAGCGATTGTTGTGGTTGTGTCGGAGACTTCCGATATTGCGTCGAGGAACCCCGCAGACCGGTCAGCGAAGTCGTCGGGGCTGAATCGCCCTGCATCGAACTCGTGGAGTACGTAAGCGTACTGGACGTAAGCGAAAGACGCACCGCCGGAAGCGGCTTGAGCAATACGGCGGAACGTCGGTGACGGAACCGAGCGGTCGATCACTCTGAAGTAGAGGTTCAAGAAGAAGTGCCCCCAGTCGTCGAACCGCTCCTGTGAGAGTGAGCCCTGATCGAAGATGGAGACGAAACGACCGTACTCGTGGCGAATTTCGGTTGCGAGTGCGTCGTCGCGGTGGAGCACCGCCTCGAAACGCGTGAGCCACGGGCGCACAGAGGCGACGGTGTGTTCGTCTGCCATCTGTCGGAGTGCGACTCGGTACACTTCGGAGAGAAGGCTCGTCGTCTCGACACCCAGCGTGCTTGCAGTCTCGTTGACGGCTCTGTTGATTCGCTCGATCCACTGGGGGATACCATCGTCCGATGGTCGATTATCGTCTGCCAAGTTCTTAATCGCCATCGCGTAGACGTCCACCAGAAACTGCATGGGATCGAATTGGGAGGCGGCCTCCTGCGCGAGCGAATCGATTCTGGCCGTCCACTCTTCGATCCCCTCCTCGCTCACATCGTACTCATCTGCCAATTGCCTAATCGCCGTCGCGTAGACGTTCGCCAGAAACTGCATGGGATCGAATTGGGAGGCGGCCTCCTGCGCGAGCGAATCGATTCGGGCCGTCCACCCTTCGATCCCCTCCTCACTCACATCGTACTCATCTGCCAATTGCCTAATCGCCATCGCATAAACGTTCTCCAGAAGCACTGATGGATCGAATTGGGAGGCGGCCTCCTGCGCGAGCGAATCGATTCTGGCCGTCCACCCTTCGATCCTCTCCTCACTCACATCGTACTCATCTGCCAAGTTTTTGATCGCCATCGCGTAGACGTTCCCCAGAAACAGTTCGGGATCGGCACCCACCGAATCAGCGAGGTTCTGGGCGATGTTGGCAACCTCTGAGGGCTCGTCACGTCCTTCGACTCCGTTCGAGAGAACAAAAGCACACAAATTCTCTAGCACAGCTTCAGAGCTGAGGTCGAACTCTTCTGCGTCCCGGGTAGCCCCGCCAGACAACCGTTCTGCGTCGAGTAGTTCGGCCGGAAGCGGGACTCCATCGAACAGGAGACTCCGGACCGTCACGAAGTACTCGTCGTCGTCTTCCGTGTACTCCCCAGCACTCGCTACCAGCTGCTCTGCTCTCTCGATCACCTCGTCGCGCAGTTCGTCGTCTCCCGACTCGACTGCAGTCTCGAACACAGTTCCCGTCTGGCTGGCGAGCCGCGGAAACAGACTGTCTTGTCCGGTCTTCGCATCCTCGATTAGTGTCTGGAACAAATTCGGCTTCTTTGCAAGTGAGTCTTCGAACGCGAACTTCCGGAACAACACGTCGGCGTAGATACTCGGTGAGAGCCCCCACGTCTGTCCATCCGGATCGTGCGTCTCGTCGGTCTCCATCCACTCCCTGATGTCACCGCCGAGGTACTTCCGCAGCGGCCTCGCCTGTTCTCTCGGGGCCGACACCATCTCGCGCAGTTCTGCGGTGGTCAGGGACCCGAAGCCGGCGAGTCGGCGGAGAATTCTCCCGGCTGCGCCGTCGAGATCCAGTGTTCCGCTCACGTCCAACCAGATTAGCTCGTCGACTGTCTCCACGTCTGCCACCGGACGCTCGTCTCGCGCCGCGAACTGTGCGGCAATCTTGATGATCTCCGGGTTCCCCTCGGAGAGGTCGAGCACCCCCTCGACTGCCTCCTCGAACTCCGCCTCGTCACTCGCTTCGAACCCAGCCGCGTCGAGTGCCCACTCGGTGAGTCTCACGAACGGATCTTCGGACCTGAACCGCTCGAACTCGACTGTCTCCACGCCGTCGAGTAGCGACGCGTACGTCGGACGACTCTGCCCGACGGTCTTCAGCGTGTCTCGGAACTCGTCGATGCTCTCCGAGCGCACCTCCAACACGACCTTCTCACACAGACCTCGGGAGAGGAGGTCGAACAGTTCTCCCACCCCCTCACGTCCGACGAGACCGTACTCTCCGTAGCCGTACTGGAGGTACAACACAGTGTCACCGTCGAGTTCGCGGAGGCCTGTCTCCACACCCGTCGCGGTCCTGCCCGACAGCTCCGCGGCGCGAACCTCGTACCCCTGCGCTGCGAGAGACTCACACGCCTCGTACGCGACTGTCGTCTTCCCAGTCCCGTGCGGACCGGACAACACCACGATCTCTGTCTCGTCCAACGCCTCCCGCACCGCCTCGCGTCGGTCGTCTGGCCGACTGTCGTCCACGTCACGCCGCGGAATGTACGGAATCTCGCTGAGCGTCGGCGACCCCCCCGACCCGGCCTTGTCCCCACCGAGCATGTTCGCCTCGTTGTTCTCCAGTTGCCGCGCGAGGTCCTCCAACGGATCGAGCGCGCGCTCACCGCGCTGTGTGACCACTCTGCTGACGCGTCGCACCGTCCGGTCGAGTCCCAACAGCCCGCCTTCGTCGTCGTGCTCCGCGACGACCGACTCCAGTTCCGACTGAACCGCCTCGGTGAGCTCTGCCTCCGTCACGCCCTCGGACTCGAAGGTCGCCCGCGTGAGCACCTCCGACTCGACGATCTCTGTCGGCGTGTCACCGGCGAACGACCGGAGTCGCTCGAACGTCCGCGGCGGAAGTCTGAGTGTCTGCTCTGCCACCGCGACACGGTGTACTGGGAGTTCCTCACCGAACACCCGCCGGTACTCGTCTGAAGCGCCTGCCGCGCTACCGAACGCCACGTACGCCGCCAACCCCAGTCCGGCGGTAACTGGCTCTGGAACCTGTGCCGCCACCCCACCGGCGGTGGCCGCAGTCCCGAACAGCGCGTCCTTCGTGTCGCTGTAGAACTGCGCGAAGCCACCACTACCCACGGCGTCGCGGAGCCGGTCGAGGTGCCCGTCTCCACCGCTGGCTGGCCCCTCCCCCGGCGTGATCGTCTCGACCGCCCGCGGCACGAGCGTCGGTTCGTAGGTGACGACGAACGACTTCGCCCGGTTCTCTGTCGAACTCCAGTCGTACACGAACCGTGGATCGTGCTCGTTCCCGTCTGGATCGAACGCGCCTCGGATGGTCTCGCGTTCGAGCGACCCCGCTGCCTCCAGCGCGACGTTCACCGCCGCAGACAGATCCTCCGCCGGGTCGAACCGCACACGCACCACTTGCGAGACGGACCTGAGCACGTCCACCGAGAGCGCTCCCTCCGCGAGCAGCCAGTCGAGTTCTCGCGGCGTCGCGTCGAGGTGGAACGACGCGCCGTCGACGAGCGACTCACAGAACTCCTCGCGCACGTCCGACTCCGCAGTCTGCCACGCGTCGTAGAAGTTGATCACCGCGACCGGATCGCTCGGGTCTGTCGGCAGTTCCGTCCGTTCGGTCACCTCCTCGGGAAACTGGTCTGCCACCTCGATACCGGGCGCGTGGACGACGAGACTGCTCCCGTCGCTGTCCAGCCTCGCACCGAGATTCTCGGGGATGGTGCCGACACGCTCCATCGTCGTCTGCGCTCGCTGCTAGCTATCGTGACCGCTCGCAAAAACCTTCCCCCGGCACCGCAGAGAAAACAGCCGCCACACACGAGACTCGCCGCGGTGTCGTCTGAACGAGCGACTCACACCCCGAACACAGAAAGCGGTACCGTTCACGAACGAGGTCCGGGAGACAGTTCTCCGGAGGAGTACGCACAGATCGTCGAAGACCAGAGCACGCAGGTCGCAGCGACAGTGTCGGATCTCGCAGCCGAGATCGCTGCGGGTCACGACGAGCCAGAGACGCTTCCCGACGCGCGAGCGGCGGTCGAGGAACTCGACGACCTGCTAGCCGCACTCGACTGACACGGCGAGCACACTCGATTGACACGACAGTCGCACTCGACTGACACGGCGGGCACACTCGGCAGATACGGCGGGGGAGCGCCTCGCCGCTCTCGGCTCGCAGTTCACCTGCGGCTCTCATTGACCTCCTCCCACAGCTGAGCCGTGGGATTCCACACGCGGTGGGCATCCCGGTGATACCACACCCGGTGGCAACTTTCCCCTCACGGGTACTCCGGTTCGCGGGTGTCTGGTTTGGCCCCGAATGGGGTCTGGCGTGTTCACCGGTCTCTTGACCGGTCGTATCCACTCCCAGCGACCGTAGCCCCCAGTTGCTCACTGGGCCACAGGCCGGGCCATCGACCCGACGCACCGCCACGCGGTATGGCGGAGCGTCCCAAGCCGACGTAGGGTTGCTTTTTGGTTGCCCTTGCGGGCCGCATGGACGCCCTCGCAGGAACGGTGTGGTAGCCTTTCGTCCAGCGGGCAGACCCCAACCCAACTGCCAGATTTTCGCCGTCTTGCGTACCTCTCTGTACGGTTTCCGGTGGATTAAACGTTGGGGATGCAGACAGCCATCGGCGGTGGACTGTCCGGGCGTGCTGTCGCTCAGACCCACCCGTGAACGGCTGTCTCTTACCCACAACTGTCGGTCGCTGTGATCGGTCGATAGAGTGACGGATATCTGTCGGCAGTCGAAAGCCCGCACGGCTACAGGCGATGGCAGAGACGGGCTGCCGTTGAGGATCGAATTTGTGTACAGCCGTTGACCGGAGCTCCTCGCAGGGCGGACAACAGTGTCGAATTCGCGCGTTTGCCGTCTCTCTCGGCTGTCGACCCGCTGCTCGTGCGCTGTGCGACTTGTGGGTAAGAGACAGCCGTTCACGGGTGTCGATAAAGCCGACAACTGTGAATCTATCCACGCCCGTTGTTCCGGCTAGATATTCGACGAGGGCAACTATTTATATTCTTTGACCTGCACTAACCACTACTGATGTAAAACAACGGTAACTCCGAGTCACCAGGACAGAACCACTCGAACCCACCGGCGGATAGGAGTAACGGCTGCTTGGCTCAGCCAG
>CAKZQY010000231.1 GCA_937142015.1 uncultured Halobacteria archaeon
CCATTGTCGACTCTACTACGCCTATTGGTAAATAGCTTGCTTAATCACTATGAGGCCGGAGACGAACTGAGGCTCCGTCGCAACCCCCAAACGGCCGGTCGTCGAACGGGGAGGTATGCGACTTCCAGTCGACAGTGAGCGACTCCGGGCGGACATCGAGCGGACGGGGGAGTTCGGGGCGGTCGGGGCCGACCGCGGGCACGGGCGGACGGTGCTCGCCGGCACGGAGCCGAACCGCACAGCACGCGAGTACCTCTGTCAACAGTTGGAGGGGGCAGGTCTCGACGTGACGGTCGACGCCGTCGGCAACGTCGCCGGCACGTGGACGCCCGACTCCGCGGACCCGGACGCCCCACCGGTGGCGGTCGGGAGTCACCTCGACTCCGTTCCGGAGGGAGGCATCTTCGACGGGCCGCTCGGCGTCTACGCGGGACTGGAGGCAGTTCGCGCGATGCAGGACGCGGGCGTCGCGCCGGCACGACCGATCACTGTCGTCTCCTTCACAGAGGAGGAGGGACAGCGGTTCGCAGACGGGCTGCTCGGCTCTTCGGTCGCGGTCGGCGAGCGGTCGGTCGAGACGGCGTTGGCGCTGGAGGACGACGACGGGGTGACACTCCGCGAGGCGCTGACGGAGATCGACTACCACGGAGAGGGCCGACTGGACGCGAGCGAGTGGGACGCGTGGTACGAGCTCCACATCGAACAAGACACGTCACTGGAGAGTACGGGTGTTCCGGTCGGGGTGGTGACGACGATCACCGGTATCACACACTGTGCGGTCGAAATCCGTGGTGAGGCGAACCACGCGGGCGCGACGGCGATGGACGACCGGACGGACGCACTGGCGGCGGCGTCGGAACTCGTGCTGGCGGTCGAGCGTGCCGCAGACGAAGTGGTAGCGACAGACAGCCCCTCTGCGGTCGGGACGGTCGGGTCGTTGGACGTGACACCGAACGCGACGAACGTCGTCCCGGGGACGGTGACTGCCGGAATCGACGTGCGGGACGTGACACGGGAGTCGATGGAACGGATCGTCGCGCGAGTGACCGAGACGCTGGCGCGACTCGAACGCGAGCGCGGCGTCGAAACGTCCTTCCAGCGACCGTTCGACTTGGCACCGACGCCGATGAGTGATCGACTCTGCCGGGCGGCACACGACGCGGGAGCACAGGCGGGTGTCGAGACGCTGGATCTCCACTCCGGGGCCGCACACGACACCATGCACGTTGCCGACGTGACCGACGCGGCGCTGCTGTTTGCACCCTCGCGGGACGGAATCAGTCACAATCCGCGGGAGTGGACGGATTGGGAAGACTGCGCCGCAGCGACGCGCGTGTTGGCCGGCGCAGTTGCCGACGCAGCGGGCGTGTCACAGACCGACTGACCCGTGTCGGTCGTCTGGTGGCGACTGACTCGTTTCGACTGCACGGGTGGATTTTCTCCGCGGGCAGTCTGAGCAAAAGGCCTATAATACACTCCGGGTTATCGGGAGGTAGAGATGCTCACCACAGCACCACTCTTCGGGGCGGTCCCGGGCGGGCCGGAGATGATCGTCATCCTGCTCGTGCTCGTCCTGTTGTTCGG
>CAKZQY010000232.1 GCA_937142015.1 uncultured Halobacteria archaeon
CCGATACCGCGACAGTCGCGGAAAATCACTACGCACGACCGTATCAGTCGGATCGTGAGCGTCACAGAATCGAGAAGGATAACACCCTTGTGTCACACGCTCCACGAGACTCACAACAGTGACGATCACGCAGTTGACACAGCTCCAGATCGACAACTACGGGCCGTGGACGGTGACGCCGGAGCCTCGCAGAGAGATGGACCTCCAGACGTTACAGTCGCGGCTGTACGCCGACGTGGCGCAGTTCGTCGGCTCTCGTGACGGCTACGCCTTCTACGCTCGCGGCGACAACCTCGTCGCAGTGACGAACGGACTCGACGAATCGGATCACGCGACGCTACAGGAGTCGCTGGCGAACCGCTACCCGGTGACGGTGAGTCTCGGGGTCGGCGTCGCGGAACGGCCGGCGGACGCGCTGGAAGCGGCGTCTGAACGCCTCCAAGCGGCCGGCAGCGCACAGTCTGCCGAGCGCCGCGAGGTGCTCGCCGGGGAGTTCCGTGTCGAGTCGACGACGGAGGACGTCCAGATCGCCCACTTCGACGTGAACGACGCCACCGGGAAGTACACAGACAGAATCAACGAGTTCGACACGTTCGTCAGCATCGAGGGGGGGTACGCGAGTCTCATGAGCCACCTCCGAGAGGAACACGGCGGACTCGCCTTCTTCGTCGGCGGCGACAACGTGATCGCCGTCTGTCCGGGTCTCGAGCCAGCCGACTACCACACTGCTATCGATCACGTCCGCGAGGCGGCTGGCGTGGCACTCAAAGTCGGCGTCGGCGTGGGAGCGACCGCTCACGACGCCGGGATGGACGCGAAACACGCGCTCGAAGACTGTCGCTACGACGGCACTGACGTGGAATTTCTCGGGTAGTCTCATACGGTCGTGCGTAGATCGTTACCACCGACGACTGACAGAGAGCACCGCAGCGACGTGCTACCGCCCGATACCGCGACAGTCGCGGAAAATCACTACGCACGACCGTATGACGAGAATCGTGCCGCCGTCGAAGCGTTGAACACCGTCTCGTGAAAACGGCAGAGTCGTGACAGACACCGTCGTAGAACTGTTCGCGGGCAACGAGCGGCACGCGGCAGGCGCAGAGTCGCGGTTCGACAGCCTCCAAGAGACACAGTGACCGGCGGTGGTGACTGTCTGCTGTGCCGACTCGCGCGTCCTCGGGAACCAACTGTGGGACGTGACGGAGCCCGGTGACTGCTTCTCCGTGCGGAACGTCGGCAACCGGGTGATCCAGCGACCCGACCCGAGGGCGGAGCCCGTCGTCTCTGGTGACGTGCTCTACCCGCTCGTCGAGACTGAAACGGAGACGGCGGTGGTCGTCGGCCACACCGGCTGTGGCGCGGTGACGGCGACGTACGACGCGGTCTGTGACGACGACGCGTCCGACACGATCCGTGGCGACGACGCGTCCGACGCGATCCGTGGCGACGACACGACTCGTGACACCGACGACGAGAGGACAGGCACCGAGTCACTGGAGACAGACGATCCACCACGGAACACACCACCCGGCATCGATCACTGCATCTCACTGCTGCGACCTGCGGTCAGTGCCGGACTCGACGAGCTGCCGGCGTCACTCGACCGCACAGAGACGGTGAACCGCCTCGTCGAACGCAACGTCGACCGGCAGGTCACGACACTCCGCGAGAGTGACCACGTGCCAGCGAGCGTCACCGTCGCCGGTGCCGTCTACGACTTCCACGACGCCTACGACGGCCGTCGTGGCGAGGCGCACCTGATCAATCTCGACGGCGAGACGGACCCCGACAGCCTCCGTGCAGAGCTACCCGCACTGGCCGACAGAATCCACCGTCTCGACCCGCCGTGATACTACCCGCCCGCTGTCGCGCCGCTCTCGTCGGCGATCTCCCGAGCCGCCGAGAGGAACGAGATGGCGTTCGCTGCGGTGTGGACGACGATCACGACGAAGATGCTCCCCGACAGCGCGTACAACACGGTCAGCGCAAGTGCAGGCACGCCGATATAAACGGTCTCTTCCAGCGAGAATACGTCGCCGGGATAGTGTGCGACAGCGAACGCCAGCCACGCGAGGACGACCGCGACTGTGAGACTCCCCGTCAGCGCGGTCAGACGCTCGATCGGATACGCCTGAAAGAGGAGCGACTCGGTGACACCGGCGGTGAGCGCAGTGAAGAGGTACGCGGCTGTCGGGCGTGCCGCGTGCTCCGTGCCGAACTCCCGTGGGTACTCCAGATCGTACCGCTCGTAGACGGCACGCACGACGCTCGCGAGCACCACTGTCCCGGCGAACCCGCCGACGATCCACCCGCCGAACTGAACCGGCGGGAGCGGCTGCACGCCGACCGAACCCAGCGACCGTCTTTCGACGACGAGAACGAAGACGACGAGCAACGCCCCGACCACCCACTTCCAGAGGTCCGAGACGAACCGACGCGACCACGAGTCGGGTGCCGACGGGAGCACGCCGGACGGGAGACATGCGTGGACGAACCGACGTGCGTAGAGACCGCCGAATGCGAGTGCGAGCCCGATCAGCGTGGTGACCGTGTCACCCATCTGTGCCTTCCTCCGTCTGGCGGCGTTCGAGGGTGTGGTGCGTCGAGACGAGACGGTCGCTGCGATAGCGACACGAGACGAGGCGGTCACCGTGAGAGGAGCACGAGACGAGACGACTACTATCGCTCACAGCAGATCACCCTTCTCCACGTCGACATTCTCGGCGAGTAGCGACTCCAACAGGAGTTCGTTGACCGCGCTCCGGAGGTCCTCGACAGCGTTCTCGTTGCCGAGCGTCGCCGCGTGGAGCCCCGCACTGTCGGGAACCGCGACGAGCAGTGTCGCCGTCGTCCACGGGTCGACATCGCGGAAGACACCGGCGTCGATGCCCTCCTCGACGATCGTCGCCAGTTCCTCGCGGTAGCGGCGGTCCGTCGTAGCCAGTGCCTCGCGGTACGCCTCCGTGCGGGAGGCTCGCGCGTGGATTTCGAGGTACGCCGCGTGCAGCGGTGCCTGTTCGGGGTCCTCGATCCGACGCAGGTTGTCGTCGAGCAGCCCGACGAGCCGCGGCAACGGCGGATCGTCCGCGAACTGCTCGAACTGACGCGCCGTGTTCTCGCCGAGCCACTCCAACAGCGCCGTGATCAACCCCTCCTTCGAGTCGTAGCGGTAGTGCAGCGTCGACTTGCTCGCCGTCGTCCGTGCCGCGACGGCGCGCATCGTCAGCTCTGCGAACCCCCGCTCGCCGAGTGCGGCCGCTGTCGCCCGCATGATCTCCTCGTGGAGCTGGTCGTCTCCCGTGTTGTTACTCATCGTATTTGTCTGACCGTTCGGTCAATTTTGAATGTTGGGATTCCGAGGATCGTGTTCGTCCGTGGCCGTATCGGGCAGTCGGTCGGACTCGTCGCTGCGGTCGGACTCGTCGGTCTCGCAGCGGAGTTACATCGGCAGCGAGGCAAGAGGCCGTCTCTTCAGGGCGGTCTCTTACCCACAACTGTCGGTCGCCGTGATCGGCCGATAGAGTGCCTCCCGGATCGGCGATTGGGCATCAGTGGATTCCTCTTCTTCGAGAGTATCATCAGCTACGCTGGTGGCACGTCCTTCGTCCGCTGAACGTGAACATCGGTGTACCGCAGCGGCAACCGCTGAATGTCCAACTCGCCGCCGGACATCACGCGCTCTGCAGTCTCACTCGGCCTCGCGCTCTAACTCCGGATCGGGGTCAATCTCCAGTCGTACGTCCTCCTGTGGCAACATCGACAGCGCCCCACCAGTCTGCTGGCGCACGTGAGCCGCCTCGTGTGTCACGGGACAGGCTCCCACGAGTCGATGGAGGCGGTCGCGTCCCAGTAGTTCTCGTACTGGGGGTAGTAGCGCTGTTTCATGAACGCCTCGAAGGTTCCCCAGCCCGGCGCGCGGAACGGTTTCGGCGGTGTGAGACCAGACAACACGAAGTAGTCGCGGATCTGGTACGCGAGGTGAGAGACGACGTAGTGGTGGAAGGAGTCGATTTCGTCCGGATCGAACGGCATGAGTTCGACTGTCCCGTCGGGTTCGCGGTCGAGTGGCCGGTCGCCGTACGCGGACTGATCGAGTTGGAGACCGTCGTACGCGAGGTGGTGCATCTCCGAGACTGCTTCGAGTTCGAACGCCAGTGATTCGTGAGTGTCCAGCGGGAGTTCGTCGCTGGACGGCACGGCTTGCGAATCCGATTCTCCCTCGAATCGGTCGCGGAACTGGGCGAGTACTGACGGCTCTACGTCTGTTGGGTCCGGTGAGAGGTACAAGTCCTTCTCGTAGACGATTGCGCCGTCTAAGTCTACGCCAGTCAGTGGTGTCTCCACCGTCGACCCGTCGTAGTGACTCTGGATCTGGGCTTCGAGATCACCGAACTGCTCGTCGAATGTCGACTCCGGAAGAGTCGCTACCGCCAGCAGTGCTGCCAAGATGCAGTCCGGGTTCTCTCGACGAGGCAGTGTCTCGTAGCCCCGTTCGCGGTACACGTGCCATCGTGTGAACCGTTGCGTCTGGTGGATGTGCTCTGTCTCTTCTTTCGTCGCTTTTGACGGGCTGTTGGGATGCCCGTCAGTATCGTGCCCTAGAAGCTCTCCGTCGAAGCCGATCTCAACGAGATGTTCAACATCTGTGTTATCGATAACACTTAATCCGACTCGGCTATCGGTTTCACCAGTTATTAATCCATCCATGTATACTACTCTCTAGATTCGCTGACTCCTTCTGTTTCAGGCATCTCGAATTCGCCGCTACGGATCTCCTTCTGAATACGTTCAGCACGATCTTTCAGAGAGCCGTTGGTGCGCTGCCAGATCGCTTTGACATCGTCCCAGCCACTGATCTTGCCCTGACGGACTCGAGCGGTGGCCTGTTCGAGCGGTCTGTCGGGGTCGTGCCCGGTCTTTTCGGCAGCGGCTTCACCGGCGGCCAGTCCAGCCGACACGGCTCCAGCGATTCCCGACGCGAGGGATGTCACCGAGAGGATAGCTTTGGCCGTGGTCCAGGGAACACTGTCCCACTCGTCGGTGACGACATCGCCCTCGAGCGTGGCGCGTTGGTCGTCGGTCATCCCGACATCCGAGAGGTCGTCGGTGACGCTCTGGGTGAGTTGCTCGACCTCGCTCTTTATGTCCGCCTCGGAGGGGCCTCGCTTTGCGGTCTCGCTGGCCGCTCTCGAATCCGACTGCTTCAGTTCCTGCTTGGCGCTCAACTCCTCCTCCTTGTCCTGTTTGTCTAACACGTCTTGTGCCGTGTCGTGGAGGAATCCCAACCGTCCTGCGTTCTGTGTCTGCCGGAACTCCGAGACGTTCCCCTCGTTGTTCTCTGCTTCGAAGAGTGCCATCGCGTCGAAAATCTTCTCCTCGGGAATCCGCTGAACGTGAACGTCGGCGTACCGCAGGGGCAACCGCTGAATGTCCAACTCGCCGCCGGACATCACCCGCTCTGCAGTCTCCTCGCCCTCACGCTCTAACTCCGGATCGGGGTTGAACTCCCGCCGGTAGTGCTCTTCGGCCCGCCCGAACCCGTTCTTCACTCTCGGGGTCGATCCCGGTAGGTTCCGGTCTTCTCGTTGCCGACCGGATTCACCCACACGACCGTACTCGTCCGTCCCGCTGTCGTCGACCCGAGACGACTCACATGATCGCAGCCTATCGAAGCCCATCTGTCTTGTCGTCCAATTTGCAGAGCACGGTACAAATGTCTCCACTTCCACAGTGCCCCGTGATACTCGCTCGCCTACGGGGAGCGTGCCACTCACTGCTCCTCTGTCGCTTCTTCGAGTAGTTCAGCTATGTCGTCGTAGCCGACTTCACGGGCCATTTCCAACGGTGACCGCCGAGAATCCCCCGATAGGTGGGGATCCGCGCCGTGTTCCAAGAGAAGTGTGACATACTTGTTATCGAGACGACCGTATCCTATTACAGTGTGTAGTGGGGTAATACCGTAGACAGTAACACTGTTCGGGTCCGCTCCGTGTTCGATCAGCAACTCTGCAAGCTCCCACTCTTTTTTCTCTAGTGCTCTGTGCAGAGCAGTGTATCCCCCGTCATCTGTCGCATCGATGTCTACCCCTCTTTCGATGAGTTCTGAAGCCATCTCGATCCGAGGACCCGTCACTGCTTTGTGTAATAGTGTGCTGCCGCTTCCGGAGCGGTGGGTTAGGTCAGCATTGTCGATTAATTGATAAAATGTCTGTCTGTCACCCTGAACTATTGCCGATTCGATCTCGGTGTTGAAATACAGGTCGTCTTGATTGTCTTCAGTCATCGTTGTAGAGGTTCAGCTCTCCCCACTTGTCTTTCCATTCGTCTCCATCCTGTTCATGTTCGTGGTCTTGGTTTGGCGCTTCTGGACGATAGTACTCTGGATTGTGATACGCTTGTTTAAATTCTTCGTAAGATATAATATCCCTTAGAAGATATGCGACGAGATACTTGTATTCGTATCCTGGCTTGTGTCCCATGACCCACTGAGATCCCCTGTCTTCGCTTCTGTCCCACGTCAGTCTCTGTTTGGTTATTTCACAGAATACCTCTCCTCGCTCGTTTTTCGCATCTTCCCAGACCTGCTCGACTACTTCATCTTTGTGTTCGGGACGATTGTATCGAAGATACGCTTTCGGGTGCTCGTCGTTCCGCTTCTCTCTGTGCTCCTGCTTCAATTCTCCGAACTTCCCGTTGTTTCGCTTCTGCTTCCTGTGATCCCGCTGGACGTGAACGTTTGCGTACCGCAGGGGCAATCGCTGAATGTCCAACTCGCCGCCGGACATCACCCGCTCTGCAGTCCCCTCGGCCTCACGCTCCAACTCCGGATCGGGGTCGATCTCCAACTGCAAATCCTCCTGCGGCAACATCGAGAGCGCCCCACCGGTCTGTTGACGCACGTGAGCCAACTCGTGGGCGATCACGCGCTGACCCTCCGCCGACGATGGATCGTACTCGCTGTGATTGAACGCGATGTGGTTCCCGACAGTAAACGCGCGGGCGTTGATCTGCTCTGCTGCCTCGGCGGCCTTCGGGCCAGCGTGAATCTGCACGTCGCCGAAGGAGTCACCCATCCGCTCTTCCATCGCGCGTTGGATTGGTTCGTCCAGCGACCGCCCGGGAGAGCTGAGCACGTCTCTCACGCTGTCGGTGACACGTGCGTAGCCGTTGGGTGTCTCCCGTCGTCGCCGGGCAGCACGGCCCGTGTTCCGCTGCTCTGAGTATTGGTTCTCTCGCTCGATATTCCACGGAATTGGGGTGCCTTTGTGCTCTCGATACGCCTCCATCTTATCGGGGTCTCCCATCGCGCGGATTGGGACACCCTCCTCGATCCAGTCGTGGACATCCTCGCCGTGATTCTTTTCCACACGGCGAACCCTCGTGATGTCTCTGTGATCGTCGAACTCTCGTCCGTAGTACTCCTCGGCCCGCTCGAACCCGCCTCGAACGCTCGGGTTTGGACCGGGGAGGTCCTCGTCACTCGACTGACTAGGCAAGAGATCGTCTTGATCCCACACGCCCGTGTCATTCCCAGTCTCATCTGACTGAGACGAATCACGTGACCGCCGCCTATCGAATCCCATCTGTCTCGACTGCTCGATTCACAGACCACACTAAAAATAGCTTCGCCCGGTGTTCTGATAGCTTGCCGAGATACGTACACTCTCGGCCGCTCGTCTCCCTCCCACATCGACCCGTCTCGTCGAACGAGAGCAGATCACAGAACGGCCTCACTGACGGGAGCGCTCCACTAGGATCACCCCACGTGTCAGTCGTGCTGACTGAATATATTCACTCTAGAAGCTATCAGAAAGCTATAGAAATTATTAAATCAGTCCAGACGCTACTGC
>CAKZQY010000233.1 GCA_937142015.1 uncultured Halobacteria archaeon
TGACCCGCGGGTCGAGGAAGTCGGTGAACTTCAGGTCGTTCGAGATCCCCATGATAGAGATGCGGGCGTTCTCCAGCTCGGAGTTCATCCGCGAGAGGTTGTACAGCGTGTCGTCGCCGGACTTCTCGACGAGCTTGTCCACCTCGTCGAGCATGATGACGACCACGCGCTCGTGGTGGTCGACCGCGTCGAAGAACGCGGAGTACACCCGGTCTGTCGGCCACCCGGTCATCGGCACCTCCTCCATCTCCGACCGGTCGGACGTGAGCGCGTCGATCTCGGCGTCGATCTCGGCGATCTCGTCGAACTCCGTCTCGTGGAGCACCGACGAGTTCTCCATCGCGCGCGAACGGAGCTCCTCGAGTGTGTCCAGTTGGTCACCGATGCGCTCGCGGTTCTTCTCCACGAACTTGTTGGCCAACTGCGCGAGCACGCGGTACTGGGTGTCCGTCACCTCACAGTTGATGTACTCCACCTCGCACGGCACGTCGTACCGCTGGCTGGTCGACTCCAGTTCCTGTGAGACGAACTTCGCACTCGCCGTCTTCCCGGTTCCCGTCTTCCCGTAGATGAGGATGTTCGACGGGGTGTCACCCCGCAGCGCAGAGACGAGAATCGTCGCCATCTGGTTGATCTGGTCGTTGCGGTGGGGGAGGTTCTGTGGCGTGTACGACGGCCGGAGCACCTCCTTGTTCTCGAAGATCGGCTCTCCGGAGAGCAGGTCGTCGAACAGTCCCGTCGACTCCTCCTCGTCCCCGTCCTCGTCGTCGCCGAGCACGTCTCCGACGTCTAGGTCGACTGCCGTGTCCGACCGAGACCGCGAGTCGGGTGTGTACCCGGAGTCGATCCCAACCCCGTCGGTGCTCGTCGTCGACTGCTCGTCGTCTCTTACCGTCGACTGTTCGTCGTCTCTCGTCGTCGACTGCTCGTCGTCTCTCGTCGTCGGCTGCTCGTCGTCGTCCCCTCCGTTTCCAGTGGAGCGATGCTCACCGGTCGAGTTGTCACCAGCCTCGTCGGTCGAGCGGTCGAGGAGGTCGTCGACAGAGTCGACGTGGTGACTACCACTCTCTCCGTGTCGTCCGGTGTCTCGCTGTGACCGTCCGTCAGACGCCGGTCCTGCGTCTGTGACCGCCGTGTTCTGATCGCTGGACACACCCGTCCCCCTGCCGTCGCCCGGCACGCCCTCCGCGTCGTCCGTCGGATCGTCTCGTGACATTGTTCCTGACACCCCTCCGTTTCGGGTGGAAATCACCCGTTCAGCGGGCGAGAACGAGGGATACGAACCGTGAGACGTGGATTATCTCGTCTGATTCCCCCGTTCGCGTTCCAATTGATGCAAACGAAATAGACGAATAGGTGGGTAAAAAGCGTTTTCATTCGACCACTGTTCAGTTTCACACGAGTATCGTCGAGATAGACTCCACGTGAAACGTCTCTCCACTCGAAACGACGGGGGGAACCCTCCCACCCCTTCGTTTCGAGTGGAACACACGAGAGCGGGGGTGGGGGGAGGGGGAGGGTAAGAGAACACTATACAGCGAAAGATTGATTACTACACTCGATCAACCATACCCGTAATGGGAACAAATGCTATAGTTCGTGTCGTAGTAGTGTAGTTGTTTGTATTCACATTTCAGAATCTTATTACGTTGGTCGAGAGCTGCCCCGCGTCGGCCTGGATCTCTGTGACCCTTCCTCCCGTCTCGTCGGGTTCCACTCGAAACGGAGGGGTGGGGGGGTGAGCCGATACCGACCGCTTCGACGTAGACCTGTTTGTGTCTATGATAGTAACAGCACACAAAACAGAGGTATATTCTATTGCGAGCAAGAGCGTTCTTAGTGGAGTTACTATATATCTACTGGGTTATTATACGTCTGCTGGATTACTATATATCCTCTACGTCTACGGCGTGCCGGCACGGCCAGCGCACGTATCTGTCACTGACAGCCGCGAGGTACGGGGGATCACGACGGGGGTACGGGTGAGTCAAGTTTATACTGCTATATATGACTACGTATAGCATGGTACTGGCACAGGCGGAGACACTCGTCGACGCGCCACTGTCAGTCCCCGCGATTCAGCTGGTACTCGCGGCGGCACTCGGGTTGTTTCTGGGTCTCGAACGGGAGTGGTCGGACAAGTCGGCTGGAGTCAGGACCTTCTCGTTGATCAGCCTCGTCGGTGCGCTGTTCACCCTCGTCGCTCGCCAGACCGCGTTCGGTCGGACACTCCTCGCAGTCGGCGGCGGCTTGGTACTGGTTCAGAGTACGCTCCTCGCGGTCCGTGGGTTGGTTCCGGGCGGTAGCCGGGAGTCTCTGTCGCGCTGTGGGTCGCCGACTGGGGAGAGCCGCTCTCGGTCGAGGTAGCCTCACCGTTCTCGCTCCGCAACGCGCTCGGCTTCGGCGTCGTCTTCCTCCTCGTCCTCGTCGGTACGGAGCTCGCCCGAACGAGCTTCGGCACGACTGGACTGTACGTCTCTGCCGCGGTCTCCGGGCTCGCCACCTCGGCGGGCGCGACGACGTCTGTCGTCCTCCTCTACCGGGCGGGGTCGGTCTCCGCCGAGGCTGCCGTCACCGCCGTGCTCGCTGCCACGGGTGCGAGTGTCGCTGTCAAGGCTGGCTTCGCCCTCGCCGGCCCCCGGGCGTTCGCCCGCCGTGT
>CAKZQY010000234.1 GCA_937142015.1 uncultured Halobacteria archaeon
GTTCGGAATGTAGGAGCGCCAGTACTACGGCGACGGTGTGGTGACGGGCTACGGCGAGGTGAACGGCCGCACCGTGTTCGTGTTCGCTCACGACTTCACCGTCTTGGGCGGGTCGCTGGGCGAGGTGTTCGCCGAGAAGGTGTGTAAGGTGATGGACAAGGCGATGGACGTGGGCGCACCGGTCGTCGGTCTCAACGACTCGGCCGGCGCACGCATCCAGGAGGGTGTCCAGTCGCTGGCGGGGTACGCGGAGATTTTCCGGCGGAACACGGAGGCCTCCGGCGTGATCCCACAGCTGTCGGCGATCATGGGTCCGTGTGCCGGCGGCGCGGTGTACTCCCCCGCGATCACGGACTTCATTTTCATGGTGCAAGACACCAGCCACATGTTCATCACCGGCCCGGACGTGATCGAGACGGTGACCGGCGAGCAGGTCACGTTCGAGGAGTTGGGCGGCGCACAGACGCACGCCACCACGTCCGGGGTCGCACACTTCGCGGAACCGTCCGAAGAGGACGCGCTCGACGACATGCGGCGACTGCTGTCGTACCTCCCGCAGAACAACGTCGAGGACCCGCCGCGTGTCGAGCCGTGGGACGACCCCGAGCGCCGCGACGAGCGACTCACAGAGATCGTCCCGGACGAGCCACGCAAGCCGTACGACGTGGTGGACGTGATCGACGCCGTCGTCGACGAGGGGTCGTTCTTCGAGAGCCACGAGCAGTTCGCGGGCAACGTCGTCACCGGGTTCGCCCGACTCCACGGTCACTCCATCGGCGTGGTCGCCAACCAGCCGCGTGTCAACGCCGGAACACTCGACATCGAGGCGAGCCAGAAGGGAGCGCGGTTCGTCCGGTTCTGTGACGCGTTCAACGTCCCGATCCTCACGTTCGTCGACGTGCCCGGGTTCATGCCCGGCACCGATCAGGAACACGGCGGGATCATCCGCCACGGCGCGAAGCTGTTGTACGCCTACAGCGAGGCGACCGTGCCGCTCCTGACCGTGATCACGCGGAAGGCGTACGGCGGCGCGTACGACGTGATGGCGTCGAAACACATCGGCGGCGACGTGAACTACGCGTGGCCGAGCGCGGAGATCGCCGTCATGGGACCGAAAGGCGCGGTCAACATCCTCTACGACGACGAACTCGAAGAGGCGGCAGACACGGAGGCACGCAGACAGGAGCTGATCGACGAGTACCGCGAGGAGTTCGCAAATCCGTACACTGCGGCGGACCGTGGCTTCGTCGACGACGTGATCCAGCCGCCGGACACCCGGCCACGGCTGATCGACGACTTGGAGATGCTCACGACGAAGCGGGACAGTGGACCGGACAAGAAACACGGCAACATCCCGATCTGATCCACGATGGCCAGACGCGCTCCCCCTCCCGCCGACCACGACGTGACACTCGACATTCCGGCAGACGCGACGGCCGACGAGGCGGCCGCGATCACCGCAGCCGTCGGCGCACACCTCCGCGACCGAGCGGCGGCGGCCGCCGCCGAGGCGGGTTCAGACACGGACGCCGACGACTCGTGGGACGGCGACCGCTGGCGGTTCGCCGGGAGACTCGACGGACTCGGCAGACGGGCAGACCGTGTCCCGACTGGCGCACCCACCGACGACTGGGCGGCGTCCGGTCGCAGTGACCGGTTCTGAGGCTACACTGCCGGCCGTGTGCTCTGTGTCCGAGTTCTCCGTGTCCTCGGCCGGATTCTAAGTAGTTAGAATAGTGGCAGACTCATCGTCTCGGTAGTTAGCAGAGTGACCGAATAACGAGGGGGTCCCTGTTGTGTGTATGCCACGGCGATTCCTGATCGACAGGCTGCGAGAGCACGAGACGGGGAACGCGACCGAGACCGAGTCGAACGAGCAGCCCGTCAGAACCGACGGCGGTCGGCCGAGCCCCGCCGCAGACGATTCGGCCGACGTCGGCGCGGTGACCCGCCGAAACGTCGTCGACAGCCACGACCAGCCCATGGTGGGCGACGTGACGCGAACGAACGTCGGTCGCGGCACGGCCCGTCCGAACTGATCGGCTCCGATTCGTCCTGTCGACTCGGTGTTGTCGAACGCCCACGAGAGAAGGGTGGAGCGTGGTGGGGGGGGGGAACCGGGGGAGCACGCGTGTGACGTGCGGGTAGACTGTCTGCTCGGAGTAGTATAAAAGTCGGTCACGCGAGGTGAAAGTGAAACCGCAGTACGGAAAGCGGGTGCGAACGGCCGTCAGACGGCCGTGTGCCGCCCGTCGCCCGAAGAGTTCCGAGTCGCTGTCACGGTGGTGAAGATTTTGATTCGTCGCCACAGTCGTGAAAGTTCGGGGTCGTCGTCAGGGATCTTCAACCAGTCGTCGGCATCGGAGGAAACTGTCTCTGCCTCGCGTATCGTTTATCATCCGACCAGCAGTGGTGAGATTGTTCACACGCTCAGTCTCGCAGTTCGGCGACGACGGGTTCGGCGTCGAGATACTGTCGGACGCGTTCTGGAAACGTCCCCGTCCCCGGCCAGTCGATGTCGACACCGAGGCGGTCTGGGTTGCCGACGTACAGTTCCACTGTCTCTCCGGCGTCCCCCGGGTCCTCCTCGGCAACCCCCGCGGAGCCGTCGGACTCGTGGTCGGTCGCCTCGGTGACGTCGTCGACGACGGGCACCGAGACCCGGGTGTACAGGCCGTCCTCGACAGCCTCGTACTCGTCGAGCGCGGCGACGGCGTCGGTACGGAGGAGTCGGCCGCCGACGCTACCGCCGGGGGCGAGCGTCGGGTACCGGCCGTCGACCGCGTGGAGTCCGTGGAGGACGGCCGCCCCGACGAACACGTAGGAGTCGAGCACCTCCGCGACCGTCTCTGGATCGGTCAACGTGCCGTAGACGAAGACCGTCACGGGTTATCAGTCGTCGCGGACGACGGTCACGGGAATCGTCGTCCGACCGATCAGGCCCTTGGCGACACTGCCGAGCACCCGCTCGTACCGGTCCGACAGTCCGCGGTGTCCGACCACGATCCCGTCGAACCCCTCCTCCTCTGCGAGCTCCGAGAGAACCTCCGTCGGCTCACCGTAGAGGATGTGGTCGTCTGCGACGACGGTGGGGCGGTCGGCGACACGCTCGCGTGCCTCGCGCAACAGTCGCTCTCCGCGATCTTCCGCCTCGGAGACGCTCTGGATCAGCGCGTCGTCGTGGCGCGTCGCTCCGTCGGAGTAGACGCTCGGATTGACTGCGTGTGCCAAGGTCACGCTCCCCTCCGTCCGCTCTGCCAACAGACAGGCGTGATCGAGCGCCGCCTCGCTCGCGTCCGAGCCGTCGATTGCTACGAGATACCTCATGTGCTCCGCTACGTGGCCGGGGCAGTTAGTTTCCACCCCGTGTCCGACTCTCGAAGAACCGTCCCCAGGTTTCTCGTCGGGGAGGGATCTCGGCCGATTCTCGTCCGGGAGGGACCTCAGTCGATTCGCTGTGCGAACCCGAAGCGGGCTTTCACGTCTGTGATACGAACCGAAACCGTCTCGCCGGGCTCCGTGCCGGGGACGAACAGCGTGTAGCCGTCGACAGACGCGACACCGTCGCCGTCGTCGCCGACATCGACGATCTCCACCTCGCGGCGTTCCCCCGCGGCGACCGGCGCGTCGACGTGGTGTTTCCCGATCAGGTACCGCTCGGAAGACTCCTCGCGGGAGGCGTCCGGGTCGAGCGAGCGGACGTACTCGAACGCGTCTTCGACCTCCGACCGGAACGACGACAGCTCGCGGCCGTCGAACACCTTCACCACGAAGTCGCCGCCCGGCCGCAACACCGTCAGCGCCGTCTCGAACGCCTGCCGTGCGAGGTGGATCGACCGCGCGTGGTCGAGCTGGTACTCGCCGGTGACGTTCGGTGCCATGTCGGAGACGACTACGTCCGCTGGACGCTCGTGGCGCTCGGGTGTGGAGACGGTGGCGGTGTCGTGCTCGTCGCCGCCTCTATCGTGCTCCCCGGTTCTCCTCTCGGCGACTCCGTCGTCGCTGTCCCCTTCGACTTCGCCGTCGCTATCCCCTTCGACTCCGTCGTCGCTGTCTCCTTCGACTTCGCCGTCCTCGTCGGTCTCCGTCGACAGCTCCGAACTCGCCGCGAGTTGGCTGGCGGAGCCGAGCTGTGACCGTTCGCGGCTGTCGTTCGGCTGAGCGCTGGCGACCCCGAGCGCGGCACGCAGTCGCTCGCGGGTGCGCTCCTCCGTCATGTCTCCCCGCACTGTCTCGATCACGTCCGACTCCAGCGGGTCGATCCGCTGGCGGTCGACACCGACGACGAGCCCGCTCTCGCCGACCGCTTCGGCGGCTACCTGCAGCCACCCACCCGGCGCGGCACCGAGGTCGACGACGGTGTCGCCGTGGCTCAACACGTCTTCTGCGGCGTCGATCTGCTGTAGCTTGTACGCCGAGCGGGCGCGGTAACCCTCCTGCTTGGCACGGTTGTAGTACTCGTCTCTTCCTGCCATGCTCACCTCACGAAACTCCGTGACACTCTCCCGAGTGCGAGGCCGCGCGTCGACTGCGCGAGCGGGCTTGCTTCGAACATACTCTGACAACTGCGGCGTGCGCTGAAAGGGTTGACGTATACTGTCGGCTACAAGTGTTGATAGGTTGTTGCGTGTCACTCGGGGTTCCAACGCGTCTCGCCCCG
>CAKZQY010000235.1 GCA_937142015.1 uncultured Halobacteria archaeon
CCAATCGAAAATCCCTACGCACGACCCTATGACGATGACGCTCGAGGATCACGTAGTTGTGGACGGCAAGCCGCTTTGGATTGTTCACACCGCCGGTCACGGAGCATCGCCGCCGCAGAGACACCGAGGGAAGGTTTTTGAGTGCGACAAGCGTAGTAGATGGCGTATGCGGGACGATCGTGACGATCCGTTCGGGGACATCTTCGACGAAATCGAGCGGATGATGAGCGGGATGGCTGGCCCGGACGGAGGGGCAGACGCCGGGTTCGGGGCGGACACACACGTGTCTACCTACCAGTCAGACGACGAGGTGCGGGTCGTCGCAGACCTCCCCGGCGTGGAGAAAGAGAGCATCGATCTCAAGTGTGACGGCGAGACGCTGACGCTCGCCGCCGCGGGCGAGAACCGACAGTACGAAGAGCGAGTTCGACTCCCGACGCCGGTCGACGAACACTCTGCGAACGCCTCGTTCAACAACGGTGTCTTGCAGGTGACGTTCGACGCCCGCGACGACTCTGCCAGCATCGATCTCGACTGATAGGGTCGTGCGTAGATAGTTACCGCCGGCTCGACTCACAGGTGCAGTAGCAACGCGGTACCGTCCAGTACTCCGTACCCAATCGAAAATCCCTACGCACGACCCTATGAGCCGTCTCTGTCTGTCGACGATCAGTCGTCGTCGAGACCGTCGAGTACGAGCTCCGCGGCAGACCGCGTCGTCGCGAGCGGCACGTCGTTCACGTCACAGATCCGCAACAGCGCGGAGATGTCCGGCTCGTGTGGCTGTGCGGTCTGTGGGTCACGGAGGAAGACCACGGCGTCAATCTCGCCGTCTGCGACCTCCGAGCCGATCTGGAGGTCGCCGCCGTACGGCCCGCTCTCCTTCCGCTCGATCTGGAGACTCGTCTCGTCTCTGATTCGCTGTCCCGTCGTGCCGGTGCCGACGAGGTCGAACGCCGCGAGTGTCTCCTCGTAGCTCTCCACGAGGTCGATCATCTCCGGCTTCTCGTCGTCGTGTGCGATGAGTGCGACGCGTGTCACGCGCCCACCCACGACTGTCGCCCTGTTATCTTCACCGGTCGAGAACGCTCTCGACTCCAGACTGACGCGACTGGACGAATACCCGCAGCTATTTCAGCCCCGTCTCGCAAGATTTGCACATGAGTCGAGACACGACAGAGCCGTACCGGCACTACGTCGACGGCGAGTGGATCGAAGGAGACGGCGAGGAGACGTTCACGAGTCAGAACCCCGCGAACGGCGAGACACTCGGAACGTTCCACCGCGGGACCGAGTCGGACGTTCGGCGTGCAGTCGACGCGGCGAGCGACGCCGAGTCGGAGTGGGCCGGACTGTCGGCAATCGACCGCGCGGAGTACCTCTGGGAGATCTACCACGAACTCCGCGACCGACACGAGGAGCTCGGAAGGGTCGTCACCAAGGAGTGTGGCAAGGAGATCAGCGAGGGCAAAGCGGACGTGACAGAGGCGTGGCACATGGTCGAGTGGGCAGCGGGCAACGCCCGGCACCCCCACGGCGACGTGGTGCCCTCGGAGATTCCCGAGAAGGACGCCTACATGCGCCGGCAGCCGCGCGGTGTCGTCGGCTGTATCACGCCGTGGAACTTCCCGGTCGCCATCCCGTTCTGGCACATGGCCATCGCGCTGGTCGAGGGGAACACCGTCGTCTGGAAGCCCGCCGAGCAGACGCCGTGGTGCGGGCAGATCATCGCCGAGATGTTCGACGACACTGGCATCCCGGACGGCGTGTTCAACCTCGTACAGGGGTTCGGCGACGCCGGCAACGCCATCGTCGAAGACGACCGTGTCGACACGGTGTTGTTCACCGGTTCTGCCGAGGTCGGTCACCAGATCGCGGACAAGCTCGGCGGACAGGCCGGCCGCGAGGTCTCACTAGAGATGGGCGGGAAGAACGGCATCGTGATCACCGAAGAGGCAGATCTGGACGTGGCAGTTCACTCCGCAGTGATGTCGTCGTTCAAGACCACCGGCCAGCGGTGTGTCTCTTCCGAGCGGCTGATCGTCCACGAGGACGTGTACGACGAGTTCAAGCGGCGGTTCGTCGACGTGGCCGAGAGCGTCGCGGTCGGCGACCCACTGGAGGAGGACACGTTCATGGGCCCGCTGATCGAGGAGGCGCACGTCGAGAAGGTGCGCCGCTACAACCAACTCGCGCGTGACGAGGGCGTGAACGTGCTCGTCGACCGCGAGGAGCTGGGAGACGCGGAGGTCCCGGCGGGCCACGAAGAGGGCCACTGGGTCGGCCCGTTCGTCTACGAGGCCGACGCCCACGAGAACCTGCGGTGTACCCACGAGGAGGTGTTCGGTCCACACGTCGCCCTGCTCGAGTACTCCGGCGACATCGAGGAAGCTGTGGAGATCCACAACGACGTGGACTACGGCCTGGCGGGCGCGGTCGTCTCCGAGGACTACCGCCAGATCAACTACTACCGCGACAACGCGGAGGTCGGACTCGCGTACGGCAACCTCCCGTGTATCGGCGCTGAGGTTCAACTCCCGTTCGGCGGCGTGAAACGCTCCGGTAAGGGCGCACCCAGCGCACGGGAGTCTATCGAAGCTGTCACCGAACGAACTGCGTGGACTCTGAACAACAGCAAAGACATCGAGATGGCGCAGGGACTGTCTGCGGAGATTCTCACCGAGGACGACGACTGACGTTCACAACTTCTCGAACGTCTGCTCGGCCGTCCTTCTTCGTCGCCCGGCGCTGCTGCGACGTGACCACCGTGTCTCTCGGAAGCGGAGGTCACCCTGTCGACGGAGTTTCACGCCGGTCACTGTCATGTCGGTCATTGTCACGCCGGTCACTTAGGACCGATGAAATCACACACTGAAAATTTATCTTTAATACAGATTTAACACTAATTTGTTAGATACGGATAACAGAGTTTGATTTACTGTCTAGATTGTTCGTACGCTGTGAACGCAGACGACAACACTGGAAAGAGCACGGCGAGGAAGCTCACGGTACAGCTTCAGCGAGAGCAGAAGTCTCCCGCTGGAGGGGCAGCCAGCCAGTATGCTCCGAAGTCAGCGACGGCGGCCGTGAACGCGACCAGCGAACACTGTGTGTGTCACAGTCACACAGCAAGGACCTCGCTGTGAAGACGTTGGTGGCATCCGATAGCCGACAGACACACCTGAACCGTGAAGTGGCCACGGCGTCCGACCGAGGCGAAGGGGGGGAACCACGACGGGGGGTAGTTGACGCACCGGCCGGACGACGCAGCACTCCACACTGCGGCCACGCCCGATCTGCTGGCCGCAACCGACAGTAGGAGAACGAACGTATGAATATTGTGCCGAATATGTCGCTTCTGTACCAAACCCGAGATACTATTCAATTGAAGCAGAAAAGATAAGATCGCGCTGTCGGAAACGCCGGTCACCGGGCTCGCCGGCGCAGGAGAGTCGCGTACAACCGTCAGAGTGAAGCGCACGGAATCCATGTGAGTAGTCAACGTGCTTCCCGGACCACCGGAGGTCGAGCTGCTCGCCGGGTTAGTCATGTCACTCGTGCCGTCGTTGTTGTTCGTCGGGTTGTGGCGAGGGCTGATGCGCCTCAGAGAGGATCGCATCGTCGACGACGTGCTCGCGCGGGTCGAGTCGGACGCACGCGGCACGACAGTCGAGCCGAACGCGTTTCTCGGTGCCGGCGAGGAGCGTCACACAGCCGGCGGTCCCGTGGCTCGCGGCGGCGTCGCGGGACTCGACTACGACGAGGCTGGTGATCGCGGGGTCGGTGGTATCGGTGACGCGGACGCGGACCTCGACGCGAGAGAGCGGCTCCACCAGTGTCACAACTGCGACGTGCTCAGGCCGCCGACAGACGATCCGTGTCCGACGTGTGGCGCGACACCGCCGAGTGAAACGTGGGATCTGTGACAGTCGAGAGAGAAACAAATCTTCAAGACGCGGCGCAGTGTAGTCTCCGGGAGAACCATGGACATCACAGAGATCGCCGTCCCGGAGTTCGTCGAAGTCGCGCCGGACGACCGGCTGGGCCAGATCCAGTCGTTGTTCGACCGTGACGCGCCGCGTGGCGTCGTCGTGCTGTCGGACGGCGAAGTCGAGGGAGTGATCGGCGAGCGAGATCTGATCCGCTCGCGTGTCGAAGAGAGCACGAAGGCGGCCGCGCTGGCGAAGTCTGCGCCCGCGGTCGACCGCGACGAGGACGTCCGCGAGGTCGCGCGTGTGCTCGTCGAGGGCGGTGTGAAGCTCGCCCCGGTGTACGAGGACGGCGAACTCTACGGTGTCGTCACTGCGGACGCGATTCTGGAAGCGGTGCTGGACAGTCTCGACGCGATCACTGTCGGTGACATCTACACGGAGAACCCGATCACGATCCACGAGGACGCCAACGTCGGCCAAGCGATCAACCGACTCCGAGAACACGGTGTCTCCCGACTGCCGGTGGTCGACGACGAGGAACTCGTTGGAATTATCACGACACACGACATCGTCGACTTCGTCGTGCGCGACGATCAACGGCAGGGTCGCGGCGACCGCAGCGGTGACCTCGACCGCATGCTAGACATTCCGGTGTACGACCTGTTCTCCTCGCCAGTGCTCACGACGAGCACCGACGAGAACGTGGAGGTCGCAGTCCGGCGGATGCTCGACAACGACGTGGCGGGACTCGTCGTCACCGACGAGACGGAGACCGCTGCGACCGGTGTCGTCACGAAGACGGACGTGCTCCGCGCGCTGACGTTCACGGAAGAAGAGCAGCTGGACGTACAGATCACTAACGTGAAGCTCCTAGAGACGCTCGGGCGGACAGAGGTGCGTGACTCGATCTCACAGGTCGCCGACAAGTACCAGGAGATGACCGTGATGCACGCACACGTCCGGTTCCACGAGCACAAAGAGAAGCTGCGGGGCACGCCGCTGTTGCAGTGTCAGATCCGGCTCCGCACCAGCCACGGGCAGGTCGCCGGCTCCGGCGAGGGGTACGGCGCGGAGAACGCGTTCCGTGTCGCCGTCGACAAGCTGGAGCGGAACGTGCTCGAACTGAAAGGCGTCGTCGCCGACGAACGCTACCGCGGCCAGCTCATCCGGAAACTCGGCGGACTGTGAGGGTCTCCCGCCCTTGCCGGACGGGGCGAGAAGCAAGGGCGCGACTCGGGTTGACCGTACGTCGTGATGGATACCAATAGAGAATATTTAATAATAGAGAGCTATCGGAGAGCACTACAGCACAAAATCCATCCAAGCGGCTGTGTTTCACGCAGAACCAGAAACGGACTTCGTGATACAAATGAAATATAGACTGTCACTCGTAATTCTCGTTGTCCTCACAGGTTGCGGAGCCATCACGTCCGGCACGCCGACTGCTGGCGGCCAAGCAGTTGCCGAGGTCGTTCACGAGACGCCAGACGATATCGACCCGGTGCCGTTCGCTACACTCGAAAACGAGTATATGCGCGAGGCGGTTGCGAAGGCAGTGGCCGCCTACGAGTCGAACGGGGAGAGCGAGCGGGTCGTCGTTCAGATTCCGAACCCAGACATCGCGGCAGCCAGGCAGGCGAGCGATCGACTCCCTCACTCGGAAGCCGACTCGTTCGCGGGGACTGCAGTCGTTTATCAAAATCTGACGGTCCGGGTCGGTGTAATATCGTGGCAGTAGCTGGTACTGCTGTCCGAACTGGTCTGGCTTCAGCGTCTGCAGGATCGTCACTGGCACCGCTCCACTCCTACACCACTACTCGCCGGCGCGGACGGCCCGACCGTCCACTCAAGTACGATGCCGTGACCAGAGGGCGTGTGTTGGCGATTACGGGCGGCAAGGGTGGCACCGGAACGACGACGACGGCACTCGGACTCGCGTGGGCCCTCGGCGGACGGCGGGCGTCGGTGGCCGTCGACGGCGACTGGCGACTGCCGAATCTCCACGCGCTCGCGGGTGTCGGACGCGGCTGGGACGCGGAGACTCCGTGTGGGTTGCCCGCGTATCCCCCGCGAGACGACTCCACTGCACCCGAGGTTGCTGGCGCGCGCTTCTACCGGCCGGCGTGCGGCGGCAGCGAGACCGACGACGACAGCGCCAGCGACACGACGGCGGTTCTCCCAGCCCCTGCGGAGCCTGCGACTCGGGACAGGGGGGCGTTGTTCAGGCGGCTCCAGACACTCGACAGGCCGGTCGTCGTCGACTGTCCCTCCGGCGTCGGGCCGGACGCGACCGCGCCGCTCCGTTCGGCAGACGCGGCAGTGCTCGTGACGACGACCTGCGCGCCCGCAGTGCGGGACACACAGAAGAGCAGTCGACAGGCGGCAGCCGTCGAAACGCCGGTCACAGCAGTCGCTGTCACACGAACGGCGACCGTTCCGACGAGGCTCGACGCGGTGTTCGACGCGCCGACTGTGGGGGTCCCGCCCGCCACACCCCCGGTTCTCGACGACGATGGGGTACGCGCGGCCTACCAGCGACTCGCCCGAGCGGTGACTGACGGGGCGACGCCGTCGGCCTCGGAGACGACGTGAGCGTGGCCATCGGTCTCACGACCGGTCGTCGCCACTCCCAGCGGGACGACGGAACCGCACCGGAACCACTACGTCAGTTCGTCCGCGACGTGGGGTATGCGCGACTGGCTGGCACACCGGAGCACGTCGACGCCAGACGCGGAGGCGTTAGTCGCGGCAGCGTCGGGCACCACGTGGAGTTACGAGGAGCTAGACGAGGCAGCCGCCGCGATGGCTGGCAGCCTCGCAGCCTTGGGACTCGAATCGGGGGATCACCTCGGCGTGTTTCTCACTCCGCGAATCGAGTACGTGACGCTCGTCCACGCCGCGATGCGGCTGGGGGTTCGACTCGTTCCGGTGTCAGATCGACTGACAGAGACGGAACTCCAGCCCCGTCTCGAACGTGCAGACGTGACGGCGGTGTTGTGTGCGGAGGCGACGGAACAACGGACTGTCGAGGCGGTCGCCGAAGACGACGAGGACGGGCCGTCCGTTCCGGTTGTGTCACTCGACGAGCCACAGTGGGAGCGTGTCACCTACCTCAAGTCCGTCGACCCGGTCGAGGTGGACGCACACGACTGGGACCCGACAGAGCCGCTGGTGTACCTGTTCACCTCCGGTTCGACCGGCGAGCCGAAGCTGGTCGAACTGCGCGTACGGAACGTTCGACACTCGGCGACGACACTGTTGTTCAGACTCGGGGTCGACCCGGGTGATCGGTACCTGCTGACCCTCCCCTTACACCACACGGGTGGACTGATGCCGCTGTACAGAGCAGTGTTGGCGGGGACGAGCGTCGTCTTACGGACAGCGTTCGATCCCGGCGGCGCGGCAGACGACATTCGCACGTACGACGTGACCGGCGTCTCACTCGTGCCGACGATGTTGAAGCGGATGTTAGACGCGCGGGGCACACTCGCCGACTCCCTCCGGGTCGTGTTACTCGGCGGTGCGCCGGCACCCGACAAGCTGATCGAGCGGTGTCGGGACTACTCCGTTCCAGTCCACCCCACCTACGGGATGACAGAAGCCGCCTCGGCGATCACCGTCGCGTCGCCGACGGAGGCGTCCGAGAATCTCGGCACCGTCGGGCGACAGCTCCTCTGGACGGAGCTCACCGTCCGCGGAGAAGACGGCGAGCGGCTCCAGCCCGGCGAGGTGGGTGAACTCGTCGTCGACGGACCGTCGGTGACGCCGGGCTACTACGACGCACCGGAGGCCACCGAGGCCGCCTTCGGCCCGCACGGATTCCGAACGGGCGACGTGGGGTACCGCACAGAGGACGGCTACGTCTACGTGCTCAACCGGAAAGACGACCGGATCGTCACCGGCGGCGAGAACGTCGACCCGGGCGAGGTGGTGGCGACACTCAGAGACCACCCGCACGTCGAAGACGCGGCAGTCGTCGGCGTGCCAGACGAGGAGTGGGGTGAGCGTGTCGCCAGTCTCGTCGTCCGCGACGACGACTCGATGACACCCGCCGACTTGGAGGCGTTCTGCCGCGAACGACTGGCGGACTTCAAGATCCCGAAGACGATCCGGTTCACCGACGCGCTGCCTCGAACCGACTCCGGCTCCGTCAGACGACCTGACGTGCGTGAACGAATCGCGGCCGCGGAGGAGGCTGCCATCGGCGACGCCGACACTGCTGTCGAAGCGGTGCCGGAAGAGCCACCGGCCGAGGAGACGGCGGCCGAGGACGACTCGGAGGTGGAGCCACCGGACGAAGAGTCCCCCACTGAGGAGACGTCGGCAGAGGAAACACCCGCGGAGGAGACACCCACTGAAGGGACCGCCGCAGAGGAGACACCCGCTGAAGAGACTGCCGCGGAAGAGACACCCGCTGAAGAGACTGCCCCGGAGGAGACACTCGCTGAAGAGACTGACCCGGAGGAGACACCCACTGAAGAGACTGCCGCGGAGGAGACACCGGCAGAGGACCCTCTCGAGGTTGCTGCAGAGGCTGATACCGGCGGCAGCGAGTCTCCAGCGTCGGCGGAGATGGATTCTGACACGACCGGGGAGGAGTCTGATGCGGCTATCGGAGAACCTGACACAACCGTCGGGGAGTCCGACGCGGGGGTGCCTACGGGAACCACCACTGCCGAGTCCCCCACGGCCGGGACGGGGGCATCTGCCGAGACGGATACGGAGGCACCTGCCGAGACGGATACGGAGGCACCTGCCGAGACCGACACGGGAAGTTCAGACGGAGTGACGGCGGAGGAATCACAGGAGGCAGAGACAGTGAGCGAGGCTCTCGTGGCAGAAGCAGAGCCCGAGCGTTCCGAGTCGACGGCCAGTGGAGAGCCGGCAGAGACGATCTCGAACGAGGAACCCTCAGAGTCGGCCGAACAGTCGGACGGAGACGACCCGGACACAGCACCGGAGCTGTTGGAGGTGACGGCCGACAGCAACGGCGACGATCCAGCCGATCTCGGCTTCGACGACGAAGAGGCTGACTCCGAGGATACGGAGTCCGACGACTCAGAGTCCGACTTCGCTGACTCGGAGCCCGACCTCGTCGGGACGAGTGAGACAGAGACGGAGGAGAGCCGGCAGAACTCGGGCGAGGACGGCAGTTGACACTGTCGGCCACGTCCGTTCGGACGGTTGCGCCTCAGTTCGGTTTCCAGCAAGCCTCGCACCGAGTCTGTCGACCGCGGTCTCGTGATCGACAGTGTCAGGACTCGATCTGGGAGACGAGACGGTCGAACACGTCGTCGGGAGTGCCCTCGCCGGACACTTCGACGAGCACGTCACGCTCCCGGTAGTGGTCGACGACAGGTGCAGTCTCGTCTTCGTACACGCGGAGTCGTTCACGCACTGTCTCCTCCGTATCGTCCTCTCGTTGCACCAACTCGCCGCCGTCGACGTCACAGACGCCCGGCTCTTCCGGCGGATCGAAGTCGACGTGGAACGTCTCGCCACACGCCGCACAGACGCGGCGACCGGTGAGTCGGTCGATCAGTTCCGCCTCCGGCACTTCGAGCAGGAAGACGTAGTCCAGCGCCGTCTGCTCGGAGAGGTACTCTGCCTGATCGAGGTTCCGTGGGTAGCCGTCGAGGACGAACCCGTCCGCGTCCGCCAGCGCCGAGACGACGATCTCGTTGACGACCGCGTCCGGGACGAGTTCACCCCGATCCATGTACTCTCCCGGAGTGTCGTACTCTAGTCCCAGATCGGAGATGTCCATCTGCTTGTTGTTCCGGAGCGCGTCACCCGTCGTGATCACGTCGAGACCGTACTCCGCTGCCAGTCGGTCGCTCTGTGTCCCCTTGCCTGCACCCGGCGGCCCGAGTAACAGCACGCGGTGGTCGTCGCTCATACTCTGTGGGTCGCCGCCCACCGGTAAATGTGTGCGGAAAGCCGACGCACCTGCGAGGTGACCGGACTGTGGACCGACTCCGTTTTTGTCCGTGGGAGTGCTGAGACCGGACGATGACACGATTCGACGCGTCAGAGCCGACCGAGCGCCGGAAGCTGTTCGCAGACGCCGTGACGGCCCACCGAGAGCGTGCAAGTCCGTTCCTCACCGCGCAGGTCGCGGCAGTGGACGACGACGTAGTGTTCGGCTCTGGAGACGGGAGCACAGACGAGGGTGACGACTCGGTCGATTGGGACGCGGGTGGGCACGACGGCTCGGCGGACGGAGACGCGGGTGGGTACGACGGCTCAGTCGACGGAGACACAGACGAGACAGAACGCGCACCGCCGTGGATTCAGTTCGGCGACCGAGAGTTCAATGTCGACTGCACGGAGGCGGAGCTCGACCGACTGGAGACACTGTTGAACGACTACCCGGAGTTCCGGATCGACCAGCTGGAGTCGCCAGACGAGGCCGAGGCGACGAACGTGCGGATCACCGCCCGCTCGGACGCCAACCGACTGGCCGAGTTCGCCGAACGCGCGTTCCGCGAGGTGTACGAGCAGCCGGCGGACTACCGACTCTGGATCACGGAGGTGTGAGGCGACTCCGAGCAACTGTCTGTCGTAGTGACCGACTGTCCCTCGTACCGACCGACTGTCTGTCGTACCGACCAACTGTTCGTCGTGCCGACCGACTGTTCGTCGTACTGATTGACTATCCGTCGTACCGACCGACTGTCAGTTCTGTTGTCGAGACGGCTGTCGGCTCACGACTCCGCAGACACCGAGCCACGCTCGGTCAGCATCTCTTCGGCGCGGCTCTCCCAGTCGGTCTGCAGGTAGCCAGCCGCCGTCACCGCCACGAACAGGACGTAGCAGGCGACGATGCCGACGTACGCGCCGGTCACGCCCCAGTCGTAGTACACGCCCAAGAGCCACGTCACGCCGACCATGCCGCCGAACATCCCGGCGATCCGCGAGAGGAGGTCGACACGCGTCTCGCTGGCTCCCTGCAGCGCGGACGCGACGACGTTGTTCCCGACACCGAGTACGGCCACAGCACCGAGGAGACGACCGAACGTGCCGGTCCACTGGTTGGCGTTCTGGTCGGCGAACAACAGCCCGGCGAGTGGCTCGGCGAGCAGCGCGATCACGAGCCCGACTGTGCCGGCGACGACAGTGGAGGCGACGAGTGCCGCACGCACGGTCGTTCGTGCCTCGTCGTACGCGCGGTCGCCGACCGCCTGCCCGACGAGAATCTTCGTCGCCACGGCGAGACCGGGTGTGATCACGCCGACAGTGAGACCGTACAGCCGCCACGCGACCTGGTAGCCGGCGTAGACGTTCGTGCCGAAGCCGACGAGGATACGACTGAACGGGAAGACGGCGACGCTCGTGACGAACCCGCTGGCCGCCTGCGGGAGACCGACGCGCAACACCTGTTTGCCGATGGTCGGGTCCGTCGGGGTGACGAGACTGTACGGACTGTTCCTGATCAGCAACACGAGGAAGGCGAACGTCGAGAGCACGGAGGCGACAGCGGTGGCGATACCGAGTCCGACGACACCGAGCTTCGGGACGCCGAGCGGCGCGAACCCGAACCCGAGCGCGAGCGAGAGCGCGACATTGAGCACGTCACCCGCCGCGCCGACGTAGAACGGGGTCTTCGTGTCGCCGATCGCGGAGAACGCCTGCGCGAACACCGCCTTCGGGAGCGTGATCGGCGCGACGACCAGCGTGACTGCGAGGTACGCCGCGCCGTCCGACACCGCCGCGCTGTCGAGGTTGCCGCCGCCGACGACCGAGATCAGCGGCTCGCCGAACACCACCGACGCGACTGCGACCGGGAGCGCGATCACGACCGCCAACAGCGTCGCCTGTGACACCGCCTCGTCGCGGTTCGCCGTCGCGCCCGCGCCGGTGTCCTGACTGGTGAGTGCGATTGCGCCCCCGCCGATCCCGCCGCCGAACCGCCCGACGAGCTGCCGGTAGAGGTCGGCGATGGTGACGACTGCGACTGCCGACGGCGAGATCGCTGCCGCGACGGCGGCGTCTGTCGCACCCATCAGACTCCGCGTGACGGAACTCGCCGACACTGGCGCGCCGAGACGTACGAGCTGTTCGAACGTGCCGCGGTAGTCGTGGAGGGCCGCGAACGCTCTGTGAACGGGACTGAACACAGACTGTCACAACGCCGCGAGTGACTTGTGTCTAATCGAGAACGTCTCTTCTCGTGAATCGCTCTCACACCGCCTCCCCCGAGTCCCGCTCGCCGTCACTGTGACACTACTCGCAGCCCTCACTGACTCCCCACAGCCCCTCACTGACTGCTCGCAGCCCTCACTGACTCCCCACAGCCCCTCACAGACTACTCGCACCCCTCACAGACTGCTCGCAGCCCGTCGATCACAGACTGCTCGCACCCCTCACTGACTGCTCCCAGCCCATCGATCACAGACTGCTCTCGGCGAGTTCACCGCGCGCCGACCCGGTCGCCCACGCGTCGTTCGCCCCCCCCCCCATCCTGTAGGCGTTTGACGCACGTAGTTTTATCACCTCTGGCGTCGAACTCTCCGCGTACGGGACACAGCGCCCGTGATACCATGGATCTACAGGAGTTCGTCACGTCGAACGAGCCGGACGAGAGCAGCGCACGCTTCGAGTTGGAGAACAGCAAGCTGCTGGACATCGAGGTAGAGGGGTCGATCATGACGAAGGCGGGAGCGATGGTCGCACACGACGGGAACCTCTCGTTCACCGGGAAGTCGTCCGCGGAGGGTGGGATCACCGGCTTCATCAAGCAGGCAGCGACCAGCGAAGGAACACCAGTGATGGAAGTCGAGGGGCAGGGCCACGTCTACCTCGCGGATCAGGGGAAGCGCATCCAGCCGCTCGCGCTCGAAGAGGGAGAGGCGATCTCCGTCAACGGGAACGACGTGCTCGCCTTCGAGAACAGCGTCGACTACTCCATCGGAACCATCGGCAGCATCGGCGGCGCACAGGCCGCGGGGCTGACGAACGTCTACCTGACTGGGCCGGGACACGTTGCGATCACGACCCACGGGGACCCGATCGTGCTCCAGCCGCCGATCAAGACTGACCCCTCCGCGACGGTCGCGTGGAGTGACAACCTCTCGCCGTCTATCGACACGAACCGGAGTCTGAGCGACGCTATCGGACAGTCGTCCGGCGAGCGCTACCAAATGAACTTCAGCGGCACCGGGGGGTTCGTCGTCGTCCAGCCGTACGAAGAAGGACCACAAGAACAGATCTGACGCCGCCGACTGCGGTGGACGAAGATTCTTCTCCGCTCGGTGTCGCTGCGACGACCGCGACACGGCGGGCCCGCTACTCTGTAGTCAGACGTCCGGTGGTTCGTCGTCTTGGAACCGTTTCGTCGTCTCGACCAGCGGGTGGCGCGCGTAGTCGACGACCTCGATGTCCGCCAGCGACTGGAGCCCCTCCTTGCGCGCAGTGCGTTCCATGCCCAGCTCGACGCCGTCGGCCGCGTCGATCACGATGACGTACGCGTCCATCTCGTCGATGTCGAGACGGTCGGCCGCGAGCACGCGGTGGTGGCCGTCCGCGAGCACCAGCGTGTCCACGTTGTCGATGACGACGAGCGGCTCCGCGAGACCGCGTTCGAGTTCGTACTTCCGGCCGGCGAGCTCGTCGGCGTACACGCGGGCTTGTGTCGGCACCAGTTCGGTGAGTGGGACCTCCCGCCGGTCCTGTGTCACCTCGATGTCGTGGATCTCTTCGAGCGTCCGCATCAGCTTCCCCACCTTCTCGGGTGTCGCGCGCTCGATCTGACTGCGGATCACGTCCGTGTTCGAGATAATTCCGACGAGGTTGCCGGCGTCGTCGACGACTGGGAGCTTCTGGATTCCGGACCGGAGAATCACCCGCGCGGCGTCCGTCACGTTCATCTCCGGGTGTGCGACGATGATGTCGTCCGTCATCTCCGTGAAGATCGGCGCGGAGTCGTCGGCCAACAGGAGATCACGCGCTGAGACGAACCCGACGACGCGCCGACCGTCCGTCACCGGGAACCCGTTGTGGCTCTCACTCTCGTCGATCCACTCCGCTACCTCGCGGACTGTGTCGTCCGGTGAGACTGTCGCAACGTCGCGTGTCATGTACGCCGCGACCTGCGCCTTCGACGTGTCGCTCCGCGAGTTACTCATCGACTGTGGCTTCTCGCGGTACGAGCAAGTACCTTTTCGTGTTCCGCCCGGACTGGAGACTGCTCTCGTCCGACGCGTCGACGAACCCGCCACGAGACTGGACCCAACGCGAAGCTGGACCCGCCACGAGACTGGACCCAACGCGAAGCTGGCCTCGCCACGAGACTGGACCCAACGTGAGACCGGAGAAATCCGCAGGGTAGAACACGCAGCGGCTCACAGAGAGGGATATGCACTACGAGCGGCCACAGTTCTTCCGAGTCATGCAGTACGCGGCGGGGGCGGACCGCGACGTCGTCGACATGGTGTCGGGCAACCCGGACTGGGAGCCACCGCAGGCGCTCCGCGAGGGGCTCCACGAGTACGCCGACGCGGAGCCGTCGTCGTTCCAGTATCCGCCGAGCGAGGGTCTCAGAGCGCTCCGGGAGGAGATCGCGGCCCGTCGGAACGTCGACAGCGAGTGGGTGATCGTCACCAACGGCGCTGGCGAGGCGAACTACCTCGGGATGGCGGCCGGTCTGTCGGCCCACGACGGCTCGGAGGTGCTGCTCACCGATCCCGTCTACCCGTACTACCCGGGGAAGGCAGAGCTGTTGGGCGGCGAGCCGACACTCGTCCCGACCGAGCGTGACGGGTCGCTGGATCTGGCCGCCTTCGAGCGCGCTGCGAGCCCGGAGACGGCGGTGATCGTGCTCAACACGCCGAACAACCCGACTGGCGCGGTGTACTCGCTGGAGACGGTTCGCGCGGTCGCCGACGTCGCGGCGTCGGTCGACGCCACGCTCGTCGTCGACGAGGTGTACGACCACTTCGACTTCACCGGCGAGTTCGAGAGCGCACTGACACTCGACTCCGACCGGATCGTCGTCACGACCGCCTACTCGAAGTCGATGGCGATCACCGGGTTCCGGGTGGGCTACACCGTTCTCCCGGAGCGACTCCGCGACGACGCCCGGACGCGACACATGCTGGTCAACGTCACCAGTTCGCGCCCGGCACAGTACGCCGTCCTGCGTGCGCTCCGCGAGACGGACGCGGACTACTACGCGCGCAACCGCGAACTGCTCCGCGAGCGTGTCGCAGCGTTCACCGACGCGCTCGACGCGGCGGGTGCGGACTACTCCTCCCCGGACGGCGCGTTCTACGTGCTCGCGCGGTTCGACGACTTCCCCGGCACGATGGCCAACACGGAACGACTGATCGACGAGGCTGGTGTCGCCGGAATGCCGGGGGAGACGTTCGGTGAGGCCCGGTCTGACTGGTTCCGCTTCGCGCTCGTGACCCCCCGCGTCGAGACTGCTGCCGAACGACTGACCGCGTTCTTCGCAGATCGGTAGCTCCGCGCGGTCGTCTGTTCGGAGACCTTCCACCGCCGAGCGACGGTCGGCACGGCAGGCCCGCACCTCAGGTTTATTGTGATCACGTCGAGAGACGGTCGTATGGACCGACGTGCCCTCCGCCCGGCCGGCGTCGCTGTCGCCGGAACACTCGCCGTCGTGATCGGGATTCACGCAGAACTGCTGCACGTGCGACCGACTGCCAGCGGGACCATCGAGACTGGCTGGGGCGGCAGCCTCAACCACGAGGAGACGTTGCTCGCGGGGCTGAGCCTGCTGGGTACCGTCGGAGCACTCGCTGCGAGTCGCTGGCGGCGGGTTGCACTCCTCCCGCAGGCGGTCGGCGGTGTCGTCCTCTTCTACGCTCTCAGGGCAGTCGGTATCTACCTGTCAGATCCTCTATTAGAAGTGTACACAGGGCTCCCCGTGTTGGACGGGACCACCGGTCGGGTCGTCTTCGGTGCCGAACCGTACCTGCTGATCCTCGGTGGACTGCTGTTGATCGCGGGTGGTGTACTCGGATTTCACGGGCGGCCCGGGACGGGTGAGACACGCCCTCAAACGCCCAGTCGGTCGAGGGATTCGTTGAGTGGACCGTGACCGAGTGGAGAGTGAACTGCTCCGGGGTCACGCCCCGAAGCTTCCCCGAGATTTGGGGTGAACACCTCCCGCGATCCTCAGTATGACGGCCTCGAGCGGATCACGAGGAGTCGGGTCGGTGGGTTCACGCCACCCGATGCCGCCCGTCGCACCATGCCCGTTGCACGGATTTTGAGAGGCGACACATTCCCTTGCAACTGCCGGCGGTTGCTTCGGATTGAGGTCTTCAATCCACGTCGCAACTGTATTTGGCACCTCCAACAGAGGGTTGATAGAGCTCACGGACTTCACCCTCGGGGTCGAGTCGTTCGAGAATCGAAGATTCTCGTGATCCCGAAAATCTCTGATTTTC
>CAKZQY010000236.1 GCA_937142015.1 uncultured Halobacteria archaeon
TCCATCGTTGTCGGCTTCATCCGCACCCCTGAAGCGGGTGGGCTTTCGCCTCGTTCCACTATAGTAAAGTAGGCGTCACGCAGAGAGGCGGACGATGACAGCGTTCCGGACGCTCGACGATCTCCCGGAGGCACAGCGCGTTCTCTGTCGACTCGACCTCAACTCCCCAGTCGAGGACGGCGAGGTGCAGGACAACAGGCGGTTCGAGCGGCACGCGGAGACGGTTCGCGAGCTCAGCGAGGCAGGCCACCGCGTCGCACTCCTCGCCCACCAGGGTCGCCCGGGTCGTGACACGTTCGTGACGCTGGAGCAGCACGCCGACATTCTCGCCAATTACGCGGGTGTCGACGTGACGTACGTGCCGGACACCTACGGGGAAGAGGCGCTGGAAGCAGTACAGTCACTGGAGGCGGGTGAGGTGGTGTTGTTAGAGAACACACGGATGGTCGACGCCGAACTCCCAGAGGAGGAGCCGGCGACGAAGGCGGACACGGAGTTCGTCCAGACGCTCGCGCCGGCGTTCGACGCGTACGTGAACGACGCCTACTCTGCGGCCCACCGGAGTCACGCCTCACTTGTCGGCTTCTCGCAGGTGTTGCCCGCCTACGCCGGACGCGTGATGGCGACGGAGTACGAGGCGAACACGGCGGTTGCGGCCCGCGAGTTCGACGGCAAAGTGACGATGGTGGTCGGCGGCACGAAGGCGACGGACGTGATCGACGTGATGGAGACGCTCGAGGACACTGTCGACACGTTCTGTCTCGGGGGCATCGCCGGCCAGCTGTTCCTCCACGCTGCCGGCCACTCGGTCGCAGACGGACTCGGCGAGGTGGACGATCCAGCGGACGCGGCGGGCCTGTTAGACGAGCAGTGGGCCGCGAACGGCGAGACGGTCGACGAACTGCTCACAGAGCGCGCAGACGACATCGAACTCGCAGTCGACCTGGCCTACGAAGCCGAGAACGGCGAGCGTGCGGAGGTCGCGGTCGCAGATCTCGACGACGTTGACGCCGAGTTTCTCGACATCGGCTCGGACACGGTCGCGGCGTACGGCTCCGAGATTCGAGACTCCGAGGCGGTGTTCGTGAAGGGCGCACTCGGCGTGTTCGAGGACGAGCGGTTCGCGGACGGCACTGTCGGCGTGCTCGAAGCGATTGCGGAGACCGACTGTTTCTCCGTCGTCGGCGGCGGTGACACCTCCCGCGCAATCGAGATGTACGGACTCGACGAAGCGGACTTCTCGCACGTCTCGATTGCCGGCGGCGCGTACATCCGTGCGCTGACCGGCGTGGAGTTGGCTGCGGTGGCAGAACTGGAACGGAACGCTGCGGAGCGAACTGGACTCGACGAGACGTAGTTGTCGCTCCGTTCGGCGACGACACTGTCGGTCGCAAGCCATCGAACCCGGGGTCGACAGCGAGACGTGTCGGAATCCCGAGTGAGACGCAACAACCGATCAACACTCGTGACCGACAGTATACGTCAGATCGTGGCGAGAGAGGCCCAGCGACGGGTGGCCTACTCGTCGACGTGGACGGACTCGATCTCGACCGTCTCTCGGGGCGCGTCCTGTCGGTCGGTCGGGAGCGAGCCGATGTCCTCGACCGTCTCCATGCCCTCGACGACTTCGCCGAAGACGGCGTGTTTGCCGTCGAGGTGCGGCTGCGCGTCCAGCGTGACGAAGAACTGCGAGCCGTTCGTGTCCGGGCCGGAGTTGGCCATCGACAGCACGCCCGGACCGTCGTGAGTCAACCCGTCGTGGAACTCGTCGTCGAACTCGTAGCCCGGGCCGCCGCGTCCAGTTCCGGTCGGGTCTCCACCCTGAATCATGAAGTCGCCGATCACGCGGTGGAACTCGACACCCTGGTACAGCGAGTCGCCGCGGATCTCGCCCGTCTGAGGGTCTTCCCACGTGTTCGTCTCCGGCCCCGGCTCCGCGTCTGCCGCCGGATCGTGACGTGCCAACCCGAGGAAGTTCTCGACTGTCCGCGGCGCGCGGTCCGCGTACAACGCCACTGTGAACTCGCCGTGTGTCGTGTCGAACGTAACCTGTGGACGGTCGCTCATCGCGTCCGACTCGGCGTGCCACGAGGATAGAGCCTTCGACTCGCCGCGTCCGACTGCGACCCGACGGACGGAGCGACGCACGCGACAGACGCCTCGCGCGCACCGCCGGACGAGAGCAATGTTCGGGCCACGATGCTGTGTACTACACACGAGAACCCGTGAATTGCGATCTCGAAGGCACTGTCCAAAGATAGACAATCATTCCATACTTGAACCTTCCGGTCGTCTTTTCACAACAATACGGAAGTATTAACTGTGGTGAAGCGGAGACTGGTGGCAACAGTGACGACGAAAATTCACAGCGATGCGCCAACGGAGACGATGCGTCGAGTACTCACAGAGACGGCAGGAGAGTCAGTGCGGTACCTCGTCAACCCGACAGCCGAGTACCTGTTCGCGTTGACCATCGTCGGCAATCGGTCAGACGAACTGGAGCCGGTGCGGGTGCTCGGTCGCCGCGAGGTCGTGCGTCAGCTCCGGCAGGACTTCACCGTAGGGAGTCGGATGTCGAACTTGGTCGACGACGACCTCGTGGCGATCAGAGAGGGGGAACTGGACGACGAGACACCGATGCTGGTCGCAGACAGCAGCGTCCACACGCTGGTGTTGTTAGAGGAGACGGCCGGGAGCGTGCCGAGCCGAGACCCGGCGTTCGTCACGGAAGTGTTCGACGCCTGTGACCAGCGGTGGGCCGCCGCCGAGCCGTACTCGATCCGGATTCCGCCGCTGCGGTCGCTGCGGGCTTCGATGACCGCGCGGCTGGGCGACCCGTTCCGCGACGGCTTCGAGACGGCGCTGGACGTGGCCGAGACGCTCCGCGACCGGACCGATTTCCACCCCGTGCGTGCCGCTATCGTCGTCGCGGCGAGTGAGCGGCTGCTCCACTACGACCTGAGCAAGTGGGGCGAAGACTCCGGGCTCGCCTCCACGGCGTCGTTCTCCCGCCACAAGACTGACCTCGAAGACGAGAACGTGATCACCACCGAGAAGGAGCCCGTCGAGATGGGCCGCCCGCGACAGCGACTCCTGCTCACCGACGAGTACCGTCGCCTGCTCGAAGACGAAGGGCTGACGACGGTGATCGAACGTATCTCCGAGTAGCGAGCGAACTGTCGAGCCTACTCGCTCGATAGCTGTTTTGCACTGTCTGCGAGCCTGTCGACAGTGAAGAGACTGGTGAACTCCTCGGCGACGTACTCACAACGCTGTCGCCACTCCATCTCTGGCTCCCCCGCCAGTGGACCAGTGTCGTCGTCCTTGGCGACCGCTTCGACCACTGGAGACAAGTCCGCTTTCGAGGGAAGCCGCTCCGTTTCTTCTGTTTCCATGTCTTTGACGTGGAGCGTCCACCGAAGACCGTCGGTCCCGATGCCGATCAGGTACCGTCGCTCGGGCTCTCTCGACAGTTCGGAGTGTATACAGAAGGATTAATACTTCAGTCTCACACGATTCGACAGATGTCCCCGAACGTGCGTGCGCTCCTCGCAGAGAGCCTACCGGTGGCCGTGATCGTCGGGTTCTGGACAGTCGTCTCGTGGCTCGCCGTCACGCCAGCCGCGGGGTTCGCAGTCCGCGTCACCGCGGTCGTGTCCGCCGGTGGCTACGCTCTCGTCCGCGGTATCGCTCGCGGTCGCTCCGTCGGGCCACGCGCCGTCCCAGTGTCCCCGCAAGCGCTCGTCGAGACGAACGCCCGTCTCGCCGTCGTCCTCGCGCCGTGGCTCCTCCTCGCAATCGTCGTCCCCTCACTGGCCAGCGCGCTGGACCGTGGTGGGTTCGCTGGCTTCGGTATCAGTCCCGCCGATAGTCTCGCGTTCGCCGCGATGGCGATCGCCGCCACCACCGCGCTGTTGGCCGTCGCGTCGCTCGCAACCTCGTGGCTGTTGTTCACCCGTGAACACGAGCGAGCGGTGACGACGTGGGGGAACTGGACATCCGACTGACTCGGCGACTGTGTACACTCGACCGAGGTACCTGCCTTCCGCTCCGTCAGCAACTATACTGTCGGTCACAAGTGTTGATCGGTTGTTGCGTCTCACTCGGGGTTCCAACGTGTCTCGCTGTCGACCCCGGGTTCGATGGTTCGTGACCGACAGTACACTGTGAAGCGGTGATAGATAGTGATTACTGCGAATCTTTACCGCCGTGGCGACTCGCGTCGGTGATCAGAGCGTCTGAGCCGTCGGGTTTCGACGCCGTCCACGGAACCATTCGCAGTAATCACTGTGAGCCGACGGAGCATCGTCTCGTTCACGCGCTGACCTCACTCGGCTGGCGTCCACGTTAGCGCTTCGAACAGCTCGGACTGTGGCGGCGAGCAGGAGAAACCGCGGCAGACGTACGCTGTCGGCTCCCCGTCGCGCGCCTCGCGGTTCGCCCAGACCGGCGGAGCCTCCGTCATCCCGAGCGTGTCGAGCCACTCCTGGAGCCCCTCCTCGGTCGGCGGTCGTGGCGCGAGCACCGCGTCGGCGAGGAACTGTTCGGCCAGTGTCTCGCGCCACTCGTCGGGCCACTCGTCGGCCGCGAGTGTGAGTTCCAGCGAGCCGCGCGCCCGTTTCGCGGCTGCGAGCGCCAGCGAGACGTGTTCCAGCGGACGGCCGGCGATTCGGTCGCGGTGAGCGTCCAGCGCGTCTGCCGCCGCCTCGCCGAACCCGGCGTCGGGCGCGAACGCGTCGAGATCCAACAGCAGCGACGCAGCGACACCGAGACTCGACGGCGTCGAGCGGTCTGTCGGCTCCTGTGGACGGGCGATCAGCTCCTCGCCGTCCGCCGGTGTCGCGTAGATCGTCCCCGCCTGTGGGTCGTAGAAGGCGTCCACGATCACCGACGCGAGCTCTAAGGCGAACCCGAGGTACTCCACCTCGCCGGTCACGCCGTACGTCTCGAATGCGCCGCGTGCGAGGAACGCGTAGTCTGCGAGGTAACCAGTCCCCTTTTGACCCCCGACCGTCGGGGTGTCGGTCCCGTTCGGACTTGCCGCGTCGTCCGAGTCCTCGTTTCCGGTCACACCCGTCACGTCGTCGGGATCGACGTACCGCCGAGCGAGTCGGTCCCCGTCCCAGAGGTGGCTGCGAGCGAAGTCGATGGCCTCGCTGGCCCGGTCCGCGAGCGCCGTGTCGAGCGTCCGCGCGCCGGCCGCGAACGCAGACACGGCCAGCCCGTTCCACGCGGCGATCACCTTCTCGTCGCGCGGCGGGCGCTCCCGCCGCTCCCGAGCGCGGTACAGCGCCGCACGCCCGTGCTGGAGGAGGCTGCGGACGACGGACGACTCCACGTCGTACTCCTCGGCGAGATCCGCGACGGACGTCGCCAGCGTGAGCACCGTCTCCCCGCGCTCGAAGTTCGGCTGGTCGACGCCGAACCGGTCGCGGACGACGGCAACTGCTGTCTCGTGGTCCACGTCCAGCCGCGAAACTGTCTCCTCGTCGAGTTCGGCCTCCAGCGCGTCGGCTAACGACGACTCGTTCCAGACGTAGAACGCTCCTTCTTCCCCTCCGGAATCGGCGTCCAAGGTGGCGTAGAACCCGCCGTCGGGGTGAGACAGTTCGCGGTCGAGAAACGCCAGCGACTCCTGTGCGACGACGGCGTACCGCGGCTGGCCAGTGAGCCGGTAGGCGTCGAGGAACACCCGCGGCAGCGAGCCGTTGTCGTACAGCATCTTCTCGAAGTGGGGGACGACCCACTCCCGGTCCGTGCAGTAACGGTGGAACCCGCCGCCGACGTGGTCGTACAGCCCGCCGTCTGCCATCGCGTCCAGCGTCTCTCGGGCGACAGCCAGCGGCTCGCTGTCTTCGGAACGGTCGGCAGCACGCAACAGCAGGTCTACGCGACCCGGCTGTGGGAACTTCGGCCCACCGCGTCCGAATCCGCCGTGTTTCCTGTCCGCGCTCCTGATCGCCGTCGTCACGGCGTCGTCCAACGACGCGCTCACTGCCTCGGCGGCCGACTCCTCACTGCCACCCTCTCCGGAGCTCGTCGCTGGATCGGACGGAGTCGCCTCCAGCTCCTCTCGGGCGGTCGCAGCCCACTGTTCTCCACGCTGTTCCATCTCGCGGCGCTCTTCGGGGTCGTTCCACGACGACGCCACGTTGCGACAGATGTCCAGAAAGCCCGGTCGGTTGCGCTTCGCTCGCTTCGGGAAGTACGTGCCGACGTAGAACGGGTCTCCCTCCGGCGTGAGCCAGACGGACAGCGGCCACCCGCCGCCGCCGGAGACTTTGTGACACACCGTCTGGTAGATGCGGTCGAGATCGGGTCGCTCCTCGCGGTCGACTTTGATCGGGACGAACTCCTCGTTGAGCAGCTGTGCGACCGTCTCGTCCTCGAACGAATCCGATTCCATCACGTGACACCAGTGACAGGCTGCGTAGCCGACCGAGAGGAAGATCGGCACGTCGCGCTCGCGGGCGGCGGCCAACGCCGTCTCGTCCCACGGCTGCCAGTTGACGGGGTTGTCGGCGTGTTGACGGAGGTACGGGCTCGCCTCCGCGTCGAGTCTGTTCCGCCGAGTCGGATCGGTCATACCTCGGGTTCGGTCTCCTGGCTCCTAAAGGGCGCGTCGTCCGCCCCCCGATCGCACACAGCGGTGCTCCGCGGTGAGCGAGCTACGCCCTAGTCGTCGTCACTTGTACCCGACGAGGAGCGTCTCCGCGCCGGGAATGTCGCGGCGTTGGACATCGGAGAAGCCGACATCCTCCAAGAGCGTCTCGTAGCTCTCGACAGTTGCACAGTACCCACCCCGCAGCTCCAGCAGTGTAATCATGTTCATGTACAGCCCGAACCGGTTCTCGGTACGGTCGTCGTCGAGCATCGTCTCGTGGACGAACAGTGCGCCGTCCGCAGGGAGGCTGTCGTACGTCTTCTGTACGAGTTCCCGCTTCTCTGACCCACTCCAGTCGTTGAGGATGTGACCGAACGCGTACGCGTCGGCCGACGGGAGTGCGTCCTCGAAGAAGTTGCCCGCGTGGAACTCGAGTCGCTCGGCGGCGTCACTCTCCGCCGTGTACGAGACGAACCCGGGTTCGGCGTCGGGGAGATCGAATCCGATCACCTCACAGTCGGACGACTCGGCGATTCGGCGGGCGAGTGTTCCTTTCGCCGTTCCGAGGTCACACACCCGGTCGAACTGTGACCAGTTGACTTCGGCGGCGATCCACCGGGTCGGGAACGTGCTCAGTGACCGCATCGCGTCCTGAAAGCCCTCGCGGGCCTCTGGTGTCGCATACACGTTGCCGTCCTCGTACAACGTCTCCCCCGAAGTGAGTTCGTTCTGTGGATCTCCCGTCTCCAACGCCGACCGGAGGTCGGTGGCCGACTCGTACATTCGGTGGCGGCTGAGCAGGAGGTAGTCTCCGACGTATGTGTCTCTGTCTGGGAGCAGATACTGCTCCGAGAGACCTGTCAGTCGGTACGTGTCTCCGTCTCGTGAGAGGAGCTCGTGTGCGACGAGCAAGTCGAGGAAGTCACGGACACCGTGATGGTGTGCAAAGTCGAACTGCTCTTCGATCTCTCGCCGTGTCAACCCGTCCGCGTCGTCGACTGCTGTAAACAGCTCGATCTCGTCTGCGACCATCAACGCCTGGGATGCGACGAACGCGTTCCCTAACTCGAAGATCTTCTCGGGTGGCTCGTTCTCTGCCATCACGAGTACAACGTATCTAGCGAGAAATATATTTTTCTAAATAGACTTGTGTTTATATAGTCAAATTTCAAAATGGAGAGCCAGAGTTACGGTTCAGCCACGAGCACGGACTCGGCACTGACGACCGGAAGTGTGGTTCCACCTCCAGCAGGTCGACTTCGACGGCCGTCAACTCCTCGAACACGATCACGTCGCAGTCGTATACTGTCGGTCACAAGCCATCGAACCCGGGGTCGACAGAACCGGAACGAGACGCGTTGGAACCCCGAGTGACACGCAACAATCTATCAACACTTGTGACCGACAGTATAGGCAACCGCTTCGGCACCGATCTCGTTGGCGACCGTGTGGATGTACTGTTTGCGGCATGCTCGCTCTCGCCGTCCAAGCCGCAGCACGGCGTTGTGAGCGGCCTGTGTGCCACGCTGTTGCATCTGGGCGCGGCCCTTCTCGAACTCTTCGATCCAGTGGTCGTACCCGTCGGTTCCGTGGTCGTACTGCAGTGTACTCGTCCGGAACTCGTACTCTTCGGAAAGGCGTACTCTTCGTACGGTGTTGGACTGTCTGCTGGGAGTTCGAACTCACACTCGACTCGTCCGTTGACCGTCGAAAACGAGATCTTGTTCCGGTAGAAGGTGGCACTGCGCTTGTCGTACACCACACTCCAGGAGGTGAACTCTGGTTTGTTCGTCCGCTTGCCCTTCTTCCAGCGGTCAACACCACTGTCGACGGCGTGGACGGCACGCCGGATGGCTTCTTGGACAGGATTCGCGGTCTGGTCCGTTTCCTCACGGAGATGGTCGTACAACGCATTTCTGGCTTTCATAGGGTCGTGCGTAGATAGTTACCGCCGGCTCGACTCACAGGTGCAGTCGCAACGCGGTACCGTCCAGTACTCCGCACCCAATCGAAAATCCCTGCGTACGACCCTATGACGCCGGCGACTTGTGCGACGGTATCACTGACCTCAGAGACGGTGGCCCCCGACAAGAGCCTCTTGTGTAGCGAGTCTATCAACGACAACACTGTAGTGTCCACCAAAGATTTCGTCGGCACTATCTGCCCGACAATCAACCCAGTGAAGTGAAACTTGACCAGGACGATGTTACCCGGATTTGTAGGCGAGTTGTTGATCATGACGTGGACACGAAAATGGTCGCCGAACAGTTCGAGGTCAGTCGGCGACGAGTCCAGCAACTCGCCGAGGAATACCGGGAGGATGGTGAGATATACTGTCGGTCACAAGCCATCGAACCCGGGGGTCGACAGCGAGACGCGTTGGAACCCCGAGTGACACGCAACAACCTATCAACAGTTGTGACCGACAGTATACCCGAGCTGGAAACCCCTAACCGTGTCCACGAGATTCTGAAGGAGCCCGAACACGTGACAGAGAACACGACCAAGCAGGGCCGGAGGCCTCCGTGGGTGCGGTTCGAGCGGTATCTTCACGAAAACGACATCGAGCACACGCTGTGCGAGGTTGGACGACCGATGCATTTGACAGATTGTTGTCACCGCCAGCGGACGGCCTCGACGAGCCGCTTGCAACCGAGGTGACCACCGATGACTGAGCGAGTAAATCTTTACCGGACAGTACACTCCGCCACTTCAACAACTACTGTAAATAAATAGATTTATCTTTGATAATAATGTAAATACGCTCCGCTGGCGATACAAATCGTGGCAACGAGCAACAATCCACCGCTGACGAGATCACCGAGCGTGCCCGAGACACGAGGAGTTTCGACTATGTTGAAAGCTCGTTGAAACACGACCAGCTGAATTACCAGTAGGAGGCTTCCACCAGACACGAGCAGTCGACTCTTCGAAATTCCACTCACAGATCAGAGAGCACTCGGCAGGCGTAATAGACGTTACCCGAGTTCTCTGAGTCGGAAACACGCTCCATCCCAGTTCTGCTGAGACTGCGAGGGATTTTATTACAAGCCGTACCAGCCCCGCACCACTCTGCTGGGAGTGGCAGTCGATCGAACACAGAATCCGATCCGTCTCGCTGCACGACGAGCGCGGCGGAGTCTCGTGCGACAAGTGGAGTCACGGGAGATCTCTCCCCTGACGGCTGGCACAACAGACAGGCGGAGTGATCGACGCCGGGTGCGTGACAGCCACTGGCCGGGCGGCAGGCACTGTCCGGGTGAGACGACCTCTGCTGGATGGCGGCGTCGTTCAACCGAGTCGCAGCGGCTCGTCGCGAGTCACAGTCGTCGCCGGCGCGCGCCACAGGAACAGTGGCACGAACCCCACCCACGCGAGCAGACAGACGACCGCCAGCGCCGGCGATCGGACGGAGACGGCGGCGTCGACCACGCCGACGGCGAGCGCCAGTCTGTGCCGGGTCCCGGCGCTCGACCATCGCGTCACTCCAACCGCACCGCAGTTCCGTAGGCGATCACCTCCGAGCCGCCGTTGGCGATGGACGAACTCTCCAGCCTGACGTTGACGACCGCGTCCGCGTCCAACGACCGAGCGTCTTCGACCATCCGGTCGAGCGCCTCGTCTCTGGCGTCGCTCAACAGCTCCGAGTACGCCTTCAGCTCCCCGCCGGTGATGTTGCGGATGCTCTGTGTGATGTCACGACCGACGTTTCTGGCCCGCACCGTGTTGCCTCGGACGACACCGAGCGACTCTGCGACCGTCTCTCCCGGAACGGTGTCTGTGGTGACGACTTCCATGCGTGGCTGTCGACCGTCTCCGCACTTCAACTCCGACGCCGTGTTTCGGAGACAGTGACTCACACGGTCGTCGTCGACAGCGACCTCGGCGGCGGCGAAAGTAGACGCCATCGCCCGTCAGTGTCGCGTGTCACTCGGTGTGACTGTGGGAAAGGCTGAACCGTTCCAGCAGAGAAACCCGAGCGTGTCGATAGACGAACTCAGTGCCGAACAGAAATCGCAAGCGAAACAGTACGTGTTCTGGACTGCCGTCGCGGTCGTTGCTGGATTCGTGCTCTTCGTCGTTCTCTGAGGGTGGTCCAGCTACTGCGTCTCAGAACGTCGTCAGATCGCCGTCGACGGCACGTTCCGTCACGTCGGTCACGTCCGCGAGCTTCTGGTCGACAATCTCCGTCACGTCGTCTTCGACATCGGCAACGGTGACACCCTCCTCGGTGACGAGTCGCGCGTCGGCGACGTGTGGTTGGTCGATAGGGCGGCCGATCTGGCTGAGAATCCGGAGCTGGAGGTCGCGGATGCCGTCGACCTCCTCGACGACCCGGTGTGCGGTCTCCGTCGACAGCAGGTTGTAGATCTTCCCGATGTGGTTGACGGGATTCTTGCCGGAGGTCGCCTCCATGCTCATCGGTCGGTTCGGCGTGATCAGTCCGTTCGCGCGGTTTCCACGCCCGACGGAGCCGTCGTCACCCTGCTCGGCGGACAGTCCCGTCGTCGTGAGGTAGATCGAGCCCGCGTCCACGTCGTCGGCGGTGTTCACCTCGACTGCGACGGAGCGGTCCGTGTGTGACTCTGCGACCTCGATCACACGCTCGCGGACACTCGCCACCGCGTCGAGGTAGTCGTCCATGCCGTCGACGTAGCTGTCGACGATCGCGGCCGCGACCGTGATGTCGATGTGGTCGCCCTCGCGTTTCCCCATCAGCTTCACGTCCGGCCCGAGTTCCGGGTGGCTGTCGGCGTACGGTCCGTTGAGCTCCCGCTCCGCGCCGAGGACGATCTGCTCCGTCTCCGTGAGCGGCGCGTGACCGACGCCGTAGGAGGTGTCGTTGGCCATCGGCACCTCGACACCGTCCTCGCCGAACACGCTCTGGAGGTCTCCGGAACCCTCGCCGAGCTTCACGTCGATCACCACGTCCGTCCCGAGGTCCAACTCCGGGGCCGTCTCGGCGAGGTACTCGCGGGCAGCCTCCAACGCCGTGCTCTCGACGGGGAACTGCTCTCCGTCGTACCGCTTGGTCGCGCGTCCGACGATCAGGAGGTAGATCGGCTCTAACACCTCGCCGCCGCCGAACGCCGGGGCTGCTCGCCCGGCGACCAACTGCGTCTCGTCCGTGTTGTAGTGGAGTACCTTCCCGACACGGTCGAGGTACAGCTGTGAGAGCGACTGTGAGACTGCCTCCGCGACGCCGTCACACAGCGAGTCCGGGTGGCCGACACCCTTGCGCTCGACGATTTCGACATCCTGATCCTCGACTGCGCTCCGATCCAACCGCGAGACACGAACGTTCCTCATTGCCCGGACTGTGGTCTCGGCCCGTGCTATAACTTGCGAAAACTTCTCGCGGACGTGTCATTACTGTGGTGTATCACGTCGCACGTGTGGTTCACACCTGACGACCACAGCCCGCGTGGAATCGACCGGTGGAGCGACCGGACAGACGACGAGCAGTCTCGACACTCACAGTTCCAGCAGCAGCACGGAGAGCGTCTCGTACGGGTACGACTCTTCGACGACAGTCTCGGCGTGGAACCCGCAGTCGACAGCGTGTTCGACCACGTCGGCGAACCCGGTTAGCGAGGAGACGAGCAGGAGAGCGCGGCCGTCGGCGGCGAGCACACGCGGCGCGTCGCGGAGAAACGGCTCGATCACGGCTCGGCCAGTGTCGCCGCCAGAGAGAGCGCGTTCCTGCCAGTCGTCCCACTCCGTCTCGGGTGTCGTCGGCAGGTACGGCGGATTGAACAACAGCGTGTCGACAGTGTCGTTGCGCAACGGGTCGAGTAGGTCCGCACGGACAGCCTCGACTCCACGTTGGCGGGCACGACGGCAGGCGTGGGGATTCACGTCGGTGCCGACCACGCGCTCGACAGCGGCGGCACCGGTCACCTCACTCGCAACCCACCCAGACCCGGTGCCGACCTCGACCACGACGCCTCGGGCGTGCTCCCGTCCAGCCTCGGCCAGCAGCCCCGAGTCCTCTGCCGGCTGGTACACCGGCTCGTCGAGTCCACGTCGCTGCGCGAGCGTCTCACGGGTGGTGGATCGGGTGTCGTCGATGTCGTCACCATCCCTGTCGTCAGTGCCGTCAGCGTCGCCGGGATCGCTCACCTCGTTTTCGCCGGTCACTGTCCCGCTCCGAGTGGACTCACGTCCGCAGCCAGTCGCGCGAGCGCAGCGAACTCGGCCGGCGGCAGGTTGCCCGGGCGTCGTCCGAGCAGGTCCTCGTCGGCCGCCTCGACCACTGCGTCTGGCTCTGTAACCCCCGAAATGTGGGCGGTGTTACGGACGGCGTTGCGGACTGTCTTCCGTCGCTGGGTGAACAGCGCCTTCACGAACCGGAGGAAGAAGTCGTCGTCCGGCACCTCGTAGTCCGGGTCGCGCGGGCGACACCGCACGACAGCGCTGTCGACGCGCGGCTGTGGGTCGAACGCCGTCTTCGGCACCGACTCGACGATCTCCGCGTCGGCGTAGTGAGCAGTACTCACAGAGAGACGACCGTAGTCGTCGCTCCCGGGCCCGGCGACCATCCGCTCTGCGAATTCCCGTTGGAACATCAACACGAGCGGACGGCCAGTCGGGAGCAGTCGGAACGCGATCTCCGAGGAGACGCCGTACGGCAGGTTCGACACGCTGGCCGTGAACGTCGGGAGAGCGACAGACAGCGCGTCACCCTCGATCACCCGGAGTCGATCCGCGTCGAGAGCCGCGGTGAACTCCTCGCGGAGGAACGCGGCGAGATCCGGGTCCTTCTCGACGACAGTGACGCGGTCGCCGGCGTCGAGCAGCCGGTCCGTGAGCGCGCCAGTGCCGCCACCGATCTCGAGGAGGTGACTCCCGTCTGCCGTCGGCGGGAGGAGGCCGGGGAGTCGGTCGAGAACGCGGTCGTCGACGAGGAAGTGCTGATCGCGGTCGGGGTCGCCGCGGACGCCCGCCCGCCGACGCAGCGCGTCGGGGTCGCGGAACTGTGTCACAGTCGGGGTTCCCTGCCGAACCGTGTAAAAGCGTCTATCGCCTTATCGCGGCCGAGTGCGTATCACGCTTCACCGTCTCGATGCTCGTCACTGTCGTCGTCTCCGTCCTCGTCACTGTCGTCGATCTGTTCACAGTCCAGCAGTCGTGTGGCGGTCGAGCTGTCGACGAACACGAGGTGGTCGTACGAGGCTGCCAGCGGTGTCGTCTGAAACTGTCGCTGTGGTTCCTCCGGATCGTAGACACTCCCGATCCACCGGATTCGACGCCGATCCTCCAGCCACGCGGAGAGTGACGACTCCGCCCGCTGTGGAGGGTCTGTCGAACGTGTCTCGTCGGACTGTGCCGGACGATCAGTCACTGCCGTCCCGTCGGATTGTGCCGGACGACCAGTCGTTGCCGTCCCGTCGGACTGTGCCGTGTGGCCGTGCGACTCGGCGGCTGCGCCGAGGTGGATCACACACGGCGCGGCGTCGAGTCGGTCGAACGTCGCCGTCGCGGTGTCGGCCGGCGGTGACCCGACAGAGAACACGTCGTACTGGCGGCCGTCCGTGTTCGCACTCCCGTCGATTGCGGTGACAGACCCGCGTGCGAAGTCGAAGCCGACGGGTGTGTAGCGCTCGCCGAACTCGCGGGCGAGACAGTCACCCATCGTCGCGCGGTCGGTCCACGACTGGCCGTCGTCGAACGTGCCTCGCTGGACGTGGCTGTTGTGTGCGGCGACGACGACGCCATCGCCGGCGTCGTGGCTGAGACAGCGCGCGAGGACACGGGACAGCTGTCGATCACGCTCGGCCATTCCGTCGGGGTGTGGTCCGGAGTGGGCGCGTCGGACACGGTTCCACTCGACGGCTCCATCGAGCACGCGACAGAGGTGTCGAGCCCGAAGCCACGCCTCGCTGTCGACCGCCTCGACACACCGAGGCTCCTCGTCCGCGAGCGTGTCGTCTAGTCGTTGGATCGCGTCTCTGACGGCGTCTACGTCGTCTCGTTCGGATGCGTCGCTCTCGGCAGTGGGTGTGTCGCCGAGAGGTGTGTTGGCGAAGCGTGCGTCGGGGAGGAGCGTGTCGGAGTCGAAGCTGGCCCTCGCCGCCTCGCGGAGGGTCACTGCGAGATCGGAGTCCGTTCGTTCCACTCGGTCCACGTACGACCGGAGCCACGCCGTGGCAGACGACGGCCGACCGAGGTCGACACCTCGGACTCGGACGCGCTCACCCGCCGGCAGCGCCTCCTGAACTTGGCGGAGCCACCTGACCCACGCGCGGGCCGTCTCCGTCGACCAGAACCACGGCCGGAGGTCGCACAACACGGCGTCGAGATCCGACGCGGAGTCACTCGTCTGCTCGTCTGGCGAGTCGCCACGCAAGTAGTCGTCGAGTGCCAGCACGGCGGCGGCGTCCGCCTCCAGTGCCAGTGTCCGGAACCCACGAGCGAACAGTCCAGCTGCGACGCGAGCGTTCAGACGGACGAACTCGCGGGTGCCGTGTGTCGCCTCGCCGAGTCCGACGACGCTGGCGGCCGCGAGGTCGTCGAGCCACTGTGACACGGCGTCGTCGTCGCCGAACACTGCGTCGAGACGACCGGTATCGGCGGCTGTCACCGTCGCCGCATCAGGGAGTGTACCGGGTGCCGTCTCGGAGAGTGCGTCTGCCGCTGTCTCGGGCAGCGGATCTGTCGCCCTCTCGGGGAGTGCTGTGGTGAACGTGTCGAGAGCAGTACGGAGGGCAGGCTCTGTCGGCACGCAGGGGGCGTGACACGGAAAAATCAAAGTTCTTGTGTGTCGGTGGTGTCGCCCACCTCCCGTCACTCGACTATCGCCCGACTCGTCGCTTCGCTACCACGACGAGAGCGACGGCGACCGCGAGCAACACGGCGGGAAGCGGCGTCGGACCAGTCGTCTCGGTCGCAGCAGTCTCCTCGGGACCGTCAGTCTGTGCGGTGACCGTCGTGGTTGTCGCCGTCTGGCCCGGTGTCGGCGAGCCGTCGTCAGTTGGCGTCGTCGGTGAGCCGTCGGTCTCCGTCGACGGATCGTCGCTCTCCGTCGTCGGTGATCCCTCCGGTGTCGCCGTCTCACTCGGCGTCGTCTCGGTCGGCTGGAGTGTCACGCGGAACCCGGAGAGGTTCGTTCCGGCGGCCCACACGAGTCGCTCACTCGTCTCGGTAGTTGGCTGTGGCGCGACACCGGCGAGACGGTAGTCCGTGGGGACGACGACGACGAACCGGCGGTCGGGTTGGAACTCGCTGGTGAACGGCTCCCCGAGTCGGAGTCGGTCGTCTGCGACGACGGCGAGGTTCACCCACGTCACGGAGAGCTCGACGACACCCGTGTTCGTGGCGTCAGTGTTCGCTGCGACGTACGTTCGACTCGACACGTTCGCCACCGTCATGTTCCTGTCCGTCCGCTGTCCCGTCGTGGCCGCGACGCTCTGCATCCGGTCTGCGAACCGGGTTTCGAGCCGCGAGGCGTTCGCCTCCAGCTGCTGGAACACTGTCGCCTGATCGTCGACCGTGAGGTCGAACGTCACCCGTAGTGTCACGGTCGCGTTGCCGTCCGCGTGTGGTGCGACCACGAACGCCGGCTGTGCCGAGCCTGCCGTACTGGCTGTCGACGCTGGAGTCTCTCCGACCGCTGCCGGGACCGCCCCGGCGACGACGGTCGCCGTCGCGCCACCGCAGACGACCGTGAGCACGAGGAAACCGACGACTATCGAACCCACTTTCAGCACCCTTCGGTAGCTGGTGACACCTTTTTCGAGGGTGAAGTTCT
>CAKZQY010000237.1 GCA_937142015.1 uncultured Halobacteria archaeon
AGTCGGAATTGGCCGACCAACGAGCTGTCTCGGTTGATGAACCTCGGAAGTACTGCTACACCAAGTCGTCGACGAGTTCTCGCAGCTTCGCCAGCGGGTACTGTCCGGGTGCAGTCGCAGCCTCGGGGCGAACCGGCGCGTAGCCGATCCGCGAGCCGTAGACGGGTGCGACGGCCCGTGTGTGTGCGCCAGCCTCGCCCATCGCCATCGTCGCAACCCGATCACCGCGGCTGCTCGCGCGGTGTGTCGCGGACAACAGCGCCAGCGCGTCACGCCGCGAGTCGGCGGTCACGGCGAGTTTGCCGACGTCGCCAGCGGTCGCAGCCGCACGCAGGAGTTCGTCGAGCGCGGTCGGCTCGGGCGTCCCGTCGAAGTCGTGGACGGACGCGACGACCGAGACACCGGCGTCCCGAGCACGCGCCAGCAGTGTCGCCGGTTCGACATCGTTCGTCCCGGTCGGTCGGCCGCGGAGCGTCGCCAGTTCGACGTCGACGGCGACGACAGCCTCGTGTGCGACAGCCTCGGCGAGGTCGTCGAGCCGGCGGTACGGCTCCGTCTCGCCGCCCTCCCACCGCGGTCGGTTCGTCACGAGCAGTGGCAACTCGCCGTCGTACGCCGCGAGCGCCGCTAGCGGGTCGTCGGCCAAGTCCATCCGGAACTCGACGAGATCGGCGTGCTCGCGGGCAGTCGGCTCGTCGTCGAGGTCGTCGGTCGACGCGGCGAGGTGGAACCTGTCGAACATCCGGGCGTGTGTCGCGTGTCAGGCAGCCAGACCGCTCTCGGCTTCCAGCAGCTCGTGGTAGCGGTTGCGGATCGTCACCTCGGAGATGTCGGCGACCTCCGAGACGGCAGCCTGCGTCGTCTTCTCGTTGGTGAGCAGTGCGGCGGCGTACACCGCAGCAGCCGCCAGCCCGACCGGCGACTTGCCGGAGTGGATGCCCTGTTCTTTCGCGTTCGTGAGCAGTTCCTTCGCGCGCAGCTCCGTCTCGTCGGAGAGGTTCAGATCCGAGGCGAACCGCGGCACGTAGCTCTCCGGGTCCGCGGGCTTGACTTCCAGCTTGAGCTCGCGTACCACGTAGCGGTACGTGCGTGCCACCTCGTCTTTGCCGACACGAGACACCTCGCTGATCTCGTCGAGAGAGCGTGGCACGTCCGCCATCCGCGCGGCGGCGTAGGTACACGCCGTCGAGACGCCCTCGATAGAGCGACCGGGCAGCAGGTCCTCGTCGAGCGCGCGCCGGTAGATCACACTCGCCGTCTCGCGGACGTTCTCCGGCAGCCCGAGCGCGGAGGACATCCGGTCGATCTCGCCGAGCGCCTGTTTCAGGTTGCGCTCCTTCGAGTCGCGGGTGCGGAACCGCTCGTTCCACTTCCGGAGCCGACGCATCTTCTGACGCTGTCTGGAATCCAGCGACCGCCCGTAGGCGTCCTGGTCTCGCCAGTCGATGTTCGTCGACAGCCCCTTGTCGTGCATCGTGTTCGTCGTGGGTGCGCCGACGCGGCTCTTCTCGTCTTTCTCCTTGGCGTCGAACGCCCGCCACTCCGGACCACGGTCGATGTCGTCCTCCTCGACCACGAGCCCGCAGTCGGCACAGACGCTCTCGCCGCGAGCCTCGTCCGTGATCACCTGCCCGCCACACTCCGGACACGCGAGGCCCTCGCTCTGTTCACTCTCTTCGGTCGTCGTCTCTTCGTCCCGCCGTCGGGATCGAATCGTGCGTCTCTCGCTCATGTGTGAGTCACCGAGTCCGGGTGACGATACCACCAGACCCCCCCGGACGCGTTCCGCACTCACAGTCGTACACTGACCGTGTAGTTAAATCGGTCGGAGTCGTCCGCGCGACGCACCGGTGTGCTCCGTCGAGAACACTCGGCGACTATCTCGGTGCTCGTTCGGGCATACTCGGCGGTGTTCGAATCTCACACGACCGATCCGACGAAGGGGTTCAAGTAGGTCTCGCTGGAATCGACGCGTGTCAGTGGCCGGTCGAACAGGAACGACACTGCACCGGTGGCTCGTCGAGCAGGAACGACACTGCGTCACTGCCGGTGGCTGTCGACAGATTGACAACCGGGCCGGTGTGACCCGCGTCCATGCGAGTCGGCGTCGGGTCGGGGAACCCGGTGAAGGTGGCGGCGACGGAGCGCGCGTTGTCGAGCGAGACGGACACGTTCGCGGCAGACGCGACGGTCGTCTCGGAGCCAGTCCCCTCGGGCGTGTCCGAACAGCCGCGTGGGCACGCGGAGACACGACAGGGTGCAGTCAACCGTGCCGCCGCGGTGGTAGCCACGGGGGAGACGCACGACCTCGGAGTCGGTATCGAAGGCGGCGTGACGGACAGCTACGACGCGGTCTCTCCAGAACTCGCCGGGACCGACACCGAGGGCGCAACGGTGGACGACAGTGAGACCGGCGGTGTTCCAGCGGGCGGCGACGAGCTCGTGCTGATCATGTGGGCAGCGGTGACAGACGGAGAGCGGACAGGCGTCGGCGCGGGACCGACGATTCCACTCCCCGCAGCCGTTGGCGAGCGAGTCCGCGGCGGAGCCGAACTCGGACCGGTGATGGACGACGTGCTCGACGAGTCCGGTACCGCCCGCGACCGTGGCGCGTCTGGTGTCGTCACCGGCGGTCGTGTCGACCGGACGGTCGCGCTGTCGACGGCTGTCGCGGGCGCGCTCGCGCCGTTCGTCACTGACCTGTTCGAGTGATCGTGACCGGTTTGCTGACCTGTTCGAGTGATCGTGATCGATTCCTCGACCGGTTCACGTAATCGTGACAAGTTCGTCCGCCGGCCCGGAGACTCGACAGCACCCGACCGGCAGTGTCAGTCTCCAGCGACCAGGACCACCGCAGCCACGGCCAGCAGGATGCCGACACCCTTCCGCGCGGTGAACGACTCTTCCAAGAGTGTGATACCGACGACGGAAGAGAGGACGAGGAACATCCCGAAGACGGGCGTGACGACGGAGACGGGGCCGAGCGACAGCGCACGGTAGTACGCGAGGATGCCGACCGCGAGACACACCCCCGCGGCGGCGACGAGACGCATCTCCGGCTTGTCGACGTGATCGACGATGCTCTCGCCGGAGACGGCGATCACGCCCAGTGTCGCCACCACGAGGATGCTGTTGGACACCAAGGCGGCGACGTTGCTCGGCACCGCACCGGCTCCGACTGTCGCACGACTCATCAACGGCGGGACGAAGGAGTAGGCGATTAACGCGACGACGGCGTACGGGAGGTAGCTCACGGACACAGTTCGCTCTCGATGTGAGAAAGTCGTTCGGAAACGACGCGAAAACTCACACGCTGTGGTTCACAGTTCCACGAGAGTTATGTGGTGTGACGTGTGAGTGACTCACATGGACTTCGGCCTGTCAGAGGAGCAGCGGCAGATCCGCGACGAGGTGCGGCGGTTCGCAGAGAACGAGATCGCACCGATCGCGGGCGAGTACGACAGAGCAGAGGAGTACCCGCACGAGATCATCGACGAGGCGGCGAAGTTGGGACTGACAGCTCCACACGTGCCAATCGAGTACGGGGGGGTGGGCTACTCCTCGGTGGAGATGGCGCTGATCACGGAGGAGTTGTTCGCGGTCGACCCCGGGATCGGGCTGTGTGTCGTCTCCGCCGGGTTCGGATCGGAGGCAATCGTCGCGTTCGGGACAGAAGACCAGAAGGAGGAGTACCTCCCGCCGCTGACGGAGGGCGACGCGGTGATGGGCGCGGCGATCTCGGAGCCACAGGCGGGTTCGGACGTGACCTCGATCACGACGACCGCAGAGAAGGACGGCGACGAGTGGGTGTTGAACGGCAACAAGATGTGGATCACCAACGGGTCGGTCGGTGACTACTTCGTCGTGATGTGCGAGACGGACCCGGAGCAGGACGACAGGTACCTCGGCTACTCACAGATCATCGTCGAGTCGGACCGCGACGGGTTCTCCGCCGACAAGATCACCGGGAAGATGGGAATCCGGGCGTCAGACACCGCAGAGCTGATTCTCGACGACGTTCGGGTGCCCGAGGAGAACCTCGTCGGCTCACGCGGGATGGGGTTCCCGCAGCTGATGCAGTTCTTCGACGAGACGCGAACCGGCGTCGCCGCGCAGGGCGTCGGAATCGCCAAGGGTGCCGCCGAGCGCGCGAAGGCGTACACGGAGGAACGCGAGCAGTTCGGGCGGCAGATCTCGGAGTTCCAGTCGCTCCGACACGATCTCGCCGAGATGTTCACCGACATCGAGGCCGCTCGCCAGCTGACGTACAAGTCCGCGTGGCACGTCGAGAACGGCGACGGCTCCGAGCTGACCAAGCTCGCCTCGATGGCGAAGGAGTACGCCTCGCGTGTCGCCGTCGACGTGACGGACAAGGCCGTGCAACTCCACGGCGGCGCTGGATTCGTGAACGATCACGACGTAGAACGGCTCTACCGCGACGCCAAGATCACCCAGATCTACGAGGGAACGACGCAGATCCAGAAGAACATCATCGCGCGTGAACTGTTCGACGAAGGGTTCTGATCGGGCCGACGACTAGTTCGGGCCACGCCACACCTCACTGAGGAGCGAGGCCCGACGTGACCGAGACACGTCACCGCGGTATTCAAGAGACAGCAGAGACTCTGTGCGGGCGTGAGCGACGACGCGCAGTCTCCGACAGGGCAGACACCCTCGCCAGACAGGTACGACCGACTGGAGCGGACGCCGACGCCGGGCGAGCGCAACTCGTTGTGGCACTGGCCGGAGGCGAAGACGTTCTTTCAGGTGGCGCGCAACTACATTCTCACGTGGATCGTACGGGTGTCCAGCAGTCTCGAACGGAAGAACTGGGTGTTGCGACGGCTCGGCGTGACAGTCGGCGACAACGTCGCGTGGGGGTTGGAGGCGACACCGGACGTGTTCTGGCCCGAGCGGATCACCCTCGGCGAGAACGTGATCGTGGGGTACGACGCGACGATCCTGTGTCACGAGTTCCTCCAAGACGAGTACCGCGTCGGTGACGTGGTGATCGGCGACCGCGCGATGATCGGCGCTGGCGCGGTGATCCTGCCCGGCGTGGAGATCGGTCACGACGCGCAGGTGGCTGCCAACTCGCTCGTCACCGACGACGTGCCACCGGAGACGACTGTCGCCGGCATCCCGGCGGAACCACTCGACCGCGACTCCGAGGAGGCGTAGTCCGGTTCACTCCCGGACACGAGCGACACCCTCGGTGAACGCCTTTCGATTCGGGACGAAGTACTCAGTGCCGTCAGACTCGACGCGCGTGACGAACACGTCCATCTCTTGGACGACACCCTCCACGTCGCCGATTCGGACACGGTCGCCGATGGCGAACGGCTCCACGAGGAGGAGGTAGAGTCCGGCAGTTCCGGAGGCGAGCATGTCACGCAGCGCCACCGCCGGCACCAAGACGAGTCCGAAGGCGTACGCCGCCAGCAGGACCAACAGCGCACTCGTCGCCACGCGAACCTGTGCGAGCGCGACCAGCACGGAGACGAAGACGATACTCCACTTCACCAGCGCGGGGAGCACGCCGACCTCGGGGAGCTTCACCCCACGGAGACGCTCGTCGACGAGGAGACCGACCTTGTCGCCGACGATCAGCCCGATGACGACTACGACAACCGCGACGAACACCTGCGGGAGGAAGGCGACCGCGACCGTCCAGAGTCCGGTGACAGACTGGACACCCGCGGTGCTCAACGCGATCACGAGGAACACTAAGAAGACGAAGTAGCCGCTGAGGCGGGCGAGAATCGAGACCGTCGAGGTACCGAACTCCCGCGCACTCCGTTCGAAGGTGGTGCCCTCGATGCTCTCTGGTACGCCGAGCCGTTCGAGGAGCGTCCGGTTGAACGAGGCGACGAAGTAGCTGACGAGCGCTCCCACGACGAGCACGCCGACGAAGAACAACAACCGCAGCGGGAGCAACCGCAACACTGTGTCCGGCGACGGGAGCTGTGCGACGTCGACCGGGAGATGGTTCGTGGCGAGTCCGCTCCCAGTCATGGATCAGTACTCCTCCGGGTCGAGCTTCAGGATGAGTTCACCGCTCTTGAACGCGCGGACGTGTCCGTCGGACTCGGAGAGCGCAATCGAGACGGCGTTCGTGTCGCGGGTGATCGCCGCTGCGGCCATGTGGCGCGCGCCGAGTCCTTTCGGAATGTCGACACCTTCCGCGGCGGGTTCGAGGTACCGGTACGACGAGACGATCTTCCCGGAGTCGGAGATGACGAACGCGCCGTCGAGACGGGAGAACTCCTTGAGCATCACGTCGACGATCGGGTCGCCGACGTGGACGTGGCTCTTCTCGAACGGGTTGTAGCTGAGCGGCCGCGAGTGGTTCATCGTCTTCCCGGCGTCGCCGACGACGAACAACGCCCCGACCGGCTTCCCCTTCTGTCCCTTCTTGCCGAGTTCGATAGCGACCTCGAACACGTCGCGGATCACCGCCGGCTCCGCACGAGAGTTGGCGAACAGGTCGTAGATCCCGGACTGCATCGACTCCTCGACTGTGACACGGACGGTCGCGTCCGGCGTGTCGGCGAATATGGGTAACACTGCGAGCACCGTCTCACCCGGAGTCGTGAGACCGGCGTTCATTCCGCCTTCGAGTCCGAACCGGATGCGGTCCCGCACGTCTCTGAACTCCAAGGGGAGCTCGACGAACGACGCGGCGTCTAAGTCGTTCGTCGGGGCGACCACTACCGGCGTCTCTTCGAGGTCCTCGAACGCGTCGTACAGCGACTGGCCCGGCGAGAAGAGGAACACCTCGTCGACATCCGTCACGATGTCTGCGACGAGGTCGGGAGAATCCATCATACAACTACCGTCTTTGCCAGGACGCAAATCGCTTGCGGAGCGTGTAGCCGACCCCACCCTACTTCGCTCACCCACAGAGGGGTTCGCTCGTGGAGAGTGGGGTTTTGATGTGGGACTCGCCGTCAGTTGTCGCCGGGGAGGAAGGTTGTTCCTCTCCCGTACCGAAGCGACCGTCGGGGTTGGCGTCACCACCATTCGGGGGCCGGGCTACTGCGGCCCGTGATACCGGCGACGTGTGCGACGGTATCACTACCCTGTGATACGGTGGCCCCGCAAAAAAACCATTTGGTGTGGCGAGCCAGATAGCCACAGACAGTGATTGTTTCACATCGTGTCGGCGTCTGACGCCCGTGGGACGGGACGTGCAGTCAAAGCGTCTGACGCCCGTGGGACGGGCACGCGCAGTCGGGAGTCGTGGCGGGGTCCACGGCCGCCGGCTCCGGGGCCGTGACAGTCGTCGTGGCCGCGAGCACGCGCTCAGTCGTCGACTCGTCAGACGGGCGTACGACACAGAGCCGCCACGAGCCGCCCTCGCGGGCCGTTCGCGGCACAGACCGCGTCAGACAGTTCTCAGCCACGATACGAGCGGGGCAAGAGCTTTAGGCACGTTTCGGCAACGATACTCCAGCCGCAGGGAGCGGACGAACAGCATGCTCGACCCGAAGGAGTACGACCCGGAGGAGTTGCGAACGCTGGCGGGAGCGGCGAGTCCGACAGCGGAACCGACCGACGAGGAGAGCCGGTGGGCGCGACCGGAGGACTTCCTCGGTCAGGCGGAGGCCAGCGTGTTGGCCGTCCAACTGGGGGAGGTCTACTACCTGCAGGCGGCACAGGACGGGGCAGAGCGGCCGTATCTCCCGGCGCTTCCCGAGGTCGGTCCCGGGGCGCGGCTCGCACTCGACTGGCTCCAGTTCCTCGTGACTGTCGGCGGTCACGACCGTGCCGAGGAGGCACTGGACTACTACGAACGCGTCCAGTGGATCGGACCGGCGGCCAACGAGATGCTGACGGAACTGCTTCCCGGCCTCTCGGCCGGCGGCAACGACGAGCTCGAACCGTCACACCACCGGACCAGCCTGCTGTTCGTCGCACGGCTCGCTGCACTCCGGTGAGCCGCGTGCGGACGGTGCATAGTGACCGAGAGTGCTGACAGCGGATAGCAACCGAGAGTGCGGACAGCGGATAGCAACCGAGAGTGCGGACAGTGGATAGTGATCGAGAGTGCGGACAGTCGACCACAAGATAGTCACCGGTACGGTGAGAGACACGACCACGGAGCAGACAGATGTCCACGAACACGAACGAGGAGACGGACGGATTCGAGTCGTCACAGTCGGTTCCAGTCGGTGTGAAGCTGGGATCGACGCGAACGGTGCTGCGGTACCCGGACACGACCGGGCAGACGCAGACGATCAGGACGCTCACCTGTCTGGCGACCTACGAGGACGCCATCACGGGTGACGAGCGGGTGTTGTTCGGCGAACAGGCGGCCGCGGAGTACCCAGACCGAGTGGAGTTCATGCTCCGGTCGGGGCTGCCGGAGGACGACGAGCGGACGGAGCTCGCACGGCGCTACTTCGACGAACTGGTAGAGACGAACGGCGTCCCGCAGGACAGTACGGTGGTGTACGCGATTCCGACCATCGACAACGAGGCGGGACTGCGGAACCTCTCGGAAGTGATCGAGAACTCCGCTATCGGCACGGTCGAGATGCGCTCGTACCCCGAGTCGCTGTGTAGCGCGATTCCCGCGCTGGGTGACGGTGTCGAGGCGGTCGACGAGGTGTTCGTCGCCGTCAACATGGGGTCGACGAATCTCGAAGCCTGTGCGTACCGTCGCGGCGAACAGCTCCTCCCGTTCTCGACTGGCTCCGTCACCGGCAACGACGTGGATCGACGGATCGTCAACAACGTCGAAGAGGAGACACAGGGTCGCGTTCACGTCGATCTGACGACCGCACGCGAGTACAAGGAGGAGCACGGCGACTTCGACGACTTCCAGCCGTTCTCGGACGTTGTCCAGCAGCCGGGCGGCGGCTCACACGAGTTCACCATCGAGGACTCCGTGATGGACGCGCTGAACTGGTACTTAGACGAGGCAGTCGACCGCGTCGCCAACGAGTTCCTGCCGGACTTCGCCAACGAGTTCATGAAGCCGTACCAGATGGCGCTGTCGAACCCGGTTGTCGTCACTGGCGGCATGGCGTGTCTCCCGGGACTGACTGACGAGTTCGAGCGTCGCCTCTCGGCGGAACTGGACCGCGAGATCTCTGTCGTCGCGCCGCCGGAGCCGGACACCGCCGCCGCCGAGGGTGCGATGCGGATCGCCGAACGACTCACCGGCGACTGAGCGACGTCGGTCTGCGTCGGGGGCCACACCGTGACGGACGAACAGATTCGACGGCTGTTGTACGCGGGCGAGGAGACAGTCGCGTCGCTGTCGGTCGCGGACGGCACGGTCGTCGCCACCAGTCACCGACTGCTCGTGTCCACCCCAGACGGCGGCGGTCCGAACCTCCGAGTCGTCCAGGGACCGAACGTGCTCGCCGTCGGGTACCAGACGCGAGGCGACCGGGAGACCGCCCGCTCGGCGGTGTACGCAGTCGCGCTGGGGATCGGGAGTCTGCTTCTCGGATCGGTGTTCGACCTCGGCGGTGCCGGGAGCGCGGCTCCGTCGGACACGGACGCGCTCGGTGTCGGTGGACTACTGGACGCCGCTGGACTCGTCTTGTCGCTGCTGGGGTTCCTCGACGACGCACTGGTGTTGGCCGGCGTGGTCGCGGTGCTGTTGGGACTCGGACTGGTCGGACTGTACGTCGCCAGCCGCGAACCGGAGGTAGTGGTGACGGTTGCCGGAGACGAACAGCTCCGCGTGTCCGCTGGTCCCACAGACGAACAGTCGACCCGGGCGTTCGCGGAGGCGGCAGCTGTCGAGTTCGAGCAGTCGGGGCTGCTCTGAGACTGTCTCGACCGCCGTGTTTTCGATACCACACGTGCTCTCCGAGCGGTGACGCGTCGTCCTCGTCGACTTCGATGACGACGGGCGAGTTATCGCTGACTTCTCATACGGTCGTGCGTAGACCGTTACCACCGACGACTGACAGAGGGCACCGCAGCGACGTGATACCGCCCGATACCGCAGAGGTCGCGGAAAATCACTACGCACGACCGTATCAGCGAATCTGGACAAGCAGCAGTGCTGGGAGTTCCAGAAAGCGACGCCGGCCCACATCCGGGCCAGCATTTATCCGCCAGCAGTCCAGTTCGAAAGCGCAAACAGATTCGAGGATTGGATAGATGAGCCCAGTATCATCGAAGATGCACGACGAGACACTGAAACAGCCGCTGACAACACCGGTGTTCTGTCTCGGGTCACGCGGCTCGTCCGACGGTATACTGTCGGTTACAAGCCATCGAACCCGGGGTCGACAGAACCGGGGCGAGACGCGTTGGAACCCGAGTGAGACGCAGCGATGTATCGACACTTGTGACCGACAGTATAACAGCCATGTCTGACCACTCATCTCACCGGCGATTCGACGGGACGTTAGTCACGACACCCTTCGGGGGCGAAAACGTCGAACGGACAGCGCGGGACGAATACCGAACGCTCCTCGACGAACACGATTCTGAGAGTGTGCTCGTTCTCACGGCTGCGCCGACGAGTACAGACACCTTCCGGGAAAGCTTGGGTGAGGAACTGCCGGGTGCGGCGACGCCGTACGTGACGTCGCTCGTGGTACACGCGACCGACGTCCTCAACCAGACCGACGACCGCGTCATTCTCTCCGACGCGCTACGGCGAGAGCTCCTGCACCGATTCCTCGAAGACTACGAGTGGGAAACAGCGTATCTCCAGCGGGCGTCTGAACAGCCGTCGTTCGTCGAGGACGTGGACGCCGTAGTGAGCACGATCTCCTGGCAGACGGTCACGCCCGAGGAACCCCCGGAGCTCCGTGACATCACGGCTGCGCTCGATGCGTTCCACGAGTGGCTGGCCGAGCACGGTCACATGGAACGCGGGCAACTCATCTCGGAAGCGCTCGACGTGCTCACCGGCGACGCCCGCGACGATATTGTCGACTTCGAAGCGGTGCTCGCAGTCGAGTTCGAAGAGTTCTTTCCGCTCGACCGCGCGTATCTCGACGCGCTCGGAGGGGACTGTGACCTCGTCTGTGTCGCCGAAGAGAACGCGAGTGTGCGCCGCACGTGGGTCGAGACGGGACCGGTTGCGGACTACGTCTCGTTCAGCGAATCTCGCCGCGGAACGTCGGAGACGCCGTCGACGCGACCGGCTGCCACGGCAGCGTATTTCGCCGACGAGACGGTCCCGGAAGATCCGGAAACCGGGTCGGTGTCCGTCCTCGCTACGGACTCCAGTGACGAACAGCTCGCCGAGATTGCGAACGAGATCGAAGACCTCGTCGCGCAGTCGGACTGGAAGTACGACGATGTCGCTGTCGCCACGAAGCAAAGTGGGAGTACCGTTACCGACACCATCGAAGCGCTCGAACGTGCCGGGATTCCGACGGAGTCGACGACCGTGACTGGATTCGGTGACGACCCAGCGATTCGGGAACTCGTCGCTGCCGTTCGACATCTCGCCGCAGATGGAGAAGACGAGAGACCCGACCACGGCCCGAACCTCGATACGGAGCGCTTGGATCGCGTCAGTGAGATAGACAGCCTCGAAGAGGGGGTCCGCTGGTGGGCGACCGACGTGGGGTTGAAACAGCGGATCGCGGAGCGCGCGACGCCGCTGGACGCACGGGCGCAGTTCGGGAACGTCAAGCGGGCGTTCCGGATGGCGGAGTTCCTCGAAGACACCGGGTTCGTGGATGCGACGTGGGAATCCTTCGAGGAGATGCTCGAACGCGCCCACGAGTACGCACCGCAACAAAACCAGACGAGCGCGACGGATCTCGACGGCGGTGTCCGCGTAGACCATCTGCAGGCGATCAAGAACGAGTCGTTCCGGGCGGTGTTTCTCGTGAACCTCGTCGATAGCGAGTACCCGGGTGACCCGTTCCTGACGCGGTTGTTCCCGACCGAGCGGGTCGTGTCGATGCCGGACTACCCCGGTGTTACGGACCTCGACGAGCCGGACGTGGATGCGACGTTCTCGACGACGTCTACGGCGTCGAGTCGGCCGTTCGCGCGGTATCACACGGAACACGCGCGGCGATGCTTGGCGATTGGGGCTGGTGCCGCGGGCGAGCATCTGTACTGTTGTCTGTACGAGTTCGAGGACACCGCGTTGGAAGAGCGTGCGCAGGCGTCGCGGTTCCTCACAGAGGCCTACGACCGCCTGCCGTGGGTCACCGAAGCCGACGATCCTCACATCACGAGCGAGCGAGCAGCGGAGGACTTCCTGTTATCGCGGGTCGACGACGCGCTCGCGGCGGTGCGCCGCGCGAACAGTCAGGACGTGACGGTGTCGCTCGACGAGGTGGAAGCTGAACTCGGTGAGATTCAAGACCTGCTCGAAGAGAGCGGGGGGCGTGGCGAGGAACTCCGGAAGGCGTTGCGTACACGTGTCGAATTCGCTAACGGGGAGGTGCGGCGATGAGCCCGGTGTCACTCTCACCGTCGCAGCTGGCGAACTACGCGACGTGTCCCCGACTGTACGATTACCGGTACGTACAGGACGTGAACGCGCCGGACCGCACCGAACTCTACCTCAACCAGGGGACGGTTTACCACGAAACTATCGAGGAGGCGTGTGAGGCGACCAGCCGCGACGACGGTTCAGCGGTGATTCACGACCGGGCGATGCGGATTTTCGATGCGAAGTGGGAGGAGCACAGCACTTCGGACGATTACGAATCTGCTGGGCACCAGGAGTACCAGCGTGCTGAGAACCGGGCTGCCATCGAGTCGTTCTTCGATCCCGATGGCGGCATCGGCATCGACCACGCCCGTCGCTCAATCGCCACGGAGTGCCGGGTGGAGTGCGAAGTGGATGGACGAGGGCTCCACGGGAAACCAGACAACGTCATCCGGACGGACGACGGCCTGCACATCTTCGACTACAAGCGGAAAACGCACGGGATGCTCTCCGACGGGACAGCCGAGTACCTCGGCGATCATCTCGACGGGGAGGCCCACGAGCCGAAGCGTGTGCGGAACGCGTTCCAGACGGCGACGTACATCGAGGGCGTCAAGAACGAACCGTTCTACGAGGACGGGATGGAGATCAGGTTCAGTTTCTACGGCCTTCTCAACAACACGTCGTTCGAGAGCACTCCCACCGGGTACGACGTGTCCGCTCGCGGGTGGAGCCGGGAGACGACTGAGATTTACGACGACCACTACGACACGATCTGGGCGCTCATCCGCGCTGCACACGACGGCATCACGGGCGAGACCTTCGACCCAGAGCCGTTCGAGCTCATCAACGAGCAAGTATGCCCGGACTGTGACTATCGAGAAATGTGTGCGGACCGCTTGTCGACGGAGGTGCGGCGATGAGCGACGACAGTGACGAGCACCCGTCGTGGTTCCCAGTACCGGAGGAAGATGTGTCCCCAGAGACCCAGCAGCGGGAGATCATCAACTCCGACGCGTACCCGATGCGCGTGCTCGCCGGGGCAGGGACGGGGAAGACGTTCACGATGGTGCGCAAAATCGCGCACCTCATCGACGAGGAGGACGTGTCGCCGGACCGAATTCTCGCGTTGACGTTCACGAACAACGCCGCGGACTCGATGCGTGAGAAACTCAACGCGAAACTCGGCGCGGCCGGGTACGACATCGACGCGTACACGTACCACTCGATCTGCAACGAGATCCTCACCGACTACGCGTACGAAGCCGGAATCGACCCGGATTTCGAGGTCGCCACGGACGCCGAGAAGTACGCCATCGTGCTGGATGTGCTAGACGACATCGAGTACCGGTCGGTCAAACCCAACGTGTACGGGAGCGACGGGTACGCGTCGGGGGCCGCGACGAAGCTGCTCGATTTTGTCGGGTCGATGAAACGCAGCGGAATCACGCCCGACGACATCGACGCTTTCCTCGGCCCTGCTGACCGCGTCTACGAACTCGCCGACCTCTCAGATCGCGTTGAGGCTACTGCCAGCGACCATCTGGGCGGCCGGTCCGTGTCGAGCGTGCTGGATTCGCTTCCAGACGCACGCGCCGACCTCGTCGCTGAGCGCGACGCGCTCGGGACGGACGGTCTCGAAGCCAGCGTCCGCGACTTCCTCGACCGCCTCGTGGATCTCTGCGACGAGATGGAAGCAGCGTTCGAAGCCCACGAGGCAGGCAACCGGGCGTTACCGGAAAAGGCGTACAAGCTCCCGAAGTACCTGCTCGGTGGATACGCGAGCGGTGCACCGACAGGCATCCCGGACGATCTCGATCTCGAACTCACGGACCACCTCGACTCGTTCCTCTCAGACTGCCTCACGGCCCGAGACCTGACGGCGGGCTACGCGGCGTACGAGCGTGAACTCGACGGGCGGAATCTCGTCGACTTCGACGGCCTCGTCGTGGAGACGGCTGCACTAATGGATTCGCCGGTCGGCGAGGAAATCGCTGACCGATGGGACTACGTGTTCTGCGACGAGTTTCAGGACACCGACCGACTTCAGTTCGACCTCGTCACGTCACTCGTCACCGACGAAAACCTGTTCGTCGTTGGCGACGACGACCAGGCGATCTACGAGTGGCGCGGCGCGCACGTCGCCAACATCACTGACGAACTCGACCGCGCATTTGCGGCACTCACCCACGAATCCTTAGACGAAAACTTTCGCTCTCGCCAGCCGATTCTCGATCTGGCGAACGAAGCGATACAGAAACTCGATCACCGGCAACGACACAAGACACTGAAACGCGTCGACGAACCCGAGTACGATGGGGACACTGTGGCTACCGTCGAGTTACCGGACGGAGACGACGACGAGGACGATGCGACCCAACTTC
>CAKZQY010000238.1 GCA_937142015.1 uncultured Halobacteria archaeon
GTACGTGGTCGGGACGAATCGCCAACTCCAAGATTTCGAGGTCGAGTTCGTCGGCTTTCTCCTCGATGAGTTCTTCGAGTCGGTCACGTACTTCGCCCTCAAGCACCGATTTGCGGTACTTCGGGCACCAGATGAAGTGGTACTGGAGTTTGTGGACGTTGGTACGCTCCCTGTCAAACCCACGAGGCATCGTCAGTATGTAGAAGTCCCTCACCTAAAGATGTTACGCAGACATCCAACCACAGCCGTGCCTACGAGCGTGGAGGGATTCCCAGTTGTCGGCTTCATCCGCACCCCTGAAGGGGGTGGGCTTTCGCCTTGTTACCGCTGTAACGTCTGTCGGCGGCGACCTGTCGTTCGCGGACCGTGACCCGCGTGGCTCCCGTGTCACGCTCTCGTACCGTCACCCCGATCGAGAAGATCGAGTGTCGTGATCGTACTCCTGACCGCGGCTGTTGTGGCTGTGTGTGGGTTGATATTTTACGACCGTCAAAAACGCAACCATACAAGGAAGAACACATGGGAAAGTAAAATGTCGAGAGGGTTACTGGACACGATCGGATGGAGATCACGCGGACAGCGGGAGGGTTCCGAGCTGTCGACGACGCGACGAATACAGTCGACGTACAGGTCACCGGGTGGCGTGACGGGGGTGCGCCGCCGGCAGTGGACACGGCGCTCGCGGCGGCGACCACGGGGCCAGACGAGGTCGAGACAGTGATCGAGGGGACTGTCGAGACACTCACATTTCCGCCGGTGTTCCTCCGAGCGACGGCGACGGAGACGGGCGAGTCGTGGGAGTTCGGCGAGTCGGACGAGCACCTCCGACTCCCGTCACGGTCACACCTGCTGCGCGTCGACTCCACAGTTCGCGTGTTCGTCAGATTCGACGGCCCGGCAGATATTCACACCCGGGACAACGAATCGATCAGTCTGGCGTTCTCCGAGCCGACGCCCGTGTCGCTCTGTTTCGACAGCTTGGTCGAAACCCCAGACACGGAGGTGACTGTTCCAGAGACACCAGCGGGCGTCACAACCGCGCTCACGCTCGCGTCGGCCACGTCGCCCGTCACCTCACCCGACCGGAGTTGGCCCACCTGTCGAGAGCAGCCACCGGCGATCACGGTCGGTGGCGCGCGGTCACTCCCCTCGTCGCTCGTCGAAGACCGCCCGGAGACGGGCGTGGAGCTCGTCGTCCCGCCAGACCTGCGGTACCTGCTCACGGGCGCGTCGCTGGCGTACTACCTCGCTGCGACGGTCCGAACGGAGTCTGGCGCGGAGCCACGACTCCGCTTCGGTGATCACGAGGAGCCACTCGGGGAACTGCCGGCGTTCGAGCGGCGAACCGCCTCGCTGCTCCGCCGCGTGTTCTGTCTCGACTGTGTCGCCCGCGGCGGTGGACCACACGGGAGTAAACTCGGTGTGACTGACACGTTCGACACGCTCGGTCTCGACGCCGAGCGGCTGTACGGAGCGCCGGTCGTCGAGCGCCTCCGGACGTATCTCGACGTGCCCTTCGAGCGCGTCGCCGACGCCTTCCCGCCGTGGCACCTCGGTCTGTCGATCTCGCCGACGTACGACCACGTGGAGACGCTGCCACACCTGCTGGCGGACGTACCACAGCTCTCACTCCCGCGGTCGTCGTCACTGACGAAAGACGAGTGGCTCCGTGTCAGCGTCGCCGATCAGTTCCCGGAGACGCCTGCAGCGACCGACGACGACGGCGTGTCGAGCTACCGCGTCCGGCGGGAGGTGGCGGGTGTCGAGCTGGTCGACCCGGAGCTCGGTCCAGCGCGGACACACGGGTGGATGAGCGACGACGTGCCAGTCGACGCGTTCGTGACTCTGCCCGAGGCGTACGAGAACCGTGTCCGGTACCTCGACGACCCGGAGTCGTCGCTGTCTGTCGTCGCCGTCGTCGTCGACCGCGACCGTGCGTCACTCGCCGCCGACGGGGGTGGTGAGAATACACCGACGCGACCGGCGGCTCCAGACGCCGAGACGAGGAGCGCAGCGTCGTCGAACACCGAGACAGACGACGACACGGAGCCGATGCGTGCAGAACACCGACGGGCGGTCGAACACTACGAGCAGCGTGCTGCAGAGCTCCCCATCGACATCCGCATCGAGGAGAACGTCAAGCGCGGCGAGTTGGCACAGATATTCGCGGAGCGGCACGATCTCGTCCACTACATCGGCCACCGAGACGAGCGCGGACTCGAGTGTGCCAACGGCTATCTCGACGTGTCTACAGTCGAGGAGTCGAACGCCCAGACGTTCTTCTTGAACGCGTGCGGCTCGTACCCGGAGGGAGAGGCGCTCGTGCGGAAGGGGAGCGTCGGCGGCGGCGTGACACTCGAACGCGTCGGCGACGAGCAGGCTGCGACGGTCGGGACGACGTTCGCACGGCTGTTGATGCACGGGTTCTGTCTCGAACGGGCGCTGACACTCGCGCGCCGACAGCTGATGACGGCGAAAGACTACGTGGTCGTCGGCGACGGTACACACGTCGTGACCCAGAGTGACGCCATCGTCCCGCCGGTCGCGTGGGTGTTCGACGACGGAGACGAGGACTACCGCGTTCAGGTGCGACACGGTGCGCCCGGACAGGTTGGTGGGCGAGTGAAGGGACACCTCGACGATCACTACCACCTGTGGGGTGTGGATCGAGTGTACGACGTGACGACGAGTGAACTGCGGGAGTACCTCGACACGCTCGACAGCCCGGTCGTCTACGACCGACAGCTGTACTGGCCCGAGACGTTCGCAACCACGATCTGAGCGGTGCTCGGTTGGTGGCGACGGTTCGTTCCTGCTACGCCGCTTGCCACGTCGAAGACCACACTGGACTACACCGAGGAAAACACTCGGCTACACCGAGGAGAACACTCGGACACGCCGAAGAGAGACGAGAAACGTCTCAGAGTGGTTCGATCCGGCACGGTCGACGCGCGCTACGCCTCGTGGTGATCGTCTGCGTCGTCGCTGTGCTCGTTATCTGCGTCCGCGTCGCTGTGCTCGTCGTCTGCGTCCGCGTCGCTGTGCTCGTCGTCTGCGTCCGCACCGTCGCC
>CAKZQY010000239.1 GCA_937142015.1 uncultured Halobacteria archaeon
CGAGACAGCCGATGGCCTGCATCGCGGAGTTGGCGACGGCGACGCCGTCCGCGCCCAGCGCCATCGCCTTCACGAAGTCGGACTCCGTCCGCAGCCCGCCGGTTGCGATCAGTGTCACGTCCTCGTTGCCGGTCCGGTCGAGGTGGTCCCGAGCGCGTGCGATTGCCGGGATCGTCGGGACCGAAATGTTCTTTTTGAACACGTCCGGTGCCGCGCCGGTCCCGCCGCCGCGGCCGTCGAGGATCACGTAGTCCGCGCCGGCCTCCAGCGCGAAGTCGAGATCCTCCTCGACGTGCTGTGCGGAGAGCTTGAACCCGATTGGAATCCCGCCAGCCCGCTCGCGGACGCGCTCGCCGAACTCGCGGAACTCCTCGACCGTCTGGAGATTGTCGAAGTTCGCGGGACTCACCGCGTCCGTGCCGGGTTCCAAGTCGCGGACCTCCGCGATTCTCCCCTCGACCTTCTCACCCGGGAGGTGACCGCCGGTGCCGGTCTTGGCCCCCTGTCCGGTTTTGAAGTGGAACGCCTGCACGTCCTCTACCTTCTCGAAGTCCCAGCCGAACTTGCCGGTGGCGTACTCGTAGAAGTAGCGGGTGTTGTTCGCCTTCTCCTCGGGGAGCATCCCGCCCTCGCCGGAACAGATTCCGGTTCCTGCGGCGTCTGCGCCCTTCGCCATGGCGATCTTCGCCTCCTCGCTGAGCGCGCCGAAGCTCATGTCGGAGACGAACACCGGAATCTCCAGTTCGAGAGGATTCTCCGCGCGCGGGCCGATAGTGAGCGTGGTGTCGACTGGCACCTCCTCCCGCAGCGGCGTGTGTGCCAACTGCGCGGTGAGGATCTGGAGATCCTCCCACGTCGGGAGTTCCGTGCGCGGCACACCCATCGCAGACACGTCGCCGTGTTCGCCGATCCCCTCCGGTCCCTTCTGAGCCAGCTCTCGGATGTAGCTGTTGTGCGGCTCCTCGTCCGTCGGGTGGGGGTCGCCGTAGAACTCCGGGAACGCGTCCGGGTCCGTGTACTCCGTCGGGTTGTCGTCGTTCCACGCCGCGACCTCGCGTTCGTCGACGTAGACCGCGTCCGCCTCGCGGTCGACCCGTGCGGTGAACTTCTCCAACTGCTCGCTGTTGTCGTACTCGCTCACCCCGCTGTCGTAGCGGTAGTCCCAGCCGTGAACGCCACAGATCAGGTTGTCACCCTCCACGTGTCCGTCCGCGAGCAACACTCCGCGGTGTTTACACCGGCCGTGGAGCACCGACACCTCGTCGTCGTAGCGCACGATCACCAGATCCACGCCTGCGACGCGTGCGCCCGCCGGCTCGCGGTCAGCCAGTTCGCTCCACGCTGCGACCGCCGTCCACTGCCTGTCGACTGTCGCGTCGCTCATCCGCGTTGCTCACCCCGTCTGCCGTGACCGTTCCGTCGCCGGTCCATGCCCGTCCCGTCCCGCCCACCCGACTTAACAGCCGTCGCGGACGTGTGAGGGTGTCACCGAACCGACGACTGCCGGACACGCTGGAGTCGAGTGACGCTGCGGGACGGCGGAGAGTGCTGATACGGTCGTGCGTAGTGATTTTCTGTGACTTCTGCGGTATCGGGCGGTATCACGTCGCTGCGGTACTCTCTGTCAGTCGTCGGTGGTAACGATCTACGCACGACCGTATCAGACGGTACGGTACTGCTGGAGATCGCGGCCGACCACGACTGCGACGACGAGCAAGACGAGCCCGCCGGCACCCGCGGCGGTCACCGACTCACCGAACGTCAGCCCGTACAGCAGCGCCAACGCCGCGACGCTGCCGATCACGCCGACGATCAGGTAGCGGATCAGCCACTCGTCCATGGTCCGTGTCTCGCTCATACGTCGTACGGTAGCTCGGTCACACCTCAAAAACGAATCGGAGTTGTCGCCGGCTGGAACATCTGTGACCCGCCACCTCGACCTGTCTTTCCGGCTCGTGACCGAAGCAAATATGTCTGGCAGTTGTGATAGTAGTCACGTGAACGTAATC
>CAKZQY010000240.1 GCA_937142015.1 uncultured Halobacteria archaeon
CTGTGGAAGGAAGATCGTGACGGCATCGACGAATCGGTCTGCGATTCGTCTGCACACCAGAAACCTCCGATTCCTGGGGACACTGCATCCCCATCCTACTCGCTCACTCCGTTCGCTCTTTGAGGGTGGGGGTTTAGTGTCTGCTATCAGCTAAGGATTCTTTCTTGAACCGGCACATGTGGCTGTCCCGTAGACAGAGGCAGACACAATTCTGGCCACCGTATCTGAGTCCTCTCGTCGAACTACCCAGTAGACCTACAGACCAGCCACACGACAGCGGGCGGTGTCCCTTCGCGCACCGCAGAGAGATGCTACGAGCAGCGTCCGATAGAGTCAGATCCGACGAGACGAGACACGACGGACACGACCGAGAGATTCGGCCGCCGAGTCGTACAACTTTATACCGTTCGGAGAGAAGACAGCGGTATGCCAGAAGTAGGGGACGAGATCGACGACGCCGAGCGTGTCGCGGCACTCGCAGACAGACACCGCGACGCGTGGCAGCGCACACTGAACGACGCCGAGACGCTGGCCGAGCAACGAGAGGAAGACGGCTGGGAGACGCTCGTGATCCCGGCGGGAGACACCGCGCCCGAGCCGCGGGAAGCGGGTGACTCCGACCGCTACGGGCTGGTCCACGTGATCCCGAGCAACTTCGCCGACGACTTCGAAGCGCTCTCCGACGAACAGTTCTCGGCGTACGACGTCTACCGCGCGGAGTCTGACGGCCGCGTGTTCGTCGTCACCGAGCTGCTGGAAGCCCGCTCGGACGACGGGACGGAATCGGATGGCGAGTCGACGGGCGTAGAGACGACAGCCGACGAGTCGACGGACGGAGCCGCCGGACTCGCAGTGTACGTCGTCGGCACGTACGAACTCAGACACGCGGGCGACCTGATCGAGACGGCAATCGACGCGGACCTGATGTACACCCACCTCCAGCGACTCGACGGCACGGAGGTTGCTTCCATCCTCCACGAAGACCCCGAGAAGTTCTTCCCGCAGGTGGACCGGTTCGTCGACGACGCGTAGGACGCACACCGACGAGTCCGCCGAGAGCGTGTCACTCGGCGGTGAACCGGCGAAAGAACGAACAGACAGGGGTCCGTGTCAGTCGTCAGTGACAGACGATACCACGCTCCCGCGGGTGAACACCACCTCGTCAGAGCAGACGAACACAGCAGGGTCCGGCACACAGGAGCAGCGTGCAAGCAGACGGCAGTCGGACACGCGTCCGCGCCAGCCGGAGCGAGTGATCGGACTCGACTTCAGTGCCGCCGCCCGCTCGTCCGGCACGAACTCGTGGCTCGCGGACTGCCGTCCGACCGAGACCGGGCTGCGTGTCGACAGCCTCGCCACCGTCTCGGAGATGCTCGATCTCGACAGCACGGACCGCGAGGACGTGCTCCCGGCGCTGGTAGAGTTCTTCACGGGAATCTCGGAGCCGACCGTCGTCGGCATGGACTTCCCGTTCGCGCTGCCGGCGGAGTTTCTGGGCTTCGAGCCCGAGAAGCCGACGAGCGACGACTACTGGGAGGAGTTCGTGACGGACACACCGGCGTCGTGGGGGATTCTCGACGACGTTGCGGACCCGAAAGCGTTGTACGAGCAGGTGCGTGCGACCGCCGAGGAACGCGGGTTCCCGCTGGCTCGGGAGACCGACACGGTCAACGGGGGACAGAACCCGGCTGGCTACCGTATCCGCACGCAGACGTACTACGGCATCTCGGCGGTGTTGCGCCCGCTGGTGGAGCGCGGCGACGTGTGTGTCCCGCCCGTCTACCAGAATCCGACCGCGACGCTCACCGTGCTGGAGACGTACCCTGCCGCCGTCTTCGACCGTCTCCCGGACGGCCGCAGGGAGGGGTACAAGAGTGACGACCGCGCTGGCGTCGCCGCACGAGAGTGGAACCGCGGCGCGCTCCGCGCTGCGGGTGTCGACGTGGAGGGGACTGACGCGACCTGCCTCACCGCGAGTGACGACGCGCTCGACGCTGTCGCCGCTGCTGTCGCCGCCGCCCGTGACTGGGCTGTCGCTGTCGACGCTCCCTTCTCCCCCCGCGAACGTGTCGAAGCTGTCGTGTTCGACGGGTTCTCGACGTAGGCTATCGAGTCCTCCTCACAATCTGGCCTTCTGCTGATGTATTTGAACACGGATCGAAAAGCGTTTGTTCGTTATATTGCTCGACATATCTATGACTGAAAAGTGTCCACTCGACAGGAGAGAGATGCTGAAGGCGAGCGGCGTTGGACTCGCAACCCTGGCTAGTGGCGCTGGACCGGTCGGGACGACAGACGACAAAATGACCGAGGAGGAGGCGGAAGACATTCTCTCTCGGGCACAGACGACCTTGCGAGAGGACGGTCCTGAAGCCCGTGCAAGATATCTCCGTGGGGAAGGTATCCGGAGCACGTACACGGGAGGAACGACGAGTGTCAAGTACACCTCCGACAACAGTATTCACGCGAAAGATATCGAGTGTATCGAACCCAACAGATGTGACGATGGAGAGATCGAAGTGAACATCTCCATCGATTACCTCCGAAAGCTGGGGTACTACTACGTCTCTCTCCGGACGAGATACAAGTACAACTACTGGGATCGGGGTCGGAGGAGTGGCTACTACGACGACACACCCCAACGTCCGAGAGACAGAATCAGGTTCTACTGGGACAGCGGCGAGTGGGAGCTGAATACGCCAGAGTATCCACGGGAGAGCGTGTTTCCGCCAGACTACGGTTCGTGGGACGACGAGAGCTGGATCAGAGGCGAGGGCGGGACTGGATTTCTGGTGAACGACAGGAGAGTGTGCACCCAGTCGGGGACAACAGAGCGGCACGGTGACAAAGAGTGGTCCCAGTGGGCCAGATGCGGGGTACAGCTCGCCCCCGGTCCAGAGCACACTGAGTCATCAGCGGTGAGCGGTGAGTACTGCCACACGTGGAACGCGCAAAGTCCCCCTCTGAGCGTTACTACCAACAGTAGAACAGGTGTCAGAATCTCGTTGCTAGACGATCCTCTGACGAAGAAAGAGAATCTGGCTACGACTCTCGAAGGGAAATCACTCACAATCACTGCATCCGAGTGGTGACTAGCCCACGAACGAGTCTTGCACTACCCGACGACAGCCACAACCACACGAATTCACAGAGTCGTGCGTAGAGATTCGTGGTGCTGCCAGCAGAGTCCGGCAGTGATCGGATGCGACAACCCGTTCGACGCCGCCGCCGCTGCTGTCCCGTTGCAGGAAGGTTTATTCGGTCCGTTGTACAAACCGCGAGGTATGCAGGTCGGTGTACTCACAGTTCCGTTAGGTGGGGAGTCGCGTGCCGCAGCGTTCGACTACCTCGCCGGAATCGGTGTCGAGACAGTAGAGTTAGGGGTCGGCGGGTTCCCGGGCGAGGACCATACGGACCGGCAGGCGTTGTTGTCGGACCCGGACGCCAGAGCGTCGTTGCGTGAGGATCTGGCGGAACACGACCTGTCGATCAGCGCGCTAGCGACACACAACAACCCCCTGCACCCGGACGACCAGCGGGCCGAGCGCGCGGACACGGAGCTGCGAGAGGCGATCGAACTCGCCGCAGCGCTCGACGTGGACGCCGTCACGTGTTTCTCCGGGCTCCCCGCGGGCGGTCCGAACGACGAGGTACCCAACTGGGTGACAGCGCCGTGGCCGACGGAACACGCCGAGGCGTTGGAGTACCAGTGGTCCGTCGCAGAGGCGTACTGGAGCGACCTCGCGGAGCACGCGGCGGCACACGGCGTCGACGTGGCAATCGAGATGCACCCGAACATGCTGGTGTACGAGCCCCGCGGGATGCTCGAGCTCCGCGAGGTGACGAACGAGCGGATCGGCGCGAACTTCGATCCGAGTCACCTCTACTGGCAGGGGATCGACGTGCCGGCGGCGATCAGGCTCCTCGGCGAGGCGGACGCGATCCACCACGTCCACGCGAAAGACACCGCCGTCTACGAGTCGAACGCCCGCGAGAAGGGGGTCCTCGACACCACCGACTACACGGACGAGCCGAACCGCTCGTGGCTGTTCCGCACGGTCGGCTACGGTCACGACGAACACCACTGGAAGGAGGTGGTGAGCACCCTCCGGATGGTCGGCTACGACGGCGCGCTCTCGATCGAACACGAGGACTCACTCACCTCCTCTCGGGAGGGATTAGAGAAGGCGGTCGACGTGCTCAGCCGCGCCGTGTTCGAGACGACCCCTGGCGACGCGTACTGGGCGGAGTGATCACAGATGCCGACAGAGCCACTCCAGATCGGGATGTTGGGGTACCGCTTCATGGGCGAGGCACACACCAACGCGCTCCAGCGACTACCGACGTTCTTCCCGGACGCGCCGGAGACGGAGCGTGCGGTGCTGGTCGGCCGCGACGAGTCCGCGCTCGCCGACGCAGCAGACCGGTTCGGCTTCGCGGAGACGGCGACCGACTGGCGCGAGGTCGTCGACGAGGTCGACGTGTTCTACAATCTCGGGCCGAACCACCTCCACGTGGAGCCGTCCGTCGCAGCCTTGGAGGCGGGAACGAGTGTGTTGTGTGAGAAGCCACTCGCGCCGAGCACGTCGGGAGCCGAGCAGCTGCGGGCGGCTGCCGCAGACAGCGACGCCGTCGCAGGCGTCGCGTTCAACTACCGGTTCGTCCCGGCGATCAGGTACGCCAAGCGGCTGATCGACGACGGTGACCTCGGCGAGATCAGACAGGTTCGCGGCCGGTACCTCCAAGACTGGCTGGCGGACGCCGACGCGCCGTGGTCGTGGCGCAACGACGCGGAGCTGGCCGGCTCCGGCGCGCTCGGCGACCTCGGGGCGCACACGCTCGACCTGCTCCGGTTCCTCGTGGCGGACCACGCCGGCGAAATCGAACGTGTCTCCGGTCACCTCCAGACGTTCACCGCGGAGCGACCCGTGCCGGGAACAGGTGGCACAGAGGAGACCACCGACGACGAGACAGGAGACGGTGACGCTGTAGCCGAAAGTGGTGATACGGCCGGGGACGACGCGGAGCCAGAGATGCGTCCAGTGACAGTCGACGACGCCTACTCCGCACAGCTCGCCTTCGAGAACGGCGCGGTGGGGACAGTCGAGGCGTCTCGCGTGACACGCGGACACAAGAACGACCACACGGTCGCCGTCCACGGCTCCGAGGGCAGCGTCCAGTTCTCACTCGAACGGCTGAACGAACTCCAGGTCCACACCGCCGACGCCCGTGGCTACGAGACGGTGCTCGTGACAGACGAGTCGGACCCGTACGTCGACCACTGGTGGCCGCCCGGCCACGTGCTCGGGTGGGAACACACGTTCGTCCACGAGAACTACGAGTTCTTGACCGCGGTCGCCGATGGGGAGTCGTTCGTCCCGTCGTTCGACGACGGCTACACTGTCCAACGACTGCTCGACGCGATCCAGCAGAGCGACGAACGCGGCGAGTGGGTGTCGATGGCGTAGCGAGTCGACATTCTCACGCCGTCCTGCGCTGCGATCGGCGCTCTCACGCCGTGAATCGACACTCCTGCGCTGCGAGTCGGCGCTCTCGCGCCGCGGGTCGGCACCCTCGCGCTGCGAGTCGTCGCTCTCGGGCCGCGGGTCGGCGCTCTCACGCTGTGCGTCTCCCGACTCGTCCAGTCGCCTCGCGTAGCGGGACCGCACGCTATTTCAGACGGAGCCTCCTACGGGTGGTATGAATGTCGTTCCGGACACGAGCGCGGTCGTCGACGGCCGGGTGTCCGAACGTGTCGCCGACGGGACGTACGCCGAGGCGACTGTCTACGTTCCGGAGGCAGTCGTCGCGGAACTGGAAGCGCAGGCAAACGACGGTCGGGAGACCGGCTGGGACGGGCTCGAAGAGCTGCAGGAGCTCGCGCGGCTCGCAGACGAGGGTGAACTCACCGCAGAGTTCGTCGGGGAGCGGCCGACAGACCACCGCGTCGACGGCGCAGACGAGGGTGCTCTCGACGCGCTGATCCGCGAGGTGGCAGCCGACTACGACGCCACGCTCCTCACCGCCGACTTCGTGCAGGCAGAGACGGCGGAGGCGAAGGGACTCGACGTGGTGTACGTCGAGGCACGCGAGCGGGGGACGACCGAGGAGGGACTGCTGATCGAGCAGTTCTTCGACGAGGACACGATGTCCGTCCACCTGAAGACGGGGACGGTGCCGAAGGCGAAGCGTGGCACCGTCGGCGACATGCACTACCTCGAAATCGGAGCGGAGCCGACAGCAGAGAGCCAGATGGCAGAGTGGGCCGACGACGTGGTCGAGACCGCGCGCACCTCGACAGACGGGTTCCTCGAACTGTCGGAGCCGGGGATGAAGATCGTCCAGTACGGCAGCTACCGGATCGCGGTCGCTCGCCCGCCGTTCGCGGACGGGATCGAGATCACCGCCGTCCGTCCGATCGTCCAGACGGATCTCGACGACTACGAGTACGCCGAGGAACTCCGCGACCGGCTGCTCGAACGCCAGCGGGGTGTGCTCATCTCCGGGTCTCCCGGTGCCGGAAAGTCGACGTTCGCACAGGCCGTCGCCGAGTTTCTGACGGACAACGACTACGCGGTGAAGACGATGGAGAAGCCGCGCGATCTCGACGTCTCCGAGGAGGTGACACAGTACACCGCACTCGGCGGCGACATGGCGAAGACAGCCGACTCGCTGCTGCTCGTCCGTCCGGACTACACGATCTACGACGAGGTGCGGAAGACGAACGACTTCGAGGTGTTCGCCGACATGCGACTCGCAGGCGTCGGGATGGTCGGGGTCACCCACGCGACGCGGGCGATCGACGCACTCCAGCGACTCGTCGGCCGCGTCAAACTGGGGATGATCCCGCAGGTCGTCGAC
>CAKZQY010000241.1 GCA_937142015.1 uncultured Halobacteria archaeon
GTGAGGAGGGAATCGAGGGTGACGACGGCAACTGGACACTCCAGCAGGTCTCCGTGAACGATACTGGTGAGGAGGGAATCGAGGGTGACGACGGCAACTGGACACTCCAGCAGGTCTCCGTGAACGATACTGGTGAGGAGGGAATCGAGGGTGACGACGGCAACTGGACACTCCAGCAGGTCTCCGTAGCCAACACTGGCGACGAGGGCATCGAAGCGGGCGACGGCAACTGGGCACTCCGGAACGTCTCGGTGGCAGGCACTGACGACCAAGGCCTGAACGCAGGCTCCGTAGACGGCGACTGGACGATCCGGAACACCTCCGTGACCGACGCCGATGGCGACGGGATCGACGCGAACGGCGCGACCGGCGACTGGACGATCAGAGACACGGCGGTCGTGAACGTCTCGGCTGCTGCGGTCGACGCCGCCTCGGTGAGCGGGTCGTGGTCGATCCACGACAGTCTCTTCGGCGACTACGACGGTGTCGGTGTGGACGCAACCGACGCAACACAGACGGTCGACGCGACCGACAACTTCTGGCTGAACGGCGACGACACGGACGAGCCGACCGTGACAGCCAACGGGTCGGCGACCGGAGACTGTGTCGGCAACGTCGACTGTGACCCGTTCTCGATCACTCTCCCGGCGAGCGCTGGCGCGCCCGCAAGCGTCGGCGTCGCCGACGGCGGCGAGGACGAGGGTGGAGAGGAGTCGGAGATCACAGCTCCCACAGTCGAGCCGTTCGCCGTCGACGACGACGGCAGCGGCGAGTACGCCACGATCCAAGACGCACTCGACGCGGCTACCTCGGGCGACAGAATCGTCGTCAGACCGGGCACCTACGAGGGGTCACCTGTCGTCGCAAAGAACGTCACTCTCACGTTCGAACCCGGAGCGGTGTTAGACCCCGGCGCGGGTGAGCCACCGGCTGCGGCAGTGACGATCACCGACGGGAACGAGCCGACCGCAGCGACCGTCGAAGGACTGCACGTGACTGGCTACCCGACCGCTGTCGAGGCAACTGGGACGACCGGGAACTGGACGCTACGGAACGCGACACTCCGCAACGCGACCACCGGTGTGGTGGCCGCACAGTCGACTGGGAACTGGACCGTCGAGACCACGACAGTCACGAATGTCACGGTCGACGGGCTGTTCGTCGACAGCGCGACCGGGAACTGGAGCGTCGGGAACACGACAGTGACCGACACGGGCGACGACGGACTCGACGCGGAGAACACGAGCGGCGACTGGAGTGTGTTCGGCCTGACAGTCCAGAACGTCTCCGACGTGGGTATCGACACAGAGAACGGGACGGGCAACTGGACGATTCGGAACACGACGGTCGAGAACACGACGGACACAGCGGTTTCCACAGTGAACACGACCGGCAACTGGACGGTCGAGAACACGACACTCCGCACAGTCGGGGGCAACGGCGTGTACGCGGCGAACGCGACCGGCCAGTGGACACTCCGGAACGTGACAGTCGACAACACGACCAGCCTGCCGGGCATCTTCGTGGCCGCGACCGACAGCGAGTGGCTGATCGAGAACACGACCGTGAACGCGACAGCCACGGACGGGATCACAGTCGTCGAAACTGACGGCGACTGGACGATCCGGAACACGACACTGACCAGCGCTGGAGCGAGCGGAAGCAGCGAGCCGGCGTCTGGCGTCAACGTGACTGGGGGCGACGGCGACTGGACGCTGTCGAACGTCACCGTCGACGATGCTGCCACCGCCGCGGTCGCCGTCACCGTCGCCGACGGCCAGTGGACGATCCGCAACAGCAGCCTGTCGAACGCCTCCTACGGGCTCCGGGCGCTCGGCACGGTGGGTGACTGGACCGTCGAGAACACGACCGTCCGGGACACGACGCAGGGCGGACTGATCGCGTTCGCCAACGGCGGAGACTGGACGGTCGAGGACGTGCTCCTCAGAGACGCAGGCGATGTCGGAATCGACGCCAGCGCGACCGCGGGCGACTGGACGATCCGGAACGCGACGGTCGACAGCAACGCAGGCACCGGTGTCGACGCCAGCAACGCGGTCGGTGACTGGCTGATCACGAACTCCGAGGTGACCGACAACGAGCTCGACGGGATCGACGCCTACGCCGCGACCGGACAGTGGACGATCAACGAGACGGAAATCTCCGGGAACAGTCGGACGGGACTCGTCGCTCGCGGCAGCGACACCGGGACAGTTGAGCGGGTGTACTGGGGTTTCCCCGGGTCGGACCCCCACGGACCAGGCGGACGCTACGAGGGCGGTGGCAACCGGATCGCCGGCGCGGTCGGGACGCTCGGAGACGTGTACCAGAACCCGTCGATGACCGAGGCAGTCTCCCCGCCAGCTTCCCGAACGGTCGAAGAGACTATCACTGTCGGCACGGGCCAACAGGCCGACACGGACTCGATCCAGACGGCTCTCGACCGCGTGCCGTCGGGCGGGACAGTCGAGACGGTCGTCGTCAACCCGAGACCCGAGAGCGACTACACGGAGCAGATCCGCGTCGGCGTGAACGTCACCATCGAGGCACCGGGCGCAGTGCTCGACGGACCGTCCGGGTCGGACGCAGCCGGCGAGCCAGCGGGAGTGACGATCCCACACGGCGCGAACGCCGCACCGACAATCGAGGATCTCGCAGTCGCAGGGTTCACGTGGGGCGTGCTCGCGCGGTTCACCGACGGCAACTGGACACTCCAGAACGTCACTGTCGTCGGACAGAGCCGGGGACTGCTCGCAACCGGGACGACTGGCGACTGGCGAGTCGTGAACGCGACAGTGACGGGGTCAGTTGCGGTCGACGCCGACAGTTCGACCGGTGAGTGGGTGATCGAGAACAGCTCCGTCACCGGCGGTTCGACCGCCGTCGCCGCAGACTCGACCGGGGGCGACTGGCAGATCGTCAACACCAGCGTCACCGGTCAAGACACCGGCCTCGACGCCACGTCGTCGGCTGGCGACTGGGAACTCCTCGCCGTCAACGTCAGTGACGGTGAGACAGGCGTGAACGCGGCGCGAGCGAGCGGGAACTGGCTGATCCGGAACAGCACCGTCTCCGCAGCGACGACGGTCGCCGGGAACGCCCCCGCGGACGCCGGCACCGCCGTCTACGCAGTCGAGACGACCGGCGTGTGGACGGTGACCGAGACGACGCTCACCGACACCGCTCGCGCGACTGTGAACGCGACGGACGCGGCGCTGCGTGGTGACGCCACGAACAACTGGTGGGGCCGTCAGGCTGGTCCACGCCCAGACGACTGTGTCGGGGCTGTCCTCTGTCGAGATCCGCTCGACCGCCAGCCCGGCGGAGTCCAGCTCTCCTCGGTCGCCGTCACACCCGAGGTGGTGGCTGGCAACAGTGTGACAGTGACAGCGACACTCACCAACGACGCACTTGCGAGTCGGACTGTCGACCTCGAACTCGCCGTCGGGTCTCGATCCCCGAAGACTGAGACTGTCACGCTCACGCCCGGCGAGACGAAGACGGTCGAGCGAACGTTCCAGACCGACTCGCTCCCGGCCGCGCCGGCACAGGTGACCGCACAGATCACTCGCTCCGGCGAGACGGTCGTTCTCGGCGTGGCGACGAACCAGACGACGGTGCTCGACCCTGCGTTCGTCGAGATCCAGAGCGTGACGCTCCCAGACGTTTCGCCGACGGGCGAGTCGACGCTGTCTGTCGGTCTCCGGAACACGGGCGAGGTGAACGCGAGTCAGGACGTTACACTGCGTGTCGACACCGATCAGAACGGCGAGGTCGACACGACTGTCGATACCCAGTCGGTCGACCTCTCCCCAGACGAGACCAGAATCGTGAGCACACTCGCGGTCAACGCCAGCAGCATCGGGCTCTCACCCGGGAGCTACGACGTGCTCGTCGAGACCGCCAACGACTCCGTCACCCGCGAGCTCACGGTTCTCACACCCGCCAATCTCACGGTCCAGTCGCTGACCGTGCCGCCGGCGGCCGGTCCGAGCCAGCAGGTCACCGTTCAAGCAGTCCTCCGGAACGACGGCGGCGTGACGGCAGACCAGACGGTCACCGTCGACGTCGACCCGCAGGACGGTCAGAGCACGTCGACGACGAGAACGGAGACCGTCTCCGTCTCCTCGGGCGCGACCGAGACACTGACCGTCCAGTTCGACACGTCGACGCTGGAGGGTGGGTCGTACAACGTCTCGGTGACGACGGACGACGCGGTGACCAACGACACACTGTCAGTCGGCAACGAGGCACCCGAACTCACCGTGAGCGCCGAGGGGACGCTGGCGCTCGGCTCCTTCCCGGCAGGCGAGGGCACCGAACTGAACGTCACGCTCACCAACACCGGCGGGACGCCGTTGAACGTCACCAACGTCACCGTCGTCGGCAACGACACCGACGCGTTCACGCTCTCCGGGCCGCTCGTCGGCGGCACGCCGTACAACCTGACTGCAGACGAGTCCGTCGACGTGACGGTGAACGCGACGACCAGTGTCGACGACGCGCGCGCACTCGACACGACGCTCCGAATCGAGAGCGAGGACCCCACCTCGCCGATCACGACGATCCGGACGACGGCGAACGCGACGGGGCCGGTGGCGGGAGTCAACACCGACCGACTCCGGTACTTCAGCCGCTCTGTCGACACGACGACGAACCAGACGCTGCTGCTCGACAACCGCGGCAACGAGCCGCTGACCGTCGAGGACATCTCCGTCTCCGGGCAGGACGCGTCTGCGTTCGCGGTCGAGACGGTCCCACGCACGGTCTCGGGCGCACAGCGAGTCTCCCCGCAGGACACCGGCGAGATCACGGTGTCGTTCACGCCCGGGTCTGGCGGTGACAAGCGGGCGAAGCTGACAGTCGAGACGAACGATCCGGACGACGGGGAGATAAATGTCACACTCACCGGAGCCGGCAAACAGCCGGACGCTGTCACGACGCCGGCAGACACGCTCCGCTACGGTCGCGTGGGGACAGAGACCACACTGACGCGGAACGTCACCGTCGAGAACGACGGCGGTGCGCCGTTGACAGTCGAGCGGGTCGTCGCAAACGGCTCCAGCGCGTTCAGTATCGTCGCCGGCAACGGGACGGGGGAACTCGTGCCCGGACAGACGCGAACCGTGACCGTCGCCTTCGACCCCGCCGCAGCCGGCGAGCTGTCCGGGAACCTCACGGTCGTCTCGAACGATCCGGACGGCAACGAGACGGTCTCGCTGACCGGCATCGGCAACGTCTCGAACGTGAGCCTCGGGAGCGAGCAGGTGACGTTCGGCACCACCAGGGTCGGCTCCTCCAGTCTCGGGAGTCTCACACTCTCGAACACCGGCAACGAGACGCTCGTGATCCAGCGGGCGACGGTGACCGGCGGCGACACGGACGCGTTCGCCGTCGTGACAGCGGACGGGATTCGGGTTCCGCCGGACACCAGCCAAACAGTGAGCGTCGCGTTCGCGCCCGACAGCACCGGCACCCGCAGCGCAACACTGACACTGGAGACGAACGACCCAGACGAGCCGTCGGTGACGGTGAGTCTCGACGGGACGGGCGCGGAGGCGGACATCGTCTCCGAGCCGGCGTCCGTCGCGTTCGGGGCGACACCGACCGGACAGACGGTGACCCGCAACGTGACGATCCGGAATGACGGCGGCGCGTCGGCCTCGCTGACATCCGCCGTCTTCACCGGCACGTCCGCGGCCGCGTTCAGCGTGACCGACGGACTCGGAGCCGGGGAGACCACACTCGGGTCCGGCGACACCGTGACGGTCACTGTCGAGTTCGCGCCGACCGCACAGGGTGAGCGGACGGGCGTGCTGCAAGTACGCAACGCGTCGAACACAGTCGTGACGAACGTCTCCGTCGGCGGCGTGGGTGCGGTCCCGGACGCCGACCCGAACACGACGAGCGTCAACTTCAGTGACACCCGCGTGGCGGGCGAGCGGACGGCGACCGTGATCGTCGCCAACGACGGCAACGCACAGCTGAATCTCACGAGCGTGAGCGTCGCCGGAGCCAACGACACCGCGTTCGCGGTTCGGAACGCTCCGAGCACCGTCCCCTCGGGCGCGCGGCTCCCGGTGACAGTCGCGTTCACGCCGGAGAGCACTGGCGGGAAGGACGCGAACCTCACCTTCGAGACCAACGACCCGGCAGGGGTGGCGAACGTCTCCGTGAACGGCACTGCCAACACCGTCGCCGCCAACTCGACGAACAACGTCAGCTTCGCCAGCACCGGCACCGAGCGGAAGGTGACGGTGGAGAACGACGGTGACGCGAGCGCGAACCTCACCGTCGACCGCGCGCTCCTCGTCGGTCCGAATCCGAAGGCGTACAACGTCACGGGCGTCGAGGGTAACGTCGGCTTCCCGTTCACGCTCGAACCCAGGGAGAGCCGGAACGTGACAGTCAAGCTGAACTCGTCCGCGTCGAAGACAGAGCGGCGGTTCGCGCGGCTCAGACTGTTCACCACAGACCCCTCGGAGCCACAACTGGACACGTTCCTGTCGAACACGGACACGATCATCGACGTGGACACGATTCAGGGCAACGGGACGACCGGTCCGGGAGCGAACGTGACGATCCAGAACGCTCCGGACGACACCACGCTGCCGGCGAACGTCTCCACCCCGGACACGCTGCGTGGTGACGTGGGTATCCAGAACCTGAACGTCAGCGTCGGCGAGACCGGGAACTTCTCGGTCAACTTCACGCAGGCGAACGACCCAGTCGCGGAGAACGCGCCGAACTTCTCCTCGCCGAACGGGACGAACGTCGACCCGGTGAAGTACATCCGTGTGAACAAGACAGTCTCCGACGACGAGATCGAGAACGCGACGTTCAAGCTCCGTGTGAGTAAGGTCCAGATCGCCGAGAGCGGCACCACCCCGGAGGGGCTCTCACTGTACCGGTTCGTGAACGGCTCGTGGACGGAGCTGAACGCCACGCTGGTCGGAGAGACGAGGACGCACTACGTGTACAGCGTCGAGACGCCCGGCTTCTCGGACTTCGCAGCCGGCGCGAAAAAACCGAAGTTCGACATCACGAGCGCGGAGATCCCGCCGGGCGACGTGACGGTGACGGCGATCCGGGTCGGTGACACGGTCGACATCCTCGTCCGGATCTCCAACGAGGAGGGTGCCGCAGACGGGACGTTCACCACGAAGCTGCTGTTGGACGGCGACGTGATCGAGGAACGCGACGTGACAATCGCCGCCGGCGGCACGCGACAGATCAGGTTCGTCCGGCAGTTCACCAGCCCGGGGAACTTCAGCGTCCTCGTCAACGACGTCTCGGCCGGCAGCGTCGACGTCTCCGACCCGTCAGATGACGGCGGTGGTGGTGGAGGAGGAGGTGGCGGCGGCAACGAACAGCAGAACGTACCGCTCGAAATCGCGTCGACGAGTGTGGAGTCACAGACTGTCACACCCGGGGAGGCGGTGACACTCTCGGTGACGGTGCGCAACCCCGATTCGAGCCCCAAGACGTTCCACGCCAGTCTGCAGATCAACGGTGTCGAACTCTCAGATAGGCTGGTATCGGTGCCCGACGGCGAGAGCCAGACCGTCTCGTACACGCGGTCGTTCGACCGCGAGGGGACGTACGACGTGTCCATCGGCGACGCCTTCGTCGGGACAGTCGAGGTGACGGAATCGGCGGACGACGACACGACCCCGGCTGACTCCGAGACACCACAGACTCCGGTAGACACCCCGCAGACACCGGCCGACACCCCGCAGACCCCGGTAGACACCCCACAGACACCGGCCGACACCCCGCAGACACCGGCCGAGAGCACACCATCGGACAACCAGACACCAACCGAGAGCACACCATCGGACAGCCAGACGGAGACCGCGGACACACCGAGGGACGACCAGACGGAGACTGCGGGCACACCAGCGGAGACACCACCGCCGACGGGGACCCCAACGACGCCGACACCGACACCCCGGAGTCCGACACCGACGGCCGACGTGAACCTGACAGTCGTCAACGCGTTGCTCGACAGCGAGCAGATTTCACCCGGCGAGGTGCTGACCGTGACTGCAGTCGTGGAGAACACGGGTGAGACGGCAGGCGACGCGCGAGTCGCACTGGTGGTGAACGGACTGACCGTCGCAACCGAGCGTGTCGAGCTCGCCGCCGGTGAGAGTGCGCGCGTGACGTTCGACCGCCGGTTCGAGAACCGCGGGACGTTCGAGATCGCCGTCGGCGACACGACCGCTGGACAGGTGGTCGTCGCCACGCCGACCCCCTCGGTCACCGAGACTGTCGGCACGACGACGGACAACTCGACGAGTAGCTCCTTCCCCGGCTTCGGGCCGGCGGCGGTCGTCGCGGCACTGCTGGCTGTGGCCCTGCTCGCCCGACGGAGAGGGGAGCGCTGACCGGTGGCGCGTCTCGCTGTGGACCCCGGGTTCGATGGCGAGTGACCGACAGTCTATCAGTCGTCGGCGGTCGCGTCTGCGGCTTCTGGGGCGTCCGCCTCGGCGGTCGGTTCCGTCGTCTCGACGCTCCCGTCGACGGGTGCAGTCTCGTCCGGTGCCGGTCGGTCCAGCACCATCGTGACGACGGAGCCGCGAGGCGCGTTGTCGTCGAACCGGAGTGTTCCTCCGGACCGGTCGACGACCCAGTAGACGAGCCAGAGGCCGAGCCCGCTCCCGTGTTCCAGTGAGGTCTCCCGGCCCTTGGTGAGCACGTTCCGTTCCTGTTCCGGGATACCCGGGCCGCGGTCGGCGACGGAGAGGAACACGCGCTCGTCGGTGCCGGAGACGGCCACGTCGACAGTCGGCTCCGCGGAGTCGTCGTGTTTCGCGGCGTTCTCGATCACGTTCTCGACGGCCAACTCCAGTGCGGGGATCGCCTCGGCGGCACACGTCTCCGGCAGCTCAGTCCGGACGGTCACGTCGGGGAACTCCTCGGCCTGTTCGGCGGCCGTCTCGCGGGCGACGGCCGCGGCGTCGACTGTCTCCGTCTCCTCGGCGGATTCGAGCGCGTTCTGGATCTGACGCGCCTTCTCGGAGAGCGCGGTGAGCTTCCTGCCGGTGTCGGTGATCGTGTCGGCAGCCATCTCCACCTGTGGGTTCTCGCTCATCCCGGCCGCGATGTCGGCGTAGTTGAGGATGACGGACATCTCGTTGCGGAGGTTGTGTCGGATCACCCGGTACAACACTTCGAGACGCTGTTGCCGGTCGCGGAGCTTCTCCTCGCGGTCTTTGATCCCGGCGGACATGCGGTTGTACCCAGAGGAGATCTCCTCCCACTCCTCGCCGGCAGTCAGTGAGATTTCGAAGTCGTACTCGCCGGCTTGGAGCCGTTCGAAGGCGTCGACCAGCCGCTCTGCCTGCCGCATCGAAGTGTTGTACTGCCAGTAGCCGAAGCCGACGATGGAGGAGAGCACGAGGAACAGCCCGACCCCCTGTGCGATCCCGAGCCACTGGAGCTGTTGGTTGAGCTCCGAGGCGTCCCGTGCGATGTACACTGTCCACCCGGTTGCCTCGACAGTCGCCTGACTGGTGATCCGCCCGTGACGGTTCCTTCGGAGTACACCTCGGTGTCGTCGGCGACGACACGGACCTGCCGCTCGCTGGTCGCCAGCGGCGTCAGCGGGTTGAAGAAGGACTGGCGGTTGAGCGTCACCGCGGCAGTGAAGATCGCTCGAATCCGCCCGTCACGGATGATCGGCGCGCTGATCTCCACGAAGTGTGACTGGTCTGCGGACGCTCCCTCGCGGAACTCGACCGACGTGACACAGGTCGACCCCGTCTCGACGACACACTCGTAGTAGTCTTCGTCGCTCACGTCCGCGCCCTCGCCCTGCTGGAGCACGGACTCCTGTATCGCGCCGTCGCTCTCGAAGGCCGTGACCGTCCCGTTGATGTCGATGACCTGCGCGGCGTAGATGTTGGAGTCGGCGTTCCGCTGGAGGAACTCCAACGCGTAGCTGTCGGGGTTCTGGAGATCCTCCGCGGTCGCGCGGCTGGCGACGTAGCCGACGAGGTTCTTCTTCTGTCTGACGTTCGTGTCGACACCGCGAGCCGCCAGCTGACTGGCGTCCTCGATGTCCTCCCGAACGTCCTGCCGCTGCTGTTGCTTGAAGAACTCCAACCCACCGTACGTCGCCGCACTCAACACGACGGTGACGAGGAGGAGTACGATTGCGAGTTTGGTACGAAGACGCATCCCTCTACCCGCTCTCGTGTCCTACAGGTACATAGTTCCACAGGCCGACTGAGGTGAGCACGTAGTCCACGGGTCGACCGAGGCGAACACGTAGTCCACAGCCAAACCGAGACGAGTCTCTCTAGATCCGTCTCCGAGATGGGCCATCCCAACCGGCGAGCGCTTTTGTCCGTCGGCGACGACGGAGTGGTATGGAGATTCGAGCAGTCGTCGCGGTCTCGCGGACGGGTGCAATCGGGCTCGACGGCAGCGTGCCGTGGGAGTACCCGGAGGACTTCCGGCAGTACAAACGGCGCGTTCGCGGCAGTCCGGTCGTCGTCGGGCGACGGACGTTCGACCAGATGGACCCCATCGACGACAGTCTGAACCTCGTGTTGACCTCCGACGAGAGTCGGACTGCAGACCACGACCGCGTCCAGTACGTCAACTCCCGGGCGGAGGCGGTGTCGGTCGCGGAGGACGCTGGCGGTGACGTGCTCTCCGTCATCGGCGGCGGCGGCGTCTACCGCGCGTTCCTCCCGTTCACCGACCGTGCGTTCGTCTCCGAGCTCCCGGAGCCGCTGGAAGGTGACGCCGACTTCCCGTATCTCGGAGCCGGCTGGGAAGTCGCCGAGCGCCACGAGTTCGACCGGTTCACGCTCGTCGAACACGTCAACGAACACCCGAAGCCACGGTCGGAGCTGTAGCAGACGATGGCAGACCAGCCGACGGCCGACCAGCCGGCCGACCAGCCGACCGTCGATCAGCCGGCCGACCAGCCGACCGTCGATCAGCCGAACGTACTGTTGATCGTTCTCGACTCCGTGCGAGCGGCGAACACGTCGCTCCACGACCACAGGCGAGAGACGACCCCGTTCTTAGAGTCGTTCGCCGCAGACTCGACCGTCTACGGGCAGGCACGCGCCCCGAGCACGTGGAGTCTCCCCTCACACGCGAGCATCTGGACCGGGCGCGCCGCGCCGGACCACGGGATCGAGATCACGACGACCGCAAACCCGGGTCACAGCGTCTGGGACGCGCTGAGCGAGGTGGGGTACACGACCGGCGTGTTCTCCTCGAACGTGTACATCACCGACCACCCGGTCGGACTGGGGGAGCCGTTCGACACCGTGCAGGGGGTCCCGAGCGAGCTGCCGGCGGGGTACGAACAGCCGGGAGAGTTCGATGTGGAGGCTCCCAACGGGTTCTGGTACGTCGAACAGTTTCTCGACTGGAGTCGAGACCGCACGGAGCCGTGGGCGGCGTGTGTGAACGTGATGGACGGTCACCGGCCGTACCTCCCGCTGGAGGCGTACGACGAGTGGGGGGACTCGGAGGCGTGGCAGGTGCAGTCCGAAATCGGCCGGGGGCAGTTCGTCTGGCAGTTCTACGGCGATCGCTACCCGCTGTGGTACCTCGCCGCGCTCGAACGCCTGTACGACGGTGCGATTCGACAGGCCGACGCCGTCACGGAACGCCTCCTCCAGACGCTCGCCGACCGCGGGAGGCTCGACGACACTCTCGTCGTCGTCACGGCAGACCACGGCGACGGTCTCGGCGAGCCGTCGCCCGTCCCAGACGGACCGGCGTCCATCGCGCACACGCTCGGGACACACGAACACCTGACGCACGTGCCGCTGATCGTCCGCGCGCCCGGTCAGACGGCCGGAGCGGTTGTCGACGATCTCGCCACGCTGTCGCGGTTTCCCGCCGCCGTCCGACGGTGGGTCCCTGCGCTGTCGGACGGTGCTGATTCGGCGACGGAGACAGCCGGAGCGGTCGGAACGAGACAGCGGACAGAGAGCGACGATCCCCGAGACGACGGCGTGTTCGTCGCACCCGGCGGGGAGTCGCTGACGTACCGTCGACCAATCGACGGGCCGAAGCTCCGGACGGCGGAGGAGTACTGCGGCGAGGACTACGAGCGGTACGTCGGCGACTCTGCGGCGCTGTACCGCGATCTCGGCGGCACCGCGGTGGAGAAGGTGGCGCTGTGGCGCGGGGACGCGGTGCGGGTGGTGGCTCACGACGCGCAGGGGCGACTCCGGACCGGCACGGAGGACCCAGCGGTCGTGACCGACCGAATCGACGCAGCGCGCGACGGCCCGTCACTCGCAACGCCCCGCGACCAGGACGAAGAAGAGCTTCCCGACGAGGTGCTGGAGCATCTAGCGAATATCGGCTATCGATAGTCGTACTCGGCGACGCGTCGCCTCGTGTTCGACTACCGGTAGCCCAGCGCGTCGAGTCTGTCCTCCAGCCCGTCTGCGAACTCCGGGTCGGAGGCGTCGGTGAACTCCGTCACGTCCGCCAGCGGGTCGCCGAGCGAGACCGACTCCCCCGTGACCGCGTCGCGGGCCGCGAGCACGGAGTCGACGGTCACCGCGCCGCGGTCTGTCGCCTCGGTTCGACCGCGTCGGACTGTCTCGTAGGCGTCCGGGCCCCAGCGAGCGCGTTTGTGAACCCGATCCCCCGGTCGATCCTCGTACACCACGTCCGTGCGTTTCGCGTACGGCTCCGCGCTCCCACAGATTCGTTCGGCTTCCCGACGCATCCCCGCCGTGATCGGTCGCTGTGAGGCGACCGCCCGCCCGTCGGGAGCGACGAACGCGCCGCCGTCGACCGGTCGCTCGCCAAGCGCCAGCGCGCGGACGGCCTCCGGAAACGCGGTGAGCGTGGCGAGACTGTCGACCGTCCGACCGGCGCGCTGTCCCGGCGCGCGGACGACCAACGGCACGTGGAACAGGGTGTCGTGTGTGCCGAGTCGGTGACTCACGGCGGGCGGCTCGGCGTCGAGTGCGGTCGGCTCACCGAGTCCCTCCCCGTGGTCGGCGGTGAACACGACGAGGGTGTCGTCGAGTGTGCCGCGCTCGTCGAGTGTTGCGACCAGCCGCTCGAAGATGGCGTCCGCCTGTCGGATCGCGCCGTCGTAGATCGATTCCAGCAGCGACGCGAACCCGAGTGACAGGGTGCCCGCGAAGAACTCCCAGTGCCACTTGTACCCCATCTCTTCTTGGATCGCGCGGACGCTGTCGTCGCTCCACGTGTCGTACGCCGCTCGCGGCTCGTAGGGACGGTGGGTGTCCATGAGGTTGAGACACGCCGCCCACGGACTGTCGCGGTCGTCGGTCCACTCCAGCAGCCGGTCGGCGTAGTAGAACCCGTTCGGCCAGTCACCCAACTCGCCCCCGGTGTCGTAGGTGTCGTCCCACGACTCCGGGGTCGCTCGGACGGTCTCGAACGGCCGGTCAAGACCGCTCTCGTGACCGGTGAGAAACGGGTTGTCCGAGAACAAGCCGGTGTCGTAGCCGTGCTCGGCGAGCTCCTCCCAGATCGTGTGTCCGGTCTGGAGCCGCTCGGTGATCTCGAACTCGTGGGCCGCGGCGTGGTGACCGGTGAAAAGCGAGACGTGACTCGGGACTGTCCAGTTGCTCGGTGCGCGCGCCTGGGTGTAGACGGTCGACTCCGCGGCGAAGTCGTCGAGGAACGGCGTCGTCTCCCGGCGGTAGCCGAGCAACGAGGTGTTGGCTGCCCGGAGGCTGTCCGCGACGACGAGGAGGACGTTCGTGTCTGACACACCTGTAGGAGGGCTGCTCCAGATTTATTTGGCTCGGTCGGGTCGTCTCCCTGCTTATTTTCTCGCTTCGTCACTCGTCGCCTCGCTACGGAGAGCTCTTCCCGACAACCAATTCGGGAAGAATGTATCAGACCGAATCAGACCGAAATCGTCGTGTCGACGAGTAGACTGTCGGACGGCTTGTGAACTACCCTGACACTTATTTTCGACGGAGTACTCTCAGGGAACCGTGCCGAAGTTCTATCTCCTGTCGAGAGGTCATCATCAAGCCCATCACGTGTTATGATGTTGCTTGTGTTACTCGCCGTCGCGTTGTCGACGATGAGTTTGAGATTCTCTCCGGAGAGGCTATCCCCTCCATCGTGCGTGAGATTGACTGCGTCCGGCGACCCGCTCACGCTCAACCGCACCTGTGGTGTCTGCTGGAGGTCCCCGCCGATACCGAGGACGAAGCTCCCGATCACAGCCGCGAGGATCACCGTAATCGCCACCATGAGAATCACCCCGATAACTGGACTCACTGCCCGATCCGCCTCGTCGATTCGCGTTCTGATTTGCTCGATCATGGTTTCGCGCCTCCGTCCGGGCTCGAGACGTGGAGAGACTGTCTGGCTCTGTCGGCCCGCGCCGGACCGGTTGCCCCGTCGAACAGGACCAGACGTTCACGCGCCATCTCGAACCCGTGGAACACCTAAGTCTCCGTCGCCACCAGTTAAATGGTTTTGGTAGCAAATGTCAATTGCTGATAACGCAGAGGCGGGTCGCGGCAGCGACGAGGACTGTCGGTCGGTTGGCCGAACGAGCCAACTGAACGAGATTACCAGACTGCGGCCTGACGACAGCGGCGCTCGTGGCTCTTGCTATCAGCCATCTTGAATTAGTACGAGTAGCAAATTTTTGCACTCTACGGTCTCTCGCGTCGGGTTTGACAGCCTCGTGTTGGGTAGTTCGTGGCCGACACGGCAACCACACGCTGGTCGCGCCGCAGTCGCCGGCTGCGCCACAGCGTCCGCTCGCACCACAGCGTCCGCTCGCACCACAGCGTCCGCTCGCGCCACAGCGTCCGGCTGTGCTACAGTGGTCACTCGCGCCGTGGTGTTCGGTCGTCGAGACCGTGCGACGGCTACTTACACGCCGCTCTCGGAGACGGAGTGTGCAACGACGTGACGCACTCCGTGCGGTCGTCGGGCTCGGCACAGTCGGTCTCGTCGGCGGCGCGGCGTCTGGGAAGCGCTCCCCTCGGTCGTCTCGGTCCTCTCGGGCGGACACGGTGTTCAGCCCGCGCGGTCGGCTCACACTCGCGGACGCGAAGGAGGCGGTCGTCTCTCCGGACGGGTCGACGGCGTACGTCGCGGTGACGGACGGCTACGCGACGGTGGATCTCGCGGACCCGACCAGTCCGGAGCTGCTCGCCGAGCGGCGCGACCTGCTGGCAGACGAACAGGGAGGTCCGCTCGAACAGCTCTACGACGTGAAGCTGTCGGGAGACACGCTCGCGGTCGTCGGCCCCGCCAACCCTTCGCGCGGACAGACACGCAACGGTGTGCTGCTCGTCGACGTGTCAGACCCCACAGCGCCGGAGCAGATCGCCTTCCACAGCACGCAACACCCGATCCACAACTGTGCGTTCGCCGACGGCTACCTCTATTTGACGGGTAACGGCGCGGGGACAGTCGAGGGACGGCTCCAGAACCCGATGGTCGTGATCGACACGACCGGTGACACGCCGACCGAGGTAGCCCGCTGGCACCTGACGGAGCACGACGACGCGTGGCTCGACGTGTCGGCAGCGTTCCGCACGCTCCACGACCTGTGGGTGCGCGACGGGCTGGCTGCGCTCGCTCACTGGGACGCCGGCACGTACCTGCTCGACGTGTCCGATCCGACGGAGCCGACACACCGCGGGACGATCCCGGCGCTCTCACCCGAGGAGCTCGCCGACGCGGGCGGCGCACAGTACACCTCGCGTCCCGGCAACCACCACTACGTGACGACAGACGAGAGCAACGAGATTCTGGGGATCGGCGGGGAATCGTGGGGGTACGAACGCGACGGCGAGATCCGAGGCGGCCCGAGCGGAATCGATCTCTACGACGTGTCCGATCCGACCAGTCCAGAGAAGCTGTCGACCGTCGAGCCACCGGCGGCGACGGACACGACGTACCGCGGCACGTGGACGACCGCACACAACTTCGAACTCCGCGACGGCACACTGTACTCGGCGTGGTACCACGGCGGTGTGAAGCGCCACGACGTGTCCGACCCCGCGTCGCCCGAACAGCTGTCGTGGTGGGTCGAGCCGAGCCAAGCTCGCTTCTGGACGGCACAGGCCGGCGTTCCGGGTGAGTTCTTCGTCGCTCCGACGATGGGCACCGAGACCGCCGACGCCGGGCTGTGGGTCTTCCCCGAGACGGACGGCACGGGCGGGACTCCAGCCGCACTGACCGCGACGCCGACCGCGACCCCGACCCCTTCCCCGGTTGGGTCGTCTGGCACCGGCGACGAAGGGACCGAGACGGGGGGTGAGACCGGCGAAACTGGAACTCCCGACGACGGAACGGCAGAGGCTGCGGAGACGCGCACGGCGACACCGACCGCGACACCCGGGCGGACGGCCTCACCGACACCGGCCGGCGGAGGTTCCGCGTCACAGTCGGGAGCGACCGAGGACGCGGCGTCACAGTCGGGCAGCGGAGAGGGAGCAGGAACGACAGCGACTGCAGCGGGAGACGGCGAAACGGTGACCCGCGGACCGGGGCTCGGTGTGATCGCCGCACTCGGTGGGCTCGGCCTCGGAGCGTGGCGCGCACGGCGGGGTCGAGACGAGCGGGACGACGAGTGACTGCCACCGGATCACTCGGTGGGTGATCGCCACGGAGACACTCGGTGGATGATCGCCACGACGACACTCGGTGGGTGACCGCCACGATGACACTCGGTGGCTGATCGCCACGGGGACACTCGGAGAGTGGCACCCCCCGTAGAGACGGTCACTGTCCGACGCGACGGCCGGCAGCCACACACCGCGGGAGTTTTTGTCACGCTGCGTGAACGAGTGTTCATGACCGAACAGACGGGGAGCGAGAGCGGCAGTGACGAGGTCGAGTCGACGCCGACCGACGAGAACGGACCCGGGTCGACATCAGCCGACGGGAGTGGACTCGGGTCGACGCCGACCGACGAGAACGGACCCGGGTCGACATCGACCGACGGGAGTGGATTCGGGCCGACGCCGGTCGACAGAGACGGACGCGCGAGCGGGACACTGATGGCGTCGTTGGCGCGGCCGCGGACGGAGACAGAGACGAGACTCGCAGTGATCGCAGACCCGCACCTCTCGACGCGGGGGTCGGGCACCTCGAAGCTGTTCGAGCACACGGAGACACACGTCCGGCAGGCGCTGACAGACGCAGCGGCGCGGAACCCGGACGCGGTGGTGTGCGTCGGCGACATCACCAAAGACGGAGAGCCGTGGAACTACGAGCGGTTCGACGAGCTGTTGGCGGAGATCGACTTGGACGTGCCGTTCTACTCCGTGCCGGGCAACCACGACGTGCCGAAGGACGGCGACGAGCACGACACACTCTCCGTGTCGGCGTTCGCCGACCGGTACGCGCCGGACGGGCAGTTCCCGTTTCACGTCCGCGTCGGCGGCGTCGATCTGCTGGGGATCAACTCCGCGGGCGACGGGGAGTTCCTCACCGACACCCACGAGGGTGAGGTGTCCGCCGAGACGGTGTCGTGGCTCGCCGAGCGGCTGCCGGAGACGGAGACGCCCGTCGTGGTGTCACACTTCAACCTCCCAGAGACGGACCGACAGCTCCGCGCCCACCGCGACGCTGCGGAGCCGGACATGTTCACCCCGCCGGCGATCCGCAACGCGGAGCCGTTTCTCGACGTGCTCGCCGACAACGACGTGCCACTGCTGCTCACCGGCCACCTCCACATGCCCTCGACCGCACAGCAGCGCGGCGTCCGCGAGGTGATGGCTCCGACGACCTGCTCGTTCCCGCAGGGGTACCTCCTCGTCGACGTGGGACCGGACGGCACGGAGATTCGGATGGTGCCGTGTGCCGACTTCGCTGGCACCGTGCGCGGATTCCGCGAGCGTTCGAGTGACTCCGTCACTGCCCGCGGGCTCACCGCGATGGCGGCGACGCGACTCGCACAGTTCCCGCTCGTCGAGGAGTGACGCCGTGGCTGACGACGTCCCCGACGACGAACTCCCGAGTGAACAGACAGCGAGTCGACAGTCCGACCCGGAGGTGGTGACAGTCGGCGCGGCGACGGTCGACCGTCACTACGCGGTGTCGAACCTGCCGGAGCCGGACGGCGGCGCGTTCGCCGACGAGGTGACGGACCGCTTCGGCGGCGTCGCGGCGAACGTCGCAACCGCGTGTGCGCGTCTCGGTCGTGCGGCTGGACTCCTCACGCGTGTCGGCGAGGACGACGTGGGTGACAGGGTGCTCGCCGACCTCCGCGAGGGACCGTTGGATCTCACGCGCCTCCGCCGAGCGGACGACGTGTCGACGCACTGTCTGGTGCTCCGAGACGACGCCGGCCGGCGGAGCATCGTCACCGCCGGCGACAGTGTGCGGAACCTCCGACTCGACGCCGCCGACCGGCCGTACCTCGCCGGGGCAGATGTCGTGTTCGTCACCGCCTACGCGCCGGACGCCGTCCACCAGCAGCTGCTGTCGTGGGCCGAGGACCCGTCGTTTCCGCCCGTCGTGTTCGACCTCTCCGGCCCGCTGTCGGAACTGGCGGGACGGGGAGCGACCCGAGCGTCCATCGACGCGTGGGTCGACCGTGCGGCGGTGTTCGTCGTCGGCCGCGTCGCTGCCGAGTCGTATCTCGGCTGTGCCGGCCGCGACGCGGCGGTCGAACTCGCGGCGCGAGGTGTCGACCGTGCCGCGGTCACGAACGGCGACGACGGCGCGACGCTCGTGGCTCCGGCCGAGGAGAGCGCGTCGAGTGAGAGCACCACGACCGCCGACGAGAGTGTGAGTGTCGTCGACGTGTCGGAGGGTGACGAGAAGCGACGACTGGTCGCGCACCCGGCGTTCGACGTGTCGGTCGTCGACGAGACGGGTGCGGGCGACGCCTACGTGGCGGGACTGATCCACGCGTGGCTGCTGAACGGCGAGCGTCCACGAGCTGCCGGCAGCGTCGCCGCCGCGACGGCAGCGATCAACTGCACCGCGGTCGGCGCGCGCGGTGATCTCCCGACTGCAGAACGTGTGGCGGCGTTCCGCTCGCGCCGCTCGACTGACGACGACAGCGAGATGGACAACAGCGACTCGTAGCCGTGTCCAGACAGTTGGCTGCGAGCAGAGCGACGGCGGTAGAACGCGGAGTGAACGCTCTCGTGGAGAGCGGGCGAGCCGGTGAACACGCGGTCGAGACAGTCCGATTCAGCGGCGACGGTCACGGTCGCGGTCGGCGTCGGACTGTTCCTCTTCGCCGTAGCGGTCGACAGCCTCGCGCTGGAACGCGGCCGCGAACTCTTCGCTGTCGAGGGAACTGCCTGCGGTCGTCGCTTCGAGATCGAGGAGGAACGACTCCAGTTCCTCTCGCGGCTGGTGACACATCTCGCTGTGGCAGTCCTTACAGAGGTACTCGAACTCCTTGCCGTGTCGGTTCCACCGGTCGCCCTCCTTGTCGTACTCGCGTGCCTCGCCCCGGGGGAGGCGCTCGCCGCAGGCGATACAGACGACGGACTCCTCGTCCCGGTCTCGCCGGGAGCCGAACATACCCCGAACTGTGTTGCGAGGGGACTTAGTCGTTACCGGTGGGTCTCGGCTCGTGCGCTCCTGTCCGAATTTTGTGGGAGTGAACGACTCTGAGTGACGAGAGCGAGAGACCACCGTGTCGCCCGGCAGCCGACTCCACGTCACCTGTGACTGGCTCCGGCAGTGAGACCGAGTCGGATTCGTTCCCGAGACTGCCGTTGGGTGAACTGTCGAAACGACTATTACCGCGTGCCTGACACAACAGATAATGAGCGACGGCGAAGAAGAGGCGGACGAGGACGACGACATCACAGAGAAGACTGTCGGTCAACTCGTCCGGTCCGTCGAAGAGACGAAGAGCTACGTCTTTCTCATCGGGGCTGGGACCTCCCGCCCCGACCCAGCCGGTATCCCGACGGCTGGCGAACTGATCGAGACCTGGCGAGAGGAGTGTTACGACTACGAGGACCCAGAGATGGAGTTCGAGGAGTGGGGCAAACAGTGTGAAGAGGAAAATCAGATCGACCAGACTGATCGGTACGGGTTCTGGTTCGATAGGCGACACCCGACGAGTGGTGAACGGCGGGAACGAATCCAAGAGCTCGTCGAGGACGCGACACCGACGGTCGGCCACGTCATCCTAGCGTCGATGATGACCGACGACGAGGGCCAACAGTACGTTCCTCACACGCTGACGCCCAACTTCGACGATCTGCTGTACGACGCGTTCTACCGCTACATCGGTGACAGGCCGCACCTCGTGCATCACCGCGCTGTCGCGCCCGAATTCAAACTGACGCACGACCACCCGTCCATCGTGAAGCTCCACGGCGACTACCTGTACAGCAACCTACAGAACACAGAGGACGAGACGGAAGCCCTCGAAGGAGAGATGGACGAGGCGTTGCGGAAGACGGTCGGCGAGTACGGGCTGGTGGTCGTCGGGTACGGCGGCAACGACGAGTCGATCATGGGAACGTTGTTGGACGCAGAACTCTCCGAGTACGGGATCTACTGGTGTACGCTCGACCCGGACGACCTCTCGGGGGACGCAGAGAAACTGCTCTCACGCCCGGATGCACACGTGGTCGAGATTGAGGGATTCCAGTCGTTGATGCTCCAGTTCGGACGGCAGATTAGCGACGTGGAACCACCGACACGGGACGAACTGCTCGATAGAGCGAGAGAACGGGCAGATCAAGTAGAGGGGATTCTCGAAGAAAGCGGGAGTGCCGCTTCGTCCGTGGAGGAAGAGGAGTTCCTGAAAACGAGACTGCTGCAGTCAGACGCAATCGAGGCACTGGATAACGAGAACTATCAGAACGCTATCGAAATCTGTGACGAGATCGTATCGACGGACCCGGAATACGCGCCAGGATATTCTGTACGTGGGGCTGCAAGGATGCGTGCGGGTGAGCCGAAGAAGGCGAGAAGGGATTTTGAACAAGCCATTAGTATTGGTTCTGGTGATTCTAGCCCCTATAATAACTACGCGAACCTTCTCAGACATGAATTCGACGAGTATGAGGCGGCCAGAAACCACTACAAGACCGCCATCGACATCGATCCCGACGACGCCACAGCACATCAAAACCTAGCGGAGATGGAGATAACCCTAGGCAACATCGATCAGGCTAGACAGGTCGCCAGTGACGCCCGAGCCCAGAGTGAATCCCCGGAATACACAGCACATAGTCTGATGCTCTCTCTCATTGCAACGACACTCGCAGGAGAGACAGACCCCGAAGCGGAGGACGAGTACAGAGAACTCTGCGAGCAGGCGGAGTTCACGACCACGTGGAAATTCGAAGTACTCGACACGTGGCTGGCTGACGCCGACCTCGATGCGGAGACCGAAGAGCGAATCACCGAGTACCTCGACCTGCTCCGCGCGCACAAACCCGACGAGTAGCTGCGGAGTCCATCCGTTCGCCGACCCGTCCGGCACCGCGGGGTTGGCTCCCGACGAGCGTGAACCCGATCTGATACCGTCGGTCACGAGTCCCGCGAGACAGTTGCGTCTCGTACAGGGGTACGTCGCAATTTCCGCGGTAGTGTGCAGACGAGCGACGAGAACAGCTCACAGCTCCCAAATCACTCGTCACACACACACCAACACCCCCTCACTATCGGAACACTACCCCCGCTCGTTATCACTGATAAACCTTCGTATCGCATCGAGAAACAGTATCGAAACGATTAAGTCAGAGCCAGAGAAAGCGATAACTGCGACACGCCGGGCTCGCCGCTTCGGCAGACCGCAAGAAGTGGCGAGGGTGTCACAGCACCCTCACCGGGGTGTCGCACGCATCACGACTACCCATGACCGACTCAGATGCACCGTCACAAGAGCGTGACGGACAGGCAGGCGCACAGCAGTCAGACACCGGCGCGGCGGCAGCCACCGAGGCGGACGCTGCAGTCGACGCCGCGATGGCGGAGGCAGACGACGCGTTGACTCGCGCAGCGGCGGCACACGACGACTACCGCGCGGCGATCACGGACGCCGTCG